>CACONS010000004.1 GCA_902628645.1 uncultured Alphaproteobacteria bacterium | reverse complement strand
ACACTTGGAGTTCCTGGTCAAATGGACCACCCTGACGTTGTTAGTGCAAGGAAGAAAGTGGCAGAAGTAGCAAGAAAAAATAATAAAATTGCAGCTACTCCTGGTGGCCCTGGAGTTGCAAAAAATTATATTGATATGGGGTATAATCTTTTAAATATTGGCGCTGATGTAATTGCTTTATCTGATTATGCAGAAAATTTGGTTAGTCAGTTTGAAGAAATTAATTCTTAATGGATCTAAGTGAAATTCAAAATACTATTTTAGATAGACGAACTAAAGGCATTCCAGGGTCAAGTGAGCCATTTCCATTAAAACAACTAAAAAATAAAAAATGGAATATTCTGAAGGAAGATATGCCAATGCCATTAATGGTATTAAAACAAAAAAATTATCTTCATAACTTAAAAACTTTTTCCAATTATTTAGAAAAACACAATCTAGATATTGCTCCTCATGGTAAAACTACCATGGCCCCTCAAATTTTTTCTGAGCAAATAAAACATGGCGCATGGGGTATTACAGCTGGTGCAATTAATCAAATTCAAGTTATGTTTGATTTTGGTATCAAAAAAGTTTTACTTGCTAATCAACTTTTAGGTAAATCACATTTAGAAACAATAGCATCATATATTAATCAAAATACAAATTTTTCTTTTTACTGTTTTGTTGACTCAATTGATCAGTTTTTAAATATAAAAAAAAATCTTGGAAATCTTAATTTAATCAATCCAATAAATTTGTTGCCTGAAATAGGAGCTGAAAATGGTCGAACAGGTATTCGTAAAAAAGAGGATTTTTTAAAACTAGTTAATAAAATTGGAGAGGATCAGTCAAAGAATTTTACTTTTGCAGGCATATCTTCTTATGAGGGCATAGCGGCTGTTGCTATGAAAGGTTCAAATGCTGTGCATGATTTTTGTTCAAAGATTGAGGATATTATTAATGATATTCCTTCAAATTATTACTCTCATCTAAATGAATTATTAATTACTGCTGGTGGATCAACTCATTTTGATATTGTGGGAGAAAGATTTTCAAAAATTAAACTTAGTGTTCCAATTAAAGTATTATTAAGAAGTGGATGTTATATTACACATGATCATGGGCCTTACTTAGATGCACTTGAAACAGCTAAAAGTGATTCCAATAGACAATGGGATCAATCTCTACAACCAGCTCTTGAAATTTGGTCCTATGTACAATCCATTCCTGAAAATAATCTTGCTTTTCTAACTATGGGTAAGAGAGATGCTCCGTATGACTCGGGTTTACCTAAGCCAATGAAAAGATTTAGACCTGGAGAGGGTTTTTTAGATATCGGTCATGCTGAAATATTTAGTACAAATGATCAGCACGCCTTTGTCAAACTTACTGATAATCATCAATGGCAGGTAGGGGACATGATATGTTCTGGTATTTCACATCCCTGTACAGCATTTGATAAATGGAAGTTTATTCCCGTTGTTGATGATGACTATAACGTTGTTGATGGAATATTAACTTTTTTTTAATTACCCTTCTTGTCTAGTATTTGGTGCATATGCAACACAATCTAGTTCAAATTTTAAGAAAGTAGGCAACACTTTTACAATTGTACTTCTTGTTGGTAGTGGATCTTTAAAATATTCAGGATAAATTTTATTATATTCTTTCAAATCCTTTTGATCAGCTACATAACCTTTTACATTTATAACATTATCCAAGGTAAGACCTGCTTCCTTTAAAATAACTTCAAGATTTTCAATTGATCTTCTCATTTCTTCTTCAAATGTACCTTCAATAACGGAGCCATCTTCTCTATCAACTGAAGCTTGACCAGATACGTATACAAAATCACCAGCTTTAATAGCTGGACTAAAAGGTAAAACTGATTTTGCACCTGTAGTTATAATTTTAATCATATTTTCTCCTATTTAAAATTTTTATAAAAGTGACTCGTCCCAATTTAATTGATTAGCTAAAATGCCACCATCGACGTATAACATTTGCCCTGTAATATATTTTGCTTCTTCAGATGCTAAAAATACAGCTGCTCCACCAATATCTGATGGCTCCCCAATTCTTCCAAGTGGAATTTGCGAACTAATTACCTTTTTATTATTTCCCTTATTTAAACCTGCGCTAGTTAGAGGAGTTTCGAGTATTCCAGGGCCAATACCATTAACACGAATGTTCTTTGATGCTAAACTAACAGCCATTGATTTAACCATCATGAGAACTGCTCCTTTGGAAGTATCATACATAACACTATTTTTTTCTGCAGCTAATGAGTTAGAAGAACCAATACAAATAATACTATTATTATTTTGACTACTTGAAATTTGTTTTACAAACTCTTTAGATGTAAACATGTAACCTCTCACATTTAGATTAAATGTTTTATCAAAATTTTCTTCATTGATACTTTCAAAATCAGTATCTTGAAAAGTACCAGCATTATTAATAAGAGTATCTATTTTTCCAAGTTTTGTATTTGCTTCTTCAATTAATTTTTTATTTCCATCGATTGTCGATAGATCTGATTGTACAAAGTAACACTCAGTTAATTTTTTGAGCTTATCTAAAGCACCATTATCTTTTTCATGGGAATTTATTACAATTTTCGCTCCTTTTTTAGCAAACGCCTCAGCAATCCCAAACCCTATACCATGCGTAGATCCTGTTATACATACACATTGGTCTTTCATCTTATTTCTCCTAGTTCTTGTCTTTTCACTATAGTTGTTTTAGATTTTACCTTAATATTAAATTAAATATATGCAACACAAACAAAGATTTACAAATGTTACTTTGGTAACTCCTTACGGTGAAGTAGACAATGATCTCCTAATAGATGGAGATAAGATTGTTGATATACTAGATCCTAGTGAAAACATTTCAGATGATTGGAAAATTATCGATGGTAAAAATAACTTTATCTTTCCAGGAATGATTGATGTTCTTCAACATGGTTTTTTAAATTATTTGTATGGTCACGCAGAAGAAAATTGTGCAGTTGATAATTCAAAATTATTGCCTGCAGTGGGAGTAACTGCTTTTTTACCTTCGACACCATGTTTACCACCTGAAAAAACTAAAATTTTGTTAAATGCATTATCAAATGATATTGATAAAGCTAAAGAAGGGGCCCGCGTTTTAGGCATTCATTCAGAGGGTCCTTGCTTTGCTTTGCCTGGTGCACACAATCCAAAAAATTTACGTGATCCATCAGTATCTTTAGCAGAAGAATTACTAGATGCTTGTCAGGGTAAATTAAAAGCTCTTACATTAGCACCAGAAATGAATGGTTCCGAAGAATTTATAAAGAGACTTAAAAAAGAAAAAATTTCAATTCATTTAGGTCACAGTGGAGCCAATCCAATTGATGTACCTAAATTTGCTGATTGGGGAGTTGATGCTGTAACACATATGTATGATGCTCTTCCAACTTATCCACCAGATGATACTGGTGTCCATGTTTTATCTTTAACTGATGCATTGATTGCTGAGTCACGAATTGCTCTGGGAGTAATATGTGATGGTATACATGTACATCCTCAACTCGTTGAATTATTATCTCATTTACCAAATGACAGAGTATTTTTAGAAACAGATTCTGTTAAGGGTGCTGGCTCTCCAGTTCCTGTTAAGTTTGAATTTTTTCCAGGGAGATGGTGTACAGTGGAGAAGGGTAAAGCATCTACTTATAATGGCTTATTAGCCGGTTCTTCATTAACTTCAATTGAAGCATTACAAAATTATTATAAATTTTCTAAAAAAACTTTATCCCAAGTAGCAATCGCAGCAAGCTTAGTACCAGCTAGAGTTATAGGTTTAGATGATATAATGGGTAGTATTGAAAAAAATAAATTAGCTGATTTTATTCTTTTAAGAAAAGATAATCTAGAAATCAGTGAAACTTTCATTGCTGGAAAATCTGAATATAAAAGTGCATAAAAATAATTTAGATCAAAAACTGCGTTACAATGATGGTGGTAATGTTCACATGGATTTTCATGGCGCAACAAATACGACGATTGAATTTATTATTAATAAATATGGTATCGATACCATGAATGATATTTTCAAAAAAGTTGGAAAAGACGTTTATAAGGATATCAAAGACCATATTAAAAAAGGTAATATAAAAATGTTAGCTAAACATTGGCAACATTTCTTTGATAGAGAAAAGGCCGATTATAGTATTTCAATCAATGAAGAAGAAATTATTTTAACTGTTCATCGTTGCACTGCTTATGAGCATGTAAAAAAATTAGTGGGAAATGTCTCATCTCATTTTTGTGATCAAACCATAAAAACTAATGAAGCTTTAGCTGATAATACTCCTTATGAAATAAAAACTGAAATTTTAGGTGAAGCAGCATGTAGACAAACTATTAGGAAAAGAGCATGATACCAAGTGATCACTTTACACGCTTTTATAATGAAGTTTTCAAGTTTCTTGAAGATCAAGGCGAAGAGCATCTAGAGGCATATTGGCTAGAAATTAGTAAAAATCAGGAAAAACATACATTAGCATTGTTTAAAGAAAAAGGGCTGAAGGGAATGTACGAGTACTGGGATCATATAAGAATTGAAGAAAATTGTGATTTAGATTTAAATTTAGATGACGATAAATTGGAATTAAAAATGAATGTCTGTCCAAGTTTAAGTAAAGTTCTTGATAATGATGCAGAGCCTATGAAAAGGTATTGTGACCATTGTGCGGGATGGATTGGACCGCTAATCGATAAAGTAGATCATCATTTAGTTTACGATGTTATTGATCGTAACAAACCTCAATGTGTAGTAAAAATTTTTAAAGATAAAGAAAAAGCAATTGAAGAAGAGAAAAATGCCAAACTTTTAATGAGATGGCCTAAGAAAAAAAAATAAATTTTATTCAATGAAAATAGATTCTTCAGGCATTTTCTGTTCTGCAAAAATTGATTCTAATAAAGCATGCTATACCTTTTCATCATTTGTTTCTCTTAGTAATGGATCTATTCTTGCTACTGCAAGAGGTGGAAATAATAAAGATTCTGAATTAGAGGGAATAGAATTTTTTCGATCAGATGATGAAGGTGATAATTGGTCAGAAGCTTGGCAGCCTTTTAAAAATATTGAAATAGATAATCTTAAAGGCAGTCTAAAACTTTGTTATTTAACTGAAATTTCTGATTCTCATATTATTGCATCATTATTGTGGATTGATCGATCTTCTATTCCAGGAAAAGAATTATTTAATGCTGATACTGAAGGCTGTCTTCCAATGAAAATTCTACTTGCAGATTCTTATGATAATGGGAATACATGGTCAAAACTTAGAAAAGTTCAACTACCTAATGACATTGGTCCACCAAGTCTTACCAATCCCATTATGAAACTACCAAATGGAAAATTAATTATGAGTATCGAAAATAATAAAGATTATTATGATGAATCAAAATGGTATCAAAAAAATGTTTTCATATGTTCTTCTGATAATGGAATAACATGGTCTAAACCTTATTTAGCAGCAGGTGATGAAACTGGAAGAATTTTTAATTGGGATTTAAGATGTGGTGTAAATCAGAATGGAACTATTACATCTTTTGCATGGACATATGATTCCACAAAAAAGACCTTCCTTAATATTCATCAAAGAATAAGTGATGATGAGGGTAAAACATGGTCTCCCCCAAAAGATTTAAATATTTCTGATCAACCCTCTCATCCTGCATTATTAAAAGATGGTAAGGTAGTGTTAGCATGGGTTGATAGATTTAAAAATCAAAGCATAAAAGTAAGAGTATCAGATAATCTCAATGCTTATTTTGATGAAATTTCTGAGATAACAATTTTTAATCAAAATAAAATTAAGCAAAATAGTAAAGAGCTAGGAGGTTTATTAGCTGACATGAATATATGGAGTTTTGGATTGCCCTATGCTGATGTTTTACAGAGTGGGAAAGTTTTAGTTTTTTATTATGCTGGTAATGATAAAAAAATGGATCTACATTGGATACGTTTAAAATTTGAATAATATTTTAAGGTAATTGCTTTCTGTAAAAAATTAATTGCCTCAAAAAAGTCCTAACTCCCATGGCTCCTTCTTCTCTTATAAGAATAAAAGCATTCATAGATATGGCTATAATAAATGCACAAATAACAAATAAGACTTCATAGCTGCCAAGTAATTTGTCAAAAACAATAATCTCATTATTATCTAACCAAACAACTAAATAGCCAGCTAGGACCGTTGTCACCCCCGCTGTTATTCCATCTAAGCTATAAGCAAGTGACATGAATGATTCTTTGTTATTACTTGGTACATAGTTTAACATGAAAATATAACCTATTGATGCACTTCCCCACATTAAAAACCCAAATAGAAAGAAAATTAATCCAATTACATAACTTAAGTAAGGAGTATCAGAATTTATAAATGGTAGTGTAAGCAATAATATAATTTGTAAACTTTGGAATAGCACTCTTATACCCCTGCAACCATAACTATCTGTAACTCTTCCAACTACTAAACCACTACATGTTCCTCCAATTAGAATTAATGTAGACGAAAAAATTAATTCTCCACTTGGAATATTCATTCTAACTTTAAAATAGAGAGTTAAAAAAATAGCTAGTATGGTAATCACTAAATATTGTGTTCCTGATGAAACTAAAAATAAATTAAAATTTTTATCTTTTGTTGCTTTCAGCAAATTTTTCAAATAACCTTGATCATTGTCTCGTCCTTGAATCTTCTTACCCCCTTTTAATTTTAAAAGGAGTAAAGCAGATATTAATCCAAGGATTATTGCTATAAAAAAAACTGGATAAAATCTTTCTAAACCCTCTCTACTGTCGAGCCAAATTTTTATTCCATATGATGCAACTAATGCAAATGGTGTACAAACAATACCATTAATACCAATAACTCTGCCCCTTACATCTCTTGGAATAAATTCTTGCATCCAAGGCACAAATGCAGCTTCAGATAATGAACGTAAAATTGAAAACATAAGCATTGAAAAAAATAATAAGTAGAAAACAAGTGTTAAATTTTGTTGATAAAAAGGGACAATTAAAAAAATTAGAAGAAAGATGTACCTACTAAATAAAGTCCAAATAGATAAAATCTTACTACCGAAATAAATAGTTAAAGGAATACTAACTAAAGCTAATACTTGGCAAAAAGCCATTAGACTACCTAAAATACCAATTCTATCTGGATCTAATCCTAATTCTACAGAATATAGTGTTAGAGGTGCAGCAACAGTTCCTATAACTGCACACATTTGAAGTGCAGTTGAAAAATGATAATAATTAATTACTTTCATTTTTTCTTTTTCATTAGATATTAGATTGAACATTAAGATGGTTATATATTTACGATATACGATTTTATAATATGTTGATTATCATGAATGCACCAAAAACAAATTAGTAATTTATTCTGATTTAAAAGAAGTATTGATGGTTGACCAAACTTAAGTGAGCCAAACTGTTTACTTATGTCAGTATCATCACTTGATAAACCATCTTTAGAAAACAAATTGATTTCTTCTAAAATTTTAAAATTATTTCCACTAATATCAACTTTTCTCAGAATTAAACCCGTTGGATTCTCACGGTGACAATGAATTGTAAAAATTATTTCATCTTTATAAAACATTATGTTTGAAGCTTGACCTCTAATTTTAGTATCAATTATAGTATTAAAAGTTTTTCCTTCATCTTCAGAAATTACAATATGATTATTAAGGTTTTTTTTATTTTTATTGTCATAAGCCCAAAAAATAACAATAATTTTGTTATTAGTTTCACATAAGCGACATTCCCAAGTTGAAACATGTCCTTCCTTGGATTTATAAAATTCAGATAGTTTACTCCAATTTTCTCCTTCATCATCACTATAAATTATCCATCCTGAATGATCTGACTCTTTTAAATGGAAAGGTGGTGCTGCTCCTAATATTCTACCTGATTTTAATTGAATACACGGTCCTGATATTTCAAGTGGTGTTTCATTGACGTTAAAATTTTTTGGCATAGACCAACTTTCACCATTATCGTTAGAAATACTTATTTTATTATTGAGAGGTAATATTTCAAATGTATTAGGATTAACAATTGGTGTTAAACTGTCTGGTCTTACAAAAGCATAACCTATTGCCAGTAATTTATTATTTTGTAATAATAGTGGTTTAAGAGATTCTGATTCTTCCTTATTTTTATACATATGATTATGTAGAGGTTTTGGTTTAGACCAACTTCTTCCATCATCAAAACTTTTTGAAACAAATGTTCTTTGATCAGCAGAATCAAAAGCTTGACCAATAGTAAACAATGCAAGTAATGAATTATCTTGTAATTTTACTATACCTGGAAAAATACCTTGTTTACTAACTAGTAAAGGATCAGGGTTTTCGTATAGAATTATTTCATCAATTATTTTCATTTATTTTATACAAGTTAAAATTAATTTTTACCACTCGCTTTCAAATTCATGATGAAATTGAAAACCTCTAACAGGAGTTGCTTCACCTCTTGGTATAGGGGCCACAGGATTTAAGAAGTGATTTTGTTCTCCTCTAGCTATTTGAACAGAAAAAAATGGCCACTCTGATAAATCAGCTTTAACATTTGAAGGAGAGTACCTTAGAGTAATTCCACATCTAGGATTATTAGAATGATTTGCATCTGAACCATGTAAAAGAGCATCAGAGTGAAGAGAAATCTCTCCAGCTTTTAAATTCATATATACTATTTTTTCTTTTTCAATTTGATCATCAGATACTTCTTGATTTAAATCATAATTTTTATCATCATTAATTTTATGTAAAAATTTTTTTGTTTTGTGACTTTCAGATACTATCTTCATTGCCGAATTTGATTTATCTGTATCGTATACAGCTAACCAAACTGTAACAGAGTTTGATGGATTTAAAGGCCAGTACTGCGAATCTTGATGCCAAGGAACAACACCTTTACTTTTAGCAGCTTTATAAAAAAATTGTCCACCCCAAAGGAAGAAGTCTCGACCTAAAAGATCTTCTACATAATCAAGAATAGCTGGAGTATGTGCTAAATCATAAAACTTTTTACTCGCTTTATGCCACATATTAGTTTTATTTATGTTAACATGTGTAGGCAGCCTATTATTGAGATCAAAAAAAAGTTTTTGAAGATCTTTAACACCTTCTTCAGAAAATACAGGTAAACCTTTCAAATAACCCTTATCTTCATACTGAGATATTTCATTATTATTTAATCTTCTAACTAATTTACTTATTTCCATTTATAGTTTTTTTATTAACTTCTTAAATTTTTCTAATTCTTTTTTTTCTGCAAAGACAACATTATTTTTTGAGGGAAATTTCTTACTTATAACATCATTTTGATATTCCTTAAATGCTAGTACTCTTTCATTTTGTAAATTTGCGTATGTCTTATTAAAATTTTTATATTTTTTTGCATGTCGTGGTGTTTCAATTGAATTGAAGTGATAGCCTAAAATATCTTCACCAAATAAAAATTGAATATCTGCAAACCTACCTGACCCAATTGAAACGGTCAGAGCTTTGGTTTTTTTTGTTATTTCTTTTAAGATATCCTCTGGCATACATTCAACTTCTATTGCCCACGCACCAATTTTTTCTAATTCTTTAATTTCATGATAAATTTTTATAGCCTCAGCTGAATTTTTTCCAACTGGTTTCACACCTCCTGTCCAAGTAGACTTCATAGGTACAAAACCTACATGTCCCTGGAAAGGGATATTAAATTCACTAAGATATTTAATAAATTTTATGTTCCAAGAATTGGTATGTATAGAATCTACCCCAACTTCTATTAATTCAAATACCTTCTTCATCATACTTTCTTTTGAAGCATGTTCAGTATATTTTATTCCACACGTTAAAAATGTATTGGGTGCAGCTTCTCGTATTTCTTTTAACTTATCTACACCACAAATAATTAAATCAATACCAGCAGCTTCTGCAGCAGCAGCTTCTTCTGGTGATATAACATTTATCTGTGTCAATTTTTTCTTACCTTTTAAATTTATTAAGTCTCTTACAGTATAATTTCTATAACCGACTTGATGTGCAAGAGAATAAACTTTTTTATATTTATTTTTCATAATTAAATCTGTTGTAAATACTTTCTAAATTTATCTAATTCTTTTCTTTCAACTGAAATAGAATGTTTTTTAGTTGGAAATTTATTTTTTTGAACATCTGTTTTATATTTTTTGAAAGCATCGATTCTTTCATTTTGTATATTACTTAATATTTTATCAAAATTTTTATACTTTTTTGCATGTCTTGGAAAAGCTATTTTACTTTGTCCTAATATATCTTCTGAAAATAAAAACTGAGCATCTGCAGCTATTCCAGATCCAATTGATATAGTAACTAGAGATGTTTGTTTTGTAATAACTTCTAAAATATTTTCTGGAACTAGTTCCACTTCTATTCCCCATGCGCCAGTCTCCTCAATATCTTTTATATCTTTAAATAATTCTAGAGCTTCATATGCTGTTTTACCAAAAGATCGTATTCCACCAATCCATGTTGTTCTTCTTGGAATAAATCCAACATGACTTTGAAAAGGAATTCTAAATTTACTTAGATGCTTCATCCATTCAAGATTCCAATTTTGACACATTAATGAATCTGCTCCAGCTTCAATAATTTCAAATGCTTTTTTTGTTGCCTCTCTTTTTGATGGGTTTTCAATAAAAGGAACACCAACAGTCATAAACGTTTTTGAGGCAGCTTTTCTAATATCTGGAAAATCTTTACCAGGTCCAGTTAATAATAAATCAATTCCCGCTTCTTGAGCTGCGGAGGCTTCTTCAACTGTTGTAACTCTTACTTGTGTTAATTTTTTTTTACCTTTTAGGTTGATTAAATCCCTAACAGTATAATTTCTATATCCTAGATCATTATTTATAGAAAAAACTCTCTTGTATTTTTTATTCATTCTCTAATAAGTTATAATTAAATTGAGAAAATAGGGTATATTATTAAATTTTACTAGATATCTTCTTAATTTAAGTTACCATAATTTCAGAAAATTATGTCAGATTTTAATAATACAGACCTTCAATCTCATTTTGATGAGAATGGTTATATTGCTATTAATCCATTATTTTCAGATAATAAAATTGAAGAGATAAAAATAGAATTGACTAGATATATAAAAGAAGTTGCGCCTACCGTACCTGATCACCATGTTTTCTATGAAAACAAAGATGACAAAAGTACTATTAAACAACTTCAACAAATGTATACGTACGATGATTATTTTAAAGATTTAATTGAAAATTCATCGATAAGGGAAGTTGCCGAAATAGTTTTGCGTGAAAAAGCTGAGCCACAAAATTTACAATTTTTCAATAAACCACCAGGGATAGGAAAACCAACTCCACCACACCAAGATGGTTATTACTTTATGTTAAAAAAACATAATGCCGTTACTTGTTGGTTAGCACTTGAAAAAGTTGATGAAGAAAATGGATGTATTCATTATGTAAGAGGTTCTCATAAATCAGAATATAGACCACATGGAAGATCAAATGTTTTAGGATTTTCTCAAGGTATTACGGATTTTGGAAATGATAATGATAAAAAAAATACTGTTTCATTTCCTGGTGAACCTGGAACTTTTTTAATCCATAACGCCAAAACAATTCATTGGGCAGAAGGTAATAAATCGCGAACAAGAACTAGAAAAGCATTAGGTTTTATTTATTACGGTGAAAGTGCTGAAATTAATCAAGAGGCGCATGATGCTTATCAAGAAAAGTTAAAAAAAGAAATGAAAGAGAAAAATTTAATATGAATTTTAATAGCAACATACCCGACTTAGGTAATTTAAAAAACATTTATGATGAGAATGGTTATAATCATATTCCCGAACTTTTCTCGAAGTCTGATATGGAACTTATTAACAAAGAATTTGATAGATACATAAAAGACTGTGTTCCTAAAATGAAAGAAGGGGAAGTGTATTACGTTGATAAAGAAAACAAAGATACTTTAATGCAAATGCAAAAGCTGGAAGAATACGATGCTTTCTTTCATGATCTATTTCACAATAGTAAAATAAAAGAATTAGCTGCGAACGCTTTAGGTGAAGATGTTATACCTAGAGCAATGGAATACTTTAATAAACCTCCTGGTAAAAGTAATCCAACTCCTCCGCATCAAGATGGTTATTATTTTAATTTAGATAATGATAAGGCAGTAACCGGATGGCTTGCTTTAGAAGATGTAGATGATGAAAATGGATGTATCCACTATGTAAGAGGCTCTCACAAAATGGAAGGATACAGACCACATGGCAAATCAGAAATTTTAGGTTTTTCAAAGGGGGTTACTGATTTTGGAACTGAAGAGGACAAAAAAAATACTGTAAAGTTTGAAGGTAAAGCTGGAATGTTTTTAATGCACCATGCAAAAATTATTCATTTTGCTGATCCCAATAAATCCAAAACTAGATCACGAAGAGCTTTTGGTTTTGTTTATCATGGTGTTTCTGCAAAACACGACAAGCAGAAAGAGAAAATGGAACAAGAACAATTAAAAGCAGAATTAAAATCAAAAAACAAATTATAAAATGAACAATAGAAAAGTTTATATTTCTGGTGAGATTGTGCCAGAAGTAGATGCTAAAATTTCAATATTTGATAGCGCAGTACTATTAGGTGATACAGTTACTGAATCTACTAGAACATTTAATTTCAAACCATTCAAATTAGATGAGCATTTAGAAAGGTTATATAAATCATTCAAATTAACACGTATTGACCCTCAAATGACAATTGAGGAAATGAAAAAGGTCAGTCTTGAATTATTAGAAATTAACAAAGATGATTACAAGCCTAATGAGGATTGTTGGCTTGTGCATAATATTTCTCGAGGACATTCAATCACTGGAGGCAATCCAGCTTTGCAAGTCTCTAAACCAACTGTCATGATTTACACTCAACCCATGAACCTTGTTTCATGGGCTCCTTTTTATAGAAAAGGTTGTCATGCTGTAACTCCTCCTACTAGAATGGTGCCTTCACAATCTTTAGATGCAAGAATTAAAAATAGAAGTCGCCTATTTTACACTTTAGCTGAAATTGAAGCTAAATTAGTTGATCCTGATGCGCAAAGTGTCATTCTTGATATTCATGGAAATGTTGCAGAAAATAAAGGTGGTAATATATTTATGATCAAAGATGGAAAGTTAATTACACCAACCACTGCTAATTGTTTGGAGGGGCTTACAAGAAATTCAACCATGGAGATAGCTCGATCTTTAGACATTGAAGTCATTGAAGCTGTTATTCAATCTTATGATTTAGCAACTTCTGATGAAATGTTTATTACTAGTACTCCATATTCAATAATGCCTGCAACGAAGTTTAATGGAATGCCAATTGCTGATGGAAATGTTGGTCCAGTAACAAAGAAATTGATTCAAGGATGGAGCGATAGAGTGGGCGTAGATATTATTAAGCAAGCAGAAGATCAATTACATAAACATTAAAATGAAACAACGAGAGAAACCAAATGGAATTTGGGGAACTATTCTTTTACCAATAAATAATAATCAAATTGACTGGGTTGCATTTGAAGAACAGATTCATATTTTATGTGATACAAAAGTTTCTGGTATTTATACAAATGGTACCGCTGCAGAATGTCATAATCAAACAGAGCAAGAATTTGATAAATTATCAGAAATAGTTTCAACTATTGCATTAAAAAAGAAAAAAAAATTTCAACTTGGTTTAAGTCACACTAATCCAAGAGTTTGCCAAGAAAGAGCAAAGCGAATGGTAAGTTTAAAACCAAATGGATTTCAAATTACCTTACCAGATTGGTGGCCACCAACTTTTAACGAGTCAAAGAATTTTATTTTAGGAATGCAAGAGGTGGTTGAGGATATTTATATGATTTTGTACAATCCTCCTCATGCAAAAGTCCTGCTTTCTCTTGAAGAGATTTGTTTATTAAAACAATCAGTTCAAAATCTTGTAGGAATTAAATGTGCTGGGGGTGATGAGCAATGGTACTCACAAAGAAGAAAATTATTAGATGATTTCTCTGTATTTGTGCCTGGACATACGGTTGTATATGGAAAGCCTTTAGGAGCAAATGGATCCTATTCCAATGTTGCATGTTTAAGTCCAAATGGTGCTGTTAAAATTTGGGATTTAATCGAGAATGATTATGAAAAAGCAAAAGAACTAGAAGCAAAAGTCTTAAACTTTATGAAACAATATATTTTACCCTTTGCTAATAAACTATCAAATACGGGCTTAGATAAATTACTTGCTTCTGTTGGTGGATGGGGACCGGTATCAGAAAAAGTTCTATGGCCTTATGATGGAGCAACTGCAGAAGACGTAAAAAAAATAAAAATACATGCAAATAATGAATTAGAAGAAATACTTAATGTCTAAAAATATTTTTCTATCAGGTATATATCATGAAACACATACATTTTTAGGTGAACCAACTACCTTAAAAGACTTTATTATTTTCCATGATGAAGAAATAATTAATGAAAACAATGGTAATGGATCTCCAACAGATGGTTTTTTAGAATACGCTTCTCATCAAAATTGGAATATTATTCCAGGAATTCAAATGTCAGCCAGACCCTCAGGCACAGTTGATGAAGAATCAGAAAATTATTTTAAAAAAAATTTCTTCGAAAAATTAAAAGTTTCTTGTCACAATATAGATGCTATTTTCTTAATTTTACATGGCGCTATGGTAAGTACTAACCATGATGATTTTGAGGGAGATTTTCTCAAAGAAATTCAAATTTTTTTATCGAAAGAAAACATTTCTATTCCTATTGTGGGAGTTTTAGATTTACACGCAAATGTTTCAGAAAATATGATTAAGTATAGTACGTGTGTTTATGCATATAGAAAAAACCCTCATAGTGATTCTAGAGAAACAGCGGTAAAAGCTGCATCAATTTTAAATGACCTTTTTCTAGATCCTAATGTGCAACAAATACACTTAGAGACAAAATATATTTTACCCCCAACTGGTGTTGGCACAGCAAATGATCCGATGAAAACAATTTTAGAGGAGGCATCAAAAATAGAGAAAAAAGATCCAGAGATCATTTGTATTAACGTTATGGCAGGATATTCATATGCAGATATTCCAGAATGTGGTTTTAGTATAAATTGCTGTACTAGAGGAAATATTAGTAATGCAAAAAAATACCTTGAAGATTTAGCAAATATACTTGAAGCAAAAATTAAAGATGGTTATCCAAAAGAAAATTTACTCGATGAAGCTTTAAAAGTAATTGATAATATTACAGAAATTAAAAAACCAATATTATTAATTGAGCCAGCTGATAATATTGGTGGTGGAACACCAGGAGATGCTACTGATTTATTAGAACGTTTATTACAAACAAATCATACTGGAATTATTGCTATAATTAATGATCCAGAAGCTGCAGATGCCTGTCATAAAGCTCAAATAAATAATGAAATTAAATTACAAATTGGTGCAAAATTTGATGAATTTCATGGCAAGCCTATTTTTATTAAAGCAAATTTAGAAAGAATTTCTGATGGAACATTTGAGCTTGAAAATAAACAATCCCACCTAGCTTCAATGATGGGAACAAAAATTAACATGGGCCCTTCAGCTGTGTTAAAGAATGATCAATTAACGTTATTGTTAACATCAATTAAAACACCACCAATGGATTTAGGTCAACTAACTTCGCAAGGTATTAATCCAAGAGATGCAAAACTAATAATAATAAAAGCAGCTGTTTCTCATAAAGACGCATATGATCCAATTGCCTCTCAAAGTTTTTATATTGATAGCCAAGGTCTTTGTACAAGTAATTTAAAAAGATTACCTTTTAAAAAAATTGGCAACAAAATTATATCTTTAGATTAGTTTAATCGTTTAAAACCATTATGTGCAATAGGGCCTTCTAATAAGTCCATAATATCTCTTCCATCCTCACACTCTTTTATCGTTTGAAAGATGGGACGTATATTTTCAATGTAACCATCAATAATGTCTTTTGTGTGTGCAGTACAAACATAGACTGCAGTAGCAGCAAGATAACCTTTTTTAAGCATCTCTTGAGTAATAAATGTTTTATATGCCAATGCATTTTCACTTTTAAATGAAAATGTTGTTAGTGCCGCTAATCCACTAATAGTAATAGGAAGATCAAATTCTTTAGACAAATTCGTCCACTCACTATTGACGTATTCACCAATTTTTGTAATTTTTTCCCATGACTTTTCTTTATCCATAACTTTAAGTGTCGCAAGACCAGCACTAGATCCAATTCGTTCAGTCCAAAAGGTACTACTTATAAAAGATTTTTCTGCTGCTTGCATTACCTCTCTTTTACCAAGGACTGCAGTCACAGCATATCCATTTCCAAGAGCCTTTCCAAACATTGCGACATCTGGCTCAACATCATAAAGCATATGTAAGCCACCGTAATTTTTTCTAAATCCTGAAGTACATTCATCAAAAACTAAAACAATATTATTATCATTTGCTAATGTTCTGACGCGTTGTAAAAAATTATTTTCTGGTTCTTTGTTTCGGTAAACTTCCATTTTGATAACGCCAATATTTTTAGTTTTGACTAAGTGTTCTAGTTTATCAAAATTATTATATTCAAAAGGATATACACTTCCTTTTAGATTTTGAGGTACACCATGAGGATCTAAACCAGGTAGTAGGTGACCATCTAACCCTTTTGAGTCAGATAAATTTGAAGCTAAGTACCAATCATGCCAGCCATGATATCCGCAAAATGCTACATTATCTCTTCCAGATGCAGCTCTTGAAAGACGAATGGCGACTGAATTAGCTTCACCTCCAGATCTTGCAAATCTAGCCATATCAGCCCAAGGATGTAGCTCAACTAATCTTTCAGTAAGCTCAACTTCTTCCGGGGCATTAAGAGAAGACATATTTCCATTCCCGACTGTTTCTTTGACAGCTTCATCAACTTCTGGATGACTATAGCCAAGAGAATTAGTTCCTGGCATCATTAAGGTATCTATATATTTATTTCCATCAAGATCCCAAACTTCGCAACCTTTTGTTTTATTAAAATAAGCCGGCCAATGTTCAGGTAAAAACATTTCAGGTCTCTTTGATAAAAGCATGTTACCACCAGCAACAATTTTCTTTGCTTTTGAATATAATTTTTGTCCTTTGCCCATTTTTATTAACCTATGCAATTTTCATTAAAAGCACAATCAGTTTCTTGACTTTATTGCAAAACACCCATTTTTGCTGCTTTTACACCAAGTGATGATTTCACTACTCTTACATGAAATAATTTAGGTTCTTTCATCAAATTTTTTTTAACAAGTTCAACATAACCTTTTGCCATTCCAATACTTCCACCAAGAATAATAATATCTACATCAAAAATAGCTTTCATATTGGCACACAACTCTGAGATAGATTTTGCAGATAAATTAATTATTTCTTTAGCCCATTTTTTATTATCTAAACCAAGTTTAAAAATTTCTTTAGCAGTAATATTTTTATGACCATTATGTTTTGCTATTTTACTCATAGCTTTACCAGAAGCTATACTTTCAAAAGTTCCAATTCTCCCACTCCCACATTTTGTTTTTGCCAGTGTTGAGGTTGTAAATCCTAAATGTCCTGCTAATCCATTTTCAGAAAGAAGAGGTTTTTTATCAAAAATTATACCCACTCCAACACCACTTGAAATTGTAATATATCCTACACGTTTGTATGCATAACCTTTTCCATAAATCGCCTCACCAAAAGCTGCAGCAGTAGCATCATTCATTATTGTAGTAGGTACATTAAATTTTTTTTCTATAAGCTTTTTAAGAGGTATTTTGAAAGTTCCTAAATTTTCTTTATTTACTGGATACCAATTTCCAAATTGATCGACTCTACCTGTAATAGCAATACCTATCTTTTTTGATTTTAATACATTTAAGTTTTTTATATTTCTTTCAATTTGTTGAATGTATTGATCTCCCATTTTTTTTATTGAAGTTGGTTCATCAATATTTTTTTTAAATTTTCCTTTTACAATTTCAGATGATGATATTTTAGTTGCTCCAAAATCAATGGCTATACCAGATTTATTAAAAACCTTTTTAAGCATTTATTAAGTAATTTCTTTTACGAACCAACTAGTGATATTATCGATACGCGTAATTGCACTACCTACTGTCACCGCATCAGCCCCTGCTAACATAGCCTTTTTTGCAAGTTTAGGACTATTATAACGACCTTCTGCCATTACAAAACAATTGAGTTTTCTAAATTGTTTTACTAATTTAAAATCAGGTTCATCTGTATCTTTAGCTTGTTTACCAACATAGCCTGCAAGCGTTGTTCCAATTATATCTACACCTTCTAAAACAGCATTTTTAGCATCATCTAGGTTTGAACAATCAGCCATCGCTAGCCTATTAGCTTTTTTAATTTTAGAAATGATTTCTTTTGTTGAAAAAGGTCTTTTCCTTTTAGTAGCATCAAATGCAATAATATCTGCACCACTTTTAATAACTTTATCTACATCTTTTAGAAGTGGAGTAATTCTAACTTTTGAATCTTTCAGGTCATTTTTTATTATCCCAATTATGGGAACAGAAATTTTTCCTTTTACAGCCCGTATATTTTTTTCTCCCTCAATACGCACACCTCCACAACCACCTTGAATTGCAGTTTGTGCCATTGAGACAATAATATCAGTTTTGTTCTGAGGGCTTCCTTCATTAGGCTGACAGGAAACAATAATTTTATTTTTTAATTTCTGTAAAATTTTACTTTTCACGTCTAAAATTATAATGCTTCTAGAAATTTTATATCTGAAAGATCATTTTCAGATGACAATTTCTTTAAATCATTTTTTATTTCACTTTCTATTTCTTTATCCACCAAACTAGCAAATGGTTTCCTTACATAGCCAGAGTCAATTCCCAACCATTTTAATCCCATTTTTATAAAAGGATATCCTGATTTTTTAAGAGCATATAAAATTATTATATTAACTTTGTTTTGTATTTTTTTTGCTTCAGAAATATTTCCGTTTTTTATATTTTCAAATATACCAACAAACATTTCAGGCATTAAATTATAAAATGAACCAATCATTCCATCTGCACCCGATATTAGACCTGAAATAGCCATTTCATCCATACCTGAATAAATTTTAAAATAAGTTCCAATTTCTTTTTTAATTTTTTCAAAATTAAAATGAGTAGCTGCGGTGTATTTAACCCCCATAATGTTTTCAATTGCAGCTAAACGTTTAAGCATTTCAATATCCATCAAATTAGCATGACTGATATTATATATAATAATAGGTAAATCAGATGATGCAGCTATGTCAGAATAAAAACTAAATATTTCTTCACTAGAAAAGTTATAGTAGAATGGAGGAAGGGCTGACAAAGCGTCAACACCTGCGCTTGTTGCAAATTTAGCTAAATCAGTTGTTAGTTTTGTTCCTATAGATCCAATGTGCGCAATTACTGGAATTTGACCGTTAACTTCCTCAACAACTATATTAATGACCTCTTTTTTTTCATCAGGCGACATTAGAAATGTTTCACCTGTGCTACCTGTTATGTACAAACCGTTAACATTTTCAGAGATGAGATGATTTATAACTTTTTTCAATCCATCTTTATTAATAGTCTCATCTTTATTAAATGATGTAATCATTGCTGGCATTACACCATTTAGATCATTTGATTTATTATTTGTCATTTAGGTTATTTCGGGTAAATCAATTAAATGACACGAAGCATAATGTTCTTTACCATTAGTTGAGTATTTTCTTAATTTAGGAACATCTGTTTTACATATATCTTTTGCTTTTGGACATCTTGGATGAAATGGACAACCTTTTGGTGGATTAACTGGACTGGGCACATCTCCTTCTAGAACTATTCTTTTTGTCTGTTTATCAAGATCAGCAACTGGTATAGCTGAAATCAGAGCTTCAGAATATGGATGTAATGTATTTTGATAGAGATCCTCGGAATCACATAATTCAACTATTCTTCCTAAATACATTACTGCAATTCTATCACATAAATATTCTGTAACGCTTAAGTCGTGTGTTATGAATAAATAGGTTAGATTTTTCTCTTTCTTTAATTGCATTAATAATTTTAGAACTTGTGCTTGAATAGAAACATCTAAAGCGCTTACAGCTTCGTCACAAACAATTAGTTCTGGCTCTAGACATAGTGCTCTTACAATACCAATTCTTTGTCTTTGTCCTCCTGAAAATTCATGCGGATAACGATCCATATATTCCCTTCGCATATTAACGGCTTCTAGAAGATCACCTATAATTTTTCTTCTTTCTTCTTTTGATTTAACACCAAATTTTTTCAGAGGATCTTGAAGTGAACCAAAAATTGTAAATGAGGGATTGAGTGATGAATGTGGATCTTGAAAAACAATTTGCAGTTTTTTTCTAAAAGGATCCATTTCTTTTTTTTCCAAAGAAGTAATCTCAGTTTCTTCTTCATTTTTCGAAATATATTTAACTTCTCCTCCAGTTGGCTCTACCAAACGAAGAATTGCTTTTCCTAAAGTAGTCTTACCACAACCACTTTCACCTGCTAAACCTAAAACTTCTCCTCTAAAAATATCTAAATCTACACCATCCACAGCTAGAACATGGCCTACCACACGATTAAAGACACCTGCCTGAATAGGAAAGTGTACTTTTACATCACGTAATTTTAGAATTTCTTTTTTCATTATATTTCTCAAAAAATTGTTCATATTTATGACATCGTACCTGATGGGTTTCATTTATTTGACTAATTTCTGGCATGATATCGCAACTTTCAGTTTGCCAATTACATCTAGGTGCAAATTGACATCCAATTGGACGATTATACGGATCTGGTGTAGATCCTTTAATAGGATTAATATCCTGGTTTTTACCTCTGCCAAGTACTGGAACTGATTCTAATAGTGCTTTTGTATAAGGGTGTGTTGGTCTTCTTAAAACATCATCAGCTGTACCTGCCTCAACAATATTTCCCATGTACATCACAGCAACATTATCAGCTAACTCTGCAACAACACCCATGTCATGCGTAATAAGAATAATGGCAGTATCATTTTCTTTTTTTAATTTATCCATTAACTCAAAAATTTGTGCTTGAATTGTTACGTCAAGAGCTGTTGTTGGTTCATCTGCTATTAATATTTTTGGGTTACACGCCATTGCCATGGCAATCATAGCTCTTTGTCTCATTCCACCCGAATAACTATGGGGATACTCGTCAACTCTTTTTTCAGGAAGAGGGATTCCCATATCACTTAAAAGAGAAATACATTTTTCTCTTATTTGTTTTCGATTAAGATTAGTATGATATTTTAGATTCTCACTAATTTGGAAACCAACTGTATAAACTGGGTTAAGAGCAGTCATTGGATCCTGAAAAATCATAGCAATATCTGATCCCCTTATTTCTCTCATTTCCTTTCCATTTTTTTCTAATTTTTCAATGTTGATGATTTCGTCATTTTTACGAAATTTAATTTCCCCTTCCTCAATTCTTGATAACGTTGGAAGTAGTTGCATAATTGTTGCAGCAGTAACACTCTTACCGCATCCACTTTCACCTACAATACATAGTGTTTTACCCTTTTCGACATCGAATGAAACGCCATTAACAGCTTTATTACATCTATTGTTAGTATAAAAAAAAGTTTTTAGATCTCTTACCGATAAGGCAATATTATCTTTGCTTTCCATAACTAACCTTGCTGAGATGGATCTGTTGAATCTCTTAGACCATCCCCTATAAAATTAACACAAAGAACAAAAACTGAAATTACAATACCAACTGGACCCCACATCCACCAATAATTTTGTAAAACTAAAATATCTTGAGCAACATTTAAAATATTTCCCCAAGTTGGAATATTTAGTGGTACTCCTAAACCAAGAAAACTTAAACCAGCCTCTGTTAAAATAAACATTGCTGTTGAAAGGGTAATGTTAACCATTATGGGGCTTAACGCATTTGGCAGCATATGTTTGTAACATATGGTAAAAGTTGATAAGCCAAAACTCCTTAGTGCTTGAACATATTCTTCTTCTCGTAAAGACAGCATTCTTGCTCTAGCAAGCCTATACATACCGCCCCATCCAGTAAGAATAAAAATAGCCATAAGATTAAATAAACTTTGTCCAGTTATAGATACGAGTAGTAAAACTAAAATAATTTGAGGAAACGACATAAATATTTCAGAAATTCTGAGAGCGATAACGTCAATCCAACCACCTTTATATCCCGCATAACAACCAACGGCTATTCCTACTACAGCTGAAAGAATAGCACTTCCTAAGCCAATAAATATTGAAACTCTGCCTCCAAACAAGACCCTGGTAAACACATCTCTCCCTGTACTATCTGTACCAAACCAGTGAGCAAATGATGGTGGTTGCCTCATAGAACGTAAATCTACTCGCATTGGATCATATGGAGATAGCAGTGGTGCAAAAATTGAGGCTAAAATAATTATAGTAAAAATAATAAGACCTATTACTGCCAACCGATTGTTTAAAAATTTACTAACTATCCTGCTTCTTTTTTTTGTAGAAAATGTTTTTTCTTCCTCACGTTTTCTTATTTGATCAAACTTTTTATCTAAAGATGATTTTGCCATTATTCTTTACCCAATCTAACCCTTGGATCGATCAAAGCAGTTAACACATCAATAACTAAACTTGCTGTAAGAACAACAAATACATACATTAATGATATTGTCATAACTAATGGATAATCTGATGCTCGAACAGATCGAATAAACATACTTCCTATTCCAGGCCACTGATAAACCTGCTCAATAATAGTTGATCCACCAATAAGTAAAGGTAAACGAAAGCCAATTAGAACTACAACTGGTGTTAATGCTACTCTAAATCCATGTAGTATATTCACTCTCCATTCAGGCATACCTTTTGATCTAGCTGTTGTAATAAATTCTCTTGCAAGAACATCTAGCATTGATGAACGAGCATAACGCATAGCTCCAGCTGTCATCATTAATGCTAAAACTAAAGAAGGGAGAACTATGTTTGGAATTCTATCCCAAAGTGTTTCATAATGCGGTAGTAATCTACCTCCAACAGGAAGCCATTTTAATTCTATGGCAAATAAAAGAATAGCGACTAGTCCAAAAAAAAATTCAGGAATTGATACACCGGCCATTCCAGCAACTGTAAGTGAATTATCAGTTCCAGAACCTCTTTTTAGAGCACTAATAACTCCTAAAGAACATCCTAAAATAGTTGAAAAAAAAAGTGCAACCATTGATAACTCTAATGTTGCAGGAACTGTTTTTGCCATGATTTCAGAAATTGCAACACCTCCAGCCATAGAGTAACCCATATCTCCTTGCACCATGCTTGTTAACCAAATCCAATATCTTGTAATAAAACTTTGATTTAGCCCATACGCTTCACGCATTGCATCTAGTTGTTCCGCAGTAATTGTTGAAGCAAGTTCAGGACTGATCATATGTGAAACAGCATCACCAGGTGATAATTCTAATCCAGAGTAAACAAGAAAGCTTATGACAAGCAGCATTGGAAAGAAAATAAATAAGCGTTGTAAGATATAAGTTGTCACTATTACTTTCCGTTATTAATTAAAAAAAGAAAGCTGAGGCATAAGCCTCAGCTTTAATGATAAAATTAACTATGGTTTTGGATACTGCATAATCCACATCATACGAGTATAAGGGATATCAACAGCTTTAGTTCCCATGTTGTCCATAGCATCTAGTGCAGCAACATCGGCTACGTTTTTAGTAAATCCGTAGTCCATTTTTCCTGCAGCAGCATTTTTAATTAAGTTACCATCACCATCATAACTTGGGTAAGCAATGATATCAAAACCAGCTTTACCGCCATGATAGCCGTCAAAAGGTTCGAACTTCGCAAAGTCGTTCATTTTAACTTCAGTAATTTTGAATGCTCCAGATCCTATTGGCATTTGCCAGAAATCACTTTGTTGGAATTTCAAAGGATCAACATCACCTAATAAGTGCTTAGGTAAAATAGCAAATTGAGTGAACGTAGTTAAGATGTTAGGATCAATTTTTGTTAATTCTAACGAAATAACTCTATCTGCAATATTGTATTTAATACCAGAAACATCATCAGTTGAGCCATCTTTAAATGCGTCAGCACCTTTGATTGATCCAACTGTGTTTCCAATTAGAGCGTGCATTTGAGGCGCTTTCATAGCAGTACGAATACTCCATGCCACATCCTCAACAGTCACATCGTTTCCATCATGGAAAGTAAGACCATCTTTTAGTTTAAATGTTAAACTTAAACCATCAGCAGCTAATTCATAGCTTTCACAAGCTGAACATCCAACTGGTTGTAACGCACCATCAGCAACTAATAGTCTATCGAATACAACTTTGTTGTGTATCCATAAACCAAGGTTGTACCAAGGTTGTTCAAAGAATTCAACTGGACCAGTGTTAGTTTGTAAAGTACCACCACTTACGTTCCAATCAGTAATTCCCCAGTTATAGTTATACTGAGCGTTACCATATGCACCACCATTTCTATCAACTTTATTACTCTCATAGATGAATAATTTTTGATAGTATAATGGACAAATGTTAACTTTTTCCATTTGATATTCTTGTATCTCAAAGAAAGCAGGTTTTAGAACTTCTGGATCTGCACTTGAATTGATTTTTTCAATTAGTGCATCCATTTTTGGATCACCAGGAGTTTGTGGGTTTAGACCTGTTTTAAAAGTATTGTAATACTCTTGCATAGCAATTGCTGCACGCGCACCATAACCTAAGTCATAGTCAACAGCAGCTGGTCCGTTCACACCATCCTCAGGAACTGAGTTAAGTTGTGCACCAACATCACCTTGTAATAGACGGTAAGACATTTTTACCCCAACATCAGCAAAGTATGCTTGAATTGCTGCCATGAAGTCAGCAGTCAGCTGATCTCCATAATAGAAAACCATATCAAGTTCTCTATTTGAGTCCCAATTTGCTTCTGCTAACAGTTGACGAGCCTTTTCAGGATTGTAACTGAGGTCAGGTAGATTTGGAGACTTCATTGGACCATTTGGCAATAAACTATCCGCCATTATAATTTGATCTTCAAATAAGGTTTCACCGATTGTTTTCATGTCGATAGCCATACATAAAGCTTGTCTAACACGAGGATCGGATAATTGGTTACTGTTTGTAGGTTGAGCTGAAGCTGATGAAATGAACATCAGATGAGCTAACACTGCAACTATAACCACATATAGTTTTTTCATTTTTCCTCCCTTTTATAAAATACGCTATTAGCTAGCATATATTTGGCATATAAACATAATGTAAAGATATAGACAAGGCATAAAATAAGTAAAAATTTACTTAATTTTATTATTATTAACTTATTGAAATTATTGGATAATATTATTTTTTAATATTCATTCTTTTTCGCATTTTTTCATGCATTTCTTTAGATCCATCATGGTAAGTTCCAAACCATTGATCGAAGGGAATCATGAGATTTCCATAATTTACTTCAAAATATTTATGGTGAAGATAATGATTATAATTACTTAGGTCTATTGCTTTTTTATCATTAATCATCATTTGCTTAAAACCTATGTGACCGTTTGCAGATCCAAGCCCTGCATGGAATAAATGGTACGTAGAATGCAATGGATGAGAGAGAATAATCCAATGAACTATAACCCCAGAAAAGTAGAGCAAGTGTTCAATAGGGTGCATTGATAAACTAGACCAAGGTCCAGGATTGATATTTCGATGATGTACTGAGTGAGCAATTTTGTACATAAATTTAAAATGCAAAAATCTGTGAATTAAATAAAAGTGAGCATCTCTAAATGCTGGAATTAATAAAAGAATAATAAAGAAATAAATTGGCGCTTCACTAAATTGAATAAATGGCACTAAACCAGAGGCATAAAACCAAAAAGATAAAACCTCGTAAGCAGTCCAAATAGGAACTCCCCAAAATAAACTCCAAAACAAATTATCAAATATTTGTTTATTAAATGTAAACATTTTTTGAATTTTTTCTGGCCAATTTGGATTAAATTTAAATTTAATTCCTTGAGACTTTTTTACGTAAAGAGGAATATGTATCAAGCTAAAAAAAATTGTGCCTATAACATAATTCCTTATTAAAATTTCCGAAATCCAGCCGGGAGAAAGATTCTTCATTTCTGAAAGGGCTGGAGTAAAAAAATAGTAAGCAATAAAAGCAACAGCTAGATAAACAAGATTCCAAGAAAAAATATATGAAAAGATGAACCAATCTAAAATTTTTTTGAAGTTAAAAGGAAGTATCCAGATAGGATTTTTATCAGCCGCTTCTTTTGGTACGAAGTGACCTCTTTTATCTCTAAATCCAAAATTTTCTTCTTTAATCATGTTATTTATTTTTTTACTATATTTATTATTTAATTCAATATTTTGATAATGCCTTTTTAACTCAGCTTAAATTCTTTTTTAAACTCGTTAATAGTTAATACCTCTTTAACTGGTTTATCCCACCGAATACGGTGTATTCTTGGGAATCTCATCGCTACTCCTGATTTGTGCCTAGTACTTGGAAATACATCATCAAAAGCTACCTCTAATATAATTTCTTTTTTTACCTCTCTTACAGGGCCAAATTTATTTATAGTATTATTTCTTATAAATTTATCTAAAACTAAAAGCTCTTTGTCAGTGTAACCAGAATAAGCTTTTCCTATCGGAACAAGTTCATTTTCTTTCCAAACGCCAAATGTAAAATCTGAATAATAAGATGATCTTTTACCATGTCCTCGTTGAGCGTACATTAAAATAGCATCAACTAGTTTTGGATTTTTTTTCCATTTATACCAATACCCCCTTTTTCTCCCTGGAAGATATTCACTATTTTTAAGCTTAATCATGACTCCTTCATTTAAATCATCATGAAAATTATTTTTATATTTTATTAACTCTTGCCATGTTTTGAATTTTATTATCGAAGATAAATCAATTTGATTATTGTTGTTTTCTTTTTGAAATTTTTCTAAATATTTTCTTCTCTCAAATAGAGGAAATTTCCTAAGATCTTTTCCTTTATAAAAGAGAATATCGTAAGCGCGAATGAAAATTGGAAATTTTTCTTGAAGATCTTTAGATGCTTTCTTTCTATTTAATCTTTGTTGTAAATCATTAAAGCCAGACGGTTTAAATTTTCTTCCTACAAGTAATTCGCCATCAATAACAGCATCACCTGCGGTAGTTTCAATTATTTCTGGGAAAGCAGATGATATATTATCACCCGTTCTTGAATACAGAGAAACACTTTTAGATGAAATCATAAGTTGAACCCTAATTCCATCCCATTTATATTCTGCCTGAAAGTGACTTGGATTTAATTTTTTAAAATCCTTTTCTTCATCAATAGGATTAGCCAGCATCATGGGATGAAACAATTTTTTAAAATCAATTTTTGGTTTTGATGTTTCATTTTTTAACCATTGAAATAAATTTTTATATGGAAATTCCAGACCATGCCAAATTTCTTCAATCTCATTTAAAGATTTATTATACAGGTCAGCTAAGGCAGTTTTTACTAATCTCTCAGAAACCCCAATTCTCAATCCACCCGTACAAATCTTAATCAATGTCCATCGTTCATTATTTGATAACTCACTCAAAATTGTACTAAACTCTTTATTGATGTCAGACTTTTTAATTTTTTTGATATTTTCTATTAAAGTAGATAAATTTTGTTGTTTACCCTCTTTTTTTGTAGGCCAAATCAATGATATTGTTTCTGCTAAATCCCCAACATAGTCATAAGAAAAATCAAATAAATGTTGATCCACTTGTTTATATACAAGCTCTCTAAGTTTGGATGCTTTAATAAATTGAAATGAAAGTTGATCAGATAAAATTGCAAGCGCATACGCGCGGTTAGTATCTAGTGTTTTGAAATAATCTTGTAGTAATTTAATTTTAGTATTTCGACTTGGTGTTAGAATCAAATTGTGAAGTAAGGAGGAAAATTTTTTCATTCTATTTCCTCATCACTTCTTCCCTGTATTGAAAGTGGTTTTGATAAAAGATTTTGTTTCTTACAATAATATACCAATGCGTCTTCTTGGCCATGTGTAATTAGTATATTTTTTGCTTTTGATTTCTTAATTGTATCTAATAATTCATTCCAATCACTATGATCACTAATAACCAATGGAAGTTCAATACCTTGCTGTTTTGCTCTTTGCTTAACTGTCATCCATCCACTTGCCATGCAAATAATAGGATTAGGAAATCGTCTTGACCAACGATCTTTTAATGCCGAAGGAGGGGCAATAATAATTTTGCCTTCATAAAAATTTTTATCTTTTGAAGAAACTTTTTCAAACTTCCCAATATTAATTTTTTCTTTTGAATAATATTGACACAATTTTTCTAGAGATCCATGGATATAAATAGTCTCATTATAATTCTGTTGGCGTAAAAGATTCATTACTCTTTGTGCTTTACCAAGTGCATATGCACCAACAATGTGACAATTGTTTTTATTTATTTTTACGGATTGGATAAGTTTTTGAATTTCATCTTTTGGATTTGGATGTTGAAATATAGGTAAGCCAAATGTTGCTTCAGTAATTAATGTATCACATTTAACCAGTTTAAAATTTTTACATGTTTCGTCTTTTCCTACTTTATAATCACCTGTTATCACTAGACGATGATCATCTTTTTCAATTAAAACTTGAGCACTCCCTAAAATATGTCCTGCAGGATAGAGAGTAAAATCATAGTTTTTAATTGAATATTTTTGACCATACTTAAGTGAAGTAAATTTCTTTGCGCAATTATCACCGTAGCGAATTTTCATAATTTCTATTGTTTGCCTAGTAGCAATAACGTGATCATGGCCAAATCGAGCATGATCTGCATGACCATGTGTAATAATAGCTGTTTTTTTAGGAAATATTGGATCTATATGTACATTTATATCTTTGATAAATAACTGATGATTAATGAAATCCATATGAATATAAATAATTCAAATCCCCTTTTATTACACCCTTTAAACAAGTGGATGAAGAAAAAAAAATGGAGTTGGTTTCCGCATCAAATAGATGCATTCAAGTCAATAAAAAGTGGATCAGATGTGGTTGTATTTGCTCCCACCGGAGCAGGTAAAACTTTAACAGGATTTATTAATCCTATAGAAGATTTATTAAAAATCAAAAAATTTAAAGGCCTTCATACTTTATACATATCACCTCTAAAATCTTTAGCTAATGATATTGTTCGTAACTTAGAAAAACCTATTAAAGATTTAGATTTAAAAATTACGTTTCAAGTTAGAACTGGGGATACATCAGCCTATAAAAAACAAAAACAAAAACAAAAACCTCCAAATATTCTTATAACAACTCCAGAGTCACTTGCATTATTAAATTCTTACGAAAATGCAAAAATTTATTTTCAAAATTTAAAATTTATTATTGTTGATGAGATCCATACTTTTCTTGATAATAAAAGAGCTGATTTGCTCAGTTTAAATATTGAAAGACTTCAATCCTATTCACCTGCATTACAAAGAATAGGCCTATCAGCAACTTTAAAAAATAAACAAGATGCAAAAAAATGGCTATGCCGCAAAAAAGCAAAGATCATTTCGTTAGAACATTCAAATATCCCAAATATAAAAATACTTAAATCAAAAGAACGTATTCCGTGGTCTGGTCATATGGCGACATATGCGATTAAAGAAATCTATAAAGAGATACTTAAAGCAAAATTAACAATTATTTTTGTAAATACGCGCGCTCAAGCAGAATACATGTTTAAAAATCTATGGCTTATCAATAATAAAAAATTAAAGATAGCTGTTCATCATGGTTCACTTGAACAAAACCTACGACTAAAGGTTGAAAAAAATCTGAGTAGCGGGCTTGTTGATTGTGTAGTTGCTACTTCATCATTAGAACTTGGATTAGATTATGGCGATGTAGAAAAAATAATTCAAGTGGGAGCTCCGAAAGGTATTAATAGACTGTTGCAAAGAGTAGGTCGTTCAAATCATAATATTGATACGCCCTCAAAAGCTGTGCTTGTTCCAACTAATCGCTTTGAATTCATTGAGTCCCAAGCTGCAATAGAAGAAATAAATAAAGGTAATTTAGACAAGATAGAATTGAAAGAAGGCAGTCTGGATGTAGTTGCACAACATATATTTGCAACAGCTTGCTCAAGTAACTTTAACATTAATGAATTGTATAGAGAGATAAAGAATGCTTACCCTTATAATAATTTACTAAAAAAAGATTTTATTCACCTTGTAGATTTAATCCAAGATGGGGGTTATGTCTTAAAAAATTATGATCAATTTAAGAGGATCCAACAAGAAAGAGATAACAAAAATATTTATCGATTAGTACATAAAAGAGAAACAAGAAAATACCGCATGAATGTTGGAACTATTATTGAAAATCCAATGTTAAAAATTAAATTGGGTTCAAAAACACTTGGTAATATTGAAGAAATTTTTATTCAAAATTTATCACAAGGTGACTCTTTTATTTTTGCAGGGCAGGTTCTTGAATTCCAATCTATGAAAAATAATTTAGTCCATGTCAAAAAAAGTAAATCTCAAATATCTAAAATTCCTTCATACTCTGGAGGCAGAATGCCACTATCAACAAATTTAGCTAAATCTGTTCGCAAACTAATTTCATCAAAGCATAATTGGAAAAAATACCCTCATCAAATAAAAGAATGGCTTTATAGACAAGAATCATTTTCTCTCCTTCCAAAAAAAGATGAATTTTTAATTGAGCAATTTCCCCGAAAAAAAAATTATTACTCTGTTATTTATACTTTTGCAGGATGGCATTCTAATCAGACATTAGGCTTTCTTCTTCTTCGTGGAATGAAAGAACTTAATTACAAACCATTAGGTTTTGTTGCAAACGATTATGCAATTGTTTTATGGTCTTTAAATGAAGCAAAAGACATTAAAAAACTGTTAAATATTAAATTAATTAACAACCATCTTGATAATTATTTAGAAGAAACATCGATAGTTAAAAGATTATTTCGTGATAATGCTATTATTTCATGCTTGATTGAGAGAAGACTACCGGGAATGATCAAAACAGGTAAGCAGGTATTATTTAGTTCAGACCTTATTTATACTGTTCTGAAGAAAAATGAACCAGATCATATTCTTTTAAAATCTTCATATGATGATGCTAAAAAAAATATGATTGATTACGATAGACTGTGTAAAATATTAATGATTGATAATAATAAAATTATCTTAAAAAAATTAAAAACAATTTCACCATTAGCTGTTCCAATCATATTAGAAATAAATAGAGAAAATCTCTCTAAAAAAGACACTGATGAATATATTCTAGAAGATCTAGAAAAAGAAATCTTAGAAGAAGCTAATGTCAAGTCAATTAATTAAATTTGCTAACGAAGATTTTTTTGCCTATCCAAGCAAAATTTTATTTTGGAAAAGATTAAATACAATAATAGTTGCAGATCTTCATTTAGGTAAATCAGTTAGTTTTGCTAGACACAAACAATTTCTACCTCCCTATGATACTAAAGAAACATTAAATAGATTATTTGATTGCATAAATGAGTTTAAACCTACTAAATTGATTATTGTCGGTGATCTAATCCATGATTTATTTTCAATAAAAAGTTTAGAAACAAAAGATCATATTAATTTTATTGAATATGCCAAAGAATTAGATTTTATTTGGATTAAGGGAAATCATGACTATCAAATTGAGATTAGTGGATTACAAAAAGTATTAGATTATACAATTGATGAAATTATTTTTAGTCATATACCAATAAAAACATCAAAGTATCAAATCTGTGGTCATTTTCATCCAAAAGTAAAAATCACACATAGAGGAAAATCAATATACAAATCAACATTTGTTCATAATAATAAAATTTTTATTTTACCAAGTTTTGGTGTCTTAACAGGTGGTTTAAATATTGATCAAGATCCAATAAAAAATCTCTTAGGAAAAAATAAAAACATATTTCCAGTGGGGGAAGATAAAGTTTATAAATTATGATTAATATAATTTAGTACAATTACTAAAATTAATAAGAAAAAGTTAATCATAAAAAGTAAAACAGACATAAGATGCATTATCTTAAAATTTTTAGCCGCTTTTGAGTCACCTTCTAATTCTTGATCTCTAAAGTTGTTGATTAGTGGTGTTAAATAATTTCTATTTATAAGAAATGATAAACCAATAATTATTAATACAATTGAATTAAATAAATTATTTGATAAAATTGTTAGGATCAAAGCTATTAAAGAAATAACAAATCCAAATAAAAACATTCTAGGAAAAATTGTTCTTAAAAATCTGCTACTTCCTTTACTATTAAGTGAGGCAAAAACCGACGGAGACACAACTGCTGAGAAAAAAATCATGGATCCAATCAAAAAAGCGATTAATGTATTGGTAATAAAAATGATCAATGTTGATTACTTAGATATACGATGATCTAAACTAAATTCTTTTGGACCATTAATTGCTAAAATAAAAAAGCCACCGGCAAGTGCTATATTTTTTAGAAAATTTGTAAGTGTCATTGGATCAGCAAAATCATTTAAAAATATTACTGCGGTTGCTAAACAAAATAATCCTAGTGCAACAGAAGACAATCTTACGTAGTAACCAATTATTAGCAAAATTGGTGCTACAAGTTCTAAAATAATTGCTGGATAAATAAAGATTCCAGGAAGTCCATACATCTCCATCCAACCTATAGTACCATCAATGTTAGTTATTTTAGAATAACCGTTTACGAGAAATACAAGAGATAGAAAAATTCTTGATATTAGATCTACAACATTAGACATATTAAGTATGTAGTTAGTAATATTATTCTTTCAAATAAAAAATAAAAAAGCCCTTATATAAAGGGCTTAATTGAATAAATTATAATAAATCTAATTATGAATTTGCGATTGCTTTCTTAAGTTTTTTGTATTCATCTGAACCTGTACCTGCAATTATTTCAAGTTTTGCAAGCATTTCTTCAGCCATGGATTTTTTACCCATTTTGATATACAATTCACCTAAATATTCATGTGCACCAGCATGTTCTGGGTTAGCTTCTAATGCTATTTTATATGACTCAAAAGCTTTATCTAAATCTGGATTGTCATTTTTACGATAACTAAAGCCAAGTAAATTGTATACATCTGCTTTCATGTTACCTAAATCATTTCTTTTAGCAATTTTTTTAAGAAGTTTTAGTGATTTATCAAATTCTTTAGCATAGACTAAATCATATGCTTTATCATAAAGATTTTGAATTTGATCGGACGCTGAAGCACTTGTATCATCACTTGATTTTGTTGCTGCAGCAAACACGCTTGTACTAAATAATAGTGTAAATAAAAATATTCTAATCATAAAATTCAATTATGTTTAATCAATTATTTTTCAATACCAAGGGTAAAGTTTCTTGAAAAAAATCGAGTTTTATAGGCTAAAATAATAATTTTTTCTTTAGTGGCAGGCAATATTGTATTTTTTCAACCTATAATAATTGTATGGCCATGGAGTCAAAAAGCCAACAATAAGCATTATTGGTACTATCCACCACACAAGTTTTGCTTCTCCTAAAATTAGCCAATCTGCAGAGTTCATTGCAATTTCCATAGCCAACATAGAAATAAAACTCATAGTTAAAGCTGTTTGAAAAGCGATCTTAATTGTCATTTGTCTAGACAAAATTATAGTTTCTAAAATAATACTAGTGATTAAACCGTTTATAATAGCTAAAATCATAATCGATAAAGTTGGCCAATTAATTGCATTTAATTGAAAATATAAGATAGTTCCAAAATCACCAATTGAACAGCCTAGTAAACACCAAAGTGTATTTTTAGCACTTCTTCTCCATGTGTGTTTACATTTCCAGTGAAAACGAGGCGCTGGTTTTTTTAATGTTTCGGCAACAGTCATTTAATTTATAATTCTTGTTTATATTCTAAAGTAATATTTATATCATTAATTTCATAACTATCAATTGTACCATTAGTCCATTTAATCGATATATTTTTAACTACTTCGCCTTCACGTAAACCGTAATGTGCTACTGGTTCCATTTGACATAAATATCCAGAGCCAGCATCAATAGTCTTAGCATGATTTCTTAAATTTGTATGTAAAGTAACAGTTGCACCTCTAGCTGGAGCACCAAAAGTATTTAGAGGTTTAATTCTAATATAATTTGTATTTGATACATTTGCCTTAAATAAACTGAGTGGCTGAGCTCCAGATTCACCGTGAGAAATTAATAATTCTAAAATTCCATCATTATCAATATCAGAAACTGCAGCACCAGTTCCTAAACCTTGAGTTTCAAGGGCTTCATCTAATTTAATTTCTTCTAAAACTCCATCATCAAGAATACGAAAGAGTTTATTTGGTTGACCTATATTATTTAGAAAAATCTCATCATAACCATCATTATCAAAATCCGCAGATATAACTGTTCGTATTCTACTTGGCGATCTAAATTCTAGCGAAGACATATCAAGAAAAGATTTTTTTTGTTTAACAAAAATACGATGATAACCTTCCCAGTTACTAGTGATAATATCAAGCTCTCCTCTATATAAAAAATCTGTTAATGCTGTGCCTCGACCATTTTGAAAAGTATCTTGGACATTTTTTTCAATCGCAATATCATTAAAATTACCATTAATATTTTTATATAAAAAATTTGGACCTCTCTCGTTAGCTGCAAATATGTCCATATTGTTAGAAACTATATGTCCTGAGATAACAGCTCTTCCTCCAGTTATTTGATCAATTCCAAGAATAGGCGCTAAGTCTTGAACTTCATTTTCTTCAATTTCATAAAATCTAGTAGGACCACCATAATTAGCTACATATATACCGTATTTTCCTGATCCTTTTCTGTCCACACAAACAACTGATCTGCCAGCAGTCAAATTTAAATTTTCTAAATTTTTTTCTAACTCAAAATAATCAAAAATTGTTTTATCGTTGTCTAACAATCTATCAGAGTATTTTTTTTCTCCGCTATAAGTATCAGTATTTAAGAAATAAATTTCTTCAAAACCATCCTGATCTATATCACAAGCTGACACACCAATAGTATTCCTATCTTCATCAATAAATATGGGATCTTGAATTGTATTAATCAGTTTCCCTTTTTGATAGTTAAGAGCTAAATTAGAGTAACCAAAACCAGCAACAATAAATTCATAGTTTCCATCTTTATCAAAGTCAGTTACTGCAACTCCATAACTTAATCTATCGTTATTATTTTCAATTATATCTGAAATATTGGAGAAAAATTCAGCCTTAGCCATACTAGATAATAAAATTATGAAAATAACAATTAATTTACTCATTTAAATTTTTTTCAATTTGCCAATTTAATAAAAATGTCACCCATACCAAAATTTAGCTCTTCAAGTGGCATGCTATTTCTAGCTTCACACATAGGTCCAGTTAATTGATCGTTTTTTATATAATCTATATCGTAAGCATCACATTTTTTTGCATTATGTAATAGACCAATAACAAGTTTATTATCTAATGAGTAAGTATATTCTTTATTTAATTTATTACCTTCACAAAAATAATTTCGGTTAACAAGTTCAGGAAAGTCATTTTTATTACAAGGATTATCAATAACAATTGCATAAATATCTTTTGATTGGTCTTTGAAATTAATGTTTATTTTTTTTGTTTCTGAATATTTCATTACATCACATAAACAAGGCCAACAACATTTATAATATTGACCACAAATTTTTTCATCATTTTCAAAATTAGTAAGAAAAATTTCATCTGGTTGAGCATCAGGAGGAATTAGGGAGCCTGAAACAGCACAATATAATTTGTTAAATTGTACAAATTCTTCATATTCTAAGTTTTGATCTAAGATATATTTAAAGAATCTTGGACCAGCTGCGTTTCTATTCCCATCAGGGAAAATAATAGACCAATCATTAACAAGCTTCTCATATAATTTTTCTGTATTCGCATTAACCTGAGAAATTGCTAAAAAAGTTGATAAGAATAAAATTATGGCAAGTAATTTTTGCATAAAAATTAAATAGGTTTAGCTTTAAGAATGTAAATCCCTTGTTATGAATCAATTTTGAATTAATACGAATGACAATTTCTACTTTTTATTCCTTTTTATGGTAATGTCGCACTTGAAGAATTTGACTTATTTTGTGCTAAATACTACAGAGTAATCATAATTTGGGGCGTCGCCAAGCGGTAAGGCACCGGTTTTTGGAGTCGGCATTCGTAGGTTCGAATCCTACCGCCCCAGCCAATTTCTAATCTTTCTTTTGTATTCTTTTTACTAAGTTAATACTATTCCAATATAAATCCTCAAATCTTTGGAAAAAACTAATTTTAATTATTTCTTTTTCTTTTACTCCCCAAATATATTTTTTATGTATCCAGCCTCTAAAATTTTCTTTTGAGACTAAACACCAATTAGTTTTACATTTCTCTACATTAACAATATTTCCTTTTCCTATTTCTCCAATAACATTACCACCTAAAGTATTTACTAAATTTATATTTTTGTTATCTTTTGATAAAATTATACCTGTTCTATTACCGGATATTAAACTTTTATGAATCCATCCAATGTTTTTTTTAAAATCTTCTACTTTTCTCCATTCTTCATATTCTTCTAATATTTTTAATGGGTAATTTTTTTTAATATATTTTATTTCAATGGGATAATTCTTACTTGGACCAACACGAATATTTGCATCGTTAGATTTTAAAGATACGTATCTAGGAATTTCTAGACCAGTTTCTTTTCCAATATCTGCATTGCTTGCATTAGAAAAAATTATAATTAAAATAAATACTATTACGATTTGCATATTAATAATTTTATAAAGTAGCATACGATTTACATAAAGTGTATAATATTATAAGCGCCTGTAGCTCAATTGGATAGAGCGTATGACTACGGATCATAAGGTTAGGAGTTCGACTCTTCTCAGGCGCGCCAGGAAAATAAAAAAATTTTTATTTAAATCTATTTGAAACTATATTAGTTAAAACAAAATGATTCACGATTTAAGCATAACAGAAATAAAAAAAAATAAGTCTATAACAAATCATTTTGTTAATGGAAAATTCAGTAATTTATCAATTAATTGTAATATACTTAAGAGTAACTTTTATTCTGATTCATTTTACTATTTTCCTATTACAGAAAATAATAAAACTTTTTCAACTTTTTATTCTAGAGAACTTAATAATACTTCTCATTTCTATTCCAAAAAATTTTACGAAGATTTTACAAATAATAGACATTCGTTAAAAAGTTTTAAAGATTTATTTCTTCTTGGATCTAATTCAGGAAACAATTACTACTCAAATTTAATACAATTTCTTCCAAGAATATTTTTTAATAAAAAAACAAATATTAAAATAGCGATTCATAGAAATTCATCTATCAAATATAGAAAGTTTTTATCAAGTATCTTAAAATCTCTCAAAATAGAGTTTACTTTTGTTTTTCTAGACGATGATTTTTATTATTTTGTAGATTCAGAGTTTCCTCAGTTTTTCAATATTAATGATTCGATTAAAATATTAAAAAAATTTTTAAACCCAAATACTAATGTAGAAAAAAGTAAGAAAATATATGTAACCAGAGAAGATTCTAATTATAGAAAAATTATTAATGAAGGTGATGTTGTAACTCTTCTAAGAGAAAAAGGTTACAGAGTTATTAACCCTCAGTTGTATGAAATAGAAGAGCAAATAGAAATTTTTTCAAATGCTGAAAAAATTATTGCTCCGCATGGATCTAATTTAGCAAATATTATTTTTTGTAAACCTGGGACAGAAATTTTCGAGATTTCACCTTCTTTTAGGGATAACGAAAAAATTCTTGAAGACAGATATTTAAACTTATCTCTAATTAATGATCTTAAGTATAATAAAATCACTTCTGATACAGTGGATGTTGAAAATCATTCTGCTTTAGCTAAAAAATATATTCACAACAATGTTTTATCTCAAAGCAACTACTACAAAAATCTAATTGTTAAAATACAGGAACTAAATAACATAACTTAATTTAACAATTTCTTAAATAAACTGGAATTACAACGCTAATGTTAGTTTTCAAATTTCTGCAAATGTTTTGAAAGGAGTTTTTATCATTAGATTGATATTTATATTTAACCATTAGATTTGCAAAAATGGAATTACTAAATTTATTTTCATAAATTTTATAATCTTCAAATTTATTTTCTTTAATTATTAATTTAATGAGTGTTTCGTAATTTAAAATATCATCAATCAAAAAATTATTTTTTGCTTGATTAGTACTATAGATTAAAGCGCCAATATCATTTTTTATATTCGAAATTTCAATTTTACGACTTTTTGAAACTTTTGTTACAAAATCATTATAAACATCATTAATAATATTTTGTAAGTGTTTGATTTCATCAGTTTTAGGCCTTCTATAAGGATTAAACAAATCTTTACCTTCGCCAGCATTCTGATTAAAAACTTCTATTCCATTTTTAGTTTCAATTGATTGACCAAAGATTCCTGAAGATAAACTAATAGGCGTATTATAGTAGAACCAGCTTGGCCCACTTACTCCTATACTGCCTATAATTGATCCATAAGAAGCAAATATCTTATCAGCCGTTGTCGCAACCCAATAGCCTCCAGATGCTAAAATTTCATTTGTAAAAAAATAAATTTTGGTGTTTGTGCTCTTCTTAAATTCATAAATAATTTGCTCCAATTCAGCAGTAGCACTTACGGTTCCACCGGGAGAATTAATGGTTATAATTAAAATATTTATTTTTAGATCTTTTAATTCTTCTAAATATGATTTTACCTGTGCAGGATTTATGTAATCATAAAGATTATTTCCTAAAACATTAGCATTATTATTAAAAATTGGCCCATTTAAATTAATATTTGCTATAATATTTTTAGAGCTCGGTATACCCTCAGATACTTCGAAATGTTTTTTTTCTAGTCCATTTGAAAAAAGAAGTAAAATATTAACAATAATTAAAAAAATTAATAATGCACTTAAAAAACCAAGAGTTCTAAAAAAAATACTAAAAAACAGCATTTTTTTAAAATATCACAACTTTAGTTAATTCGAATTTTTTTTTGTTTTCTTCTTGAATAGACTTTAATAATGCTTAAATAACTAGCACTCTTATAATGAGAGTGCTAATAAAATAATGTTTAATTTCAATTAGTTAACAAAAGAGGAAATATGAATTTTAGACCTTTACATGACAGAGTTCTAGTTAAAAGAGTTGACTCTGATCAAAAAACAGCAGGGGGAATCATTATCCCCGATACTGCCCAAGAAAAACCAATGGAAGGTGAAGTGTTAGAAGTTGGTTCTGGAGCAAGAGATGAAACAGGAAAATTGGTACCATTGGATGTCAAAAAAGGAGATAAAATACTTTTTGGAAAATGGTCTGGCACTGAAGTAAAAATGAATGGTGACGACTTTCTGATTATGAAAGAGTCCGACATAATGGGAATTATAACCTCAGGTAAGAAAAAAAAATAAAAACTAAGAAAGGATAAAAATGTCTGCAAAAAATATATTTTTTGGATCAGATGCTAGATCAAAAATGTTAACTGGTGTTAACAAACTAGCTGATGCAGTAAAAGTTACATTAGGACCAAAGGGAAGAAATGTAGTTATGGATAAATCTTTTGGTGCACCTAGAATTACTAAAGATGGTGTAAGTGTTGCAAAAGAAATAGAATTAAAAGATAAATTTGAAAATATGGGAGCTCAAATGGTAAGAGATGTAGCTAGCAAAACTAATGATATTGCTGGGGACGGAACTACTACCGCTACTGTATTAACTCAAGCAATTGCAACTGAAGGAATGAAAGCCGTTGCCGCTGGAATGAATCCAATGGACCTTAAAAGGGGTGTCGATTTAGCAGTAGATTCTGTTGTGAATGAAATTAGAAAGAAATCTAAAGTCATTAAAACTGATAAGGAAGTTGCTCAAGTTGGAACAATCGCATCAAATGGTGATGCTGAGGTTGGGAAAATGATTTCGAGTGCAATGCAAAAAGTTGGCAAAGAAGGTGTTATCACCGTAGAGGAAGCAAAAAGTTTGGATACTGAACTTGATGTTGTTGAAGGTATGATGTTTGATAGAGGTTACCTTTCTCCATACTTTGTAACTAATGCAGAAAAAATGATCACTGAACTTAGTGATTGTTTCGTGCTTCTACACGAGAAAAAACTATCAAGCTTACAGCCTATGTTACCTTTGCTTGAATCAATTGTTCAATCCACGAAACCGCTATTAATTATAGCTGAGGATATAGAAGGTGAAGCTCTAGCAACATTAGTTGTAAATAAGCTAAGAGGTGGTTTAAAAATAGCTGCTGTTAAGGCTCCAGGTTTTGGAGATAGAAGAAAAGCTATGTTAGAGGACATTGCAATTCTAACTGGAGGCCAAGTGATTAGTGAAGATCTTGGTATCAAGTTAGAAAATGTTAATCTAGAAATGCTAGGTACTGCTAAACGCGTTGTTGTAGATAAAGAAAATACTACTATCGTTCAAGGTGCTGGTAAAAAGAAAGACATTGAAGGCAGATGTAATCAAATCAGAGCCCAAATTGAAGAAACAACCTCAGACTATGATAGAGAAAAACTTCAAGAAAGGCTTGCTAAGTTAGCAGGTGGTGTAGCAGTTATCAGAGTTGGAGGCGCAACAGAAGTTGAAGTTAAAGAAAAAAAAGATAGAGTTGAAGATGCAATGCATGCAACAAGAGCAGCTGTAGAAGAAGGTATAGTACCAGGCGGAGGTTCAGCTCTTGCATACGCTACAAATTCTCTAAAGTCTGTTAAGACTTCTAATGATGATCAAAAAATTGGTGTTGATATTGTTAGAAGAGCACTTTTTAATCCATTAAGACAAATTGCAGAAAATGCTGGTGTTGATGGAGCAGTTGTAGCTGGTAAAATTCGTGAGAGTAAAGATCACAATATTGGTTATGATGCTCAGATGGATAAATATACTAACATGGTAAATGCTGGTATAATTGACCCAACTAAAGTCGTTAGAACAGCATTACAAGATGCAGCATCTGTAGCTGGTTTATTAATAACAACTGAAGCCATGGTAGCTGATGCACCTGAAGATAAATCTGCAGCACCTGCAATGCCTGATATGGGCGGCGGCATGGGCGGCATGGGCGGCATGGGCGGCATGGGCGGCATGATGTAAATTATTATTTTTTAATATTTATAAGAAGGGGCAAATTAATTTGCCCTTTTTTTTATATTAAATTGTCTATTAAATTTGTGATCTTTGTACTATCTGGTTTGGTCATTGAAGACCAAGAATTTACAAGCTCTCCATTTCTATCAAAGAGATATTTATAAAAATTCCACTTCGGTTTTTCGTTATACTCCTTTTCTATCCAAGCATAAATTGGATGAGCGTTACTTCCTTTTACATCCATTGGTGATGAAGTAACAAAACCTACTCCATAGTTAACTAAACATATTTTTTTAATATCTTCAGTATCTGAATATTCTTGATTGAAGGAATTGCTAGTAGTAGCTATTATTGTTAAATCACTTTTTCTATAGTTGAGAAATAAATTTTGAAGATCCTCATATTGTGGAGTAAAGCCACATCTTGAAGCTGTATTTACTATTAGAATTGGCTTACCAACAAATTTTTCTAAATTTACTTGGTTGCCATCAATATCTTCGAAAGAAAAATCGTATAAATTCACAGTTTCATTTGCTAATAAAGTATTCTTAAGGTTAAGCATAATCAAAAAAACAAGTAAAATTTTAATTTTCATGTTAGTGAAGTAATAGATATATCGCTTATGGAATCATTCAATAGCTTTACTAACCTTTTTTTAGATGTTTGGAATAACGGTGTTTTTGGCGTAAACGCTACAGATATAATAGTTAGTCTGATAATTTTCCTACTTTTTTATTTATTGAGAAGACTTATAGCTAGATTTATTCTTAATCGATTATCTAAAATTGTTTCAAGGACTTCCAATCAAATCGACGATGCAGTAATCGAAGTGCTTGATGGACCATTAAAATTTTTCCCTGTTGTTATTGGCTTTTTTATAGCTTCTACGTATTTGGATGTTTCTGACAATAATCAAGATTTTTTGGATTTATTAAACAGATCATTAATTACAATTTTTATATTCTGGCTACTCCATCAATTAATTATACCTTTTTCATTTGTAATAAAAAACTTTGAGTCAAAAATTTCAAAACCTTTAGTAGATTGGACTCTTAAAGGTTTAAAAATTCTTGTTATTGTACTTGGGTCGGTCGCAATATTAGAGTTGTGGGGCATAAGAGTAGGGCCAGTAATTGCAGGATTAGGATTATTTGGTGTAGCTGTAGCACTTGGTGCTCAAGATTTATTTAAAAATTTAATTAGCGGTATTATGATATTAATGGAAAAAAGATTTACTGTAGGAGATGTAATTTTAGTTTCTGGAGAAGTTGAAGGAGTTGTTGAACAAATTGGATTTAGATCTACACTTGTAAGAAGGTTTGATTCAACACCAGTAATGGTACCAAATTATAAATTTGCAGAGCAGTCTGTAACTAATTATACAAGAAGACATCATAGACGTATAAGATGGTTAATTGGACTAGAGTATAGAACAACAATTGATCAATTAAAAAAAATTAGAGATGAGATAAATACATTAATTGAGAAAGATAATAACTTTGCAAAAAATCAAAATGCAAGTTTCTACGTTCGAATAGATAGTTTTTCTGATAGCTCTATTGATATGTTAGTACAAACATTTACAGTTACAAATGAATGGGCTGAATTTTTAAAAATTAAAGAAAATCTTGCTGTAAAAATAATTGAAATTGTTGAAAATAATGAGGCTGGTTTTGCGTTTCCAAGCCAATCACTTTATGTTGAGAAATTATCTGATGAAAAAACTGAGATTTTTAATCCTCAATCTACAAAAAATTAATGAACGAAAGTAATCGTGTAATTTCTGGTTCTCTTTTTATATTAGCTAGTATTGCTGTTGCATTTATACTAAATTTTTCTCAACCAATAATGGTTCCATTTGTGTTAGCACTTCTTTTAAGGATATTAATTGATCCAATAATTGATTTTCAAACTATAAATCTTCGAGTACACAGATTTATAGCAGTTTTTATAAGTATTTGTTTAATTGTACTTTTATTCTCAATTATAGTTCCATTTATTGTTTCTTCTGTAGCAACATTCTTGGAGTCTGCAGATGATTATAATCAAAAAGTAATCATTTTAATTGAAGCAGTCATAACACAACTGCAACAATTTGAAATTGATATTGATAGAGAAACAATTAGAAATACAATTGCAGAGTTACCCATTACTAATTGGGCTGGAACTATATTAAGTAATAGTGCAAATTTTATTTCAAAGTTTCTTTTAGTTGTAATTATAACATTATTTTTATTATTAGGAACTCCTCCTAAAAATACTTCAGATGAATGGAATGATATTATTAGATTAGTAAAAAAATATATATTTACTAAATTTTTAACATCAGCTTTTACAGGCATTGCAGCAGGATTAATTTATTGGTTTTTAGGTCTAGAATTAGCCTTCATTTTCGGAAGCTTAACATTTATTTTAAATTTCATTCCAGTTATTGGTTCTGTTATTGCTGTTTTACTTCCATTACCAATTGCTTTCCTTCAATACAACGATCCAACGCTAGTTGTATTAATTATAATTTTACCTACGATTATTCATCAAATAGTAGGAAATTTTGTAGAACCTAAAATATTTGGTGAGAGTTTTGGATTACATCCAATTACAATTATTTTATCATTAATATTCTGGGGCATGATTTGGGGCTTTATTGGAGTTCTTCTTGCAGCACCTTTAACTGCAATCATCAGAATTTCATTTGAAAGATTTGAAACAACCAAACAAATTGCAAGATTATTAGAAGGTAAGATTCATATAAAAGAAAGCTAACCTAATATTTTCTTACATATGTCATAGCTAAAACCAGCTCTTGCCATTTTTGCTAATTTTTTTTCATAACTTTCATTTTTTTCCAACAATTTCTTTTTTTTAGCAAATATTTTTGCTGACTCTAATTCCCAATTATCGTTATCTTGCATCATTAAGTTCAAATTATTTTGAATTTGAGATCTACTCACTCCTTTTTTAGTCAAGTAATTGAAAATAAAATTTTTAGATTTTCCAGAATTTGATAAAGAATGAATTTTTGTTGAGCTATATCTATCATCATCAATAAGTTTATTTTTTTCTAATTTTAAAATTATACTTTCAATAATATCAATGAGTTTTTTTTTCTCAAAATTTGTTAAATTTAATCTTAAAATTTTTCTTTTAAGCACACTAACTAAATTATTCTTTGAGGAATCGTACTTGCTTAAGTAATCAACGGCATATTTTAAGAGTTTTTTTTCGTCCACTAAATTAATATACAAATAATTTAAATATATTAAAAGAAAACTCCTAATATGATTTACTATAATTATCTTTGTTTTCTTACATTAGTAAAAAAAGAAGTCTTTAGGTTCTTAAAAGTTGGAATACAAACTGTGATTGGACCAGCTATTAGCTCTTTATTATTTTTAGCTGTTTTTAGTTTAGCTCTAGGTAGATCTGTAAATTCTATAAATGGTATTGATCTTCCTTATTTCATTGCACCCGGTCTAATAATGATGACTATGTTGCAAAACGCTTTCGCTAATTCCGCATCAAGTATTGGTCAATCAAAATTTCAAGGAAATATTGTAGACATATTAATGGCTCCATTAAATAATTTTGAACTAGCATTTGGTTTTATTATTGGTTCTGTTTGTAGAGGCATTGTTTGCGGTATAGCTACTACTTTGGGGGTTATGATATTTGTTCCTTTAACCGTTCACTCTTACACTGCTTTACTATTTTTTACATTAATGGGGTGTACAATGATGGGAACTTTGGGAACAATTGTTGGTATATGGGCAGACAAATGGGATCAACAACAAGGTATAACTAATTTTATAGTTTTACCTCTTACTTTTTTGTCTGGAACATTTTATTCAATTTCGAGACTTCCAGAGTTTTGGCAGACAGTTTCCTCATTCAATCCATTCTTCTATAATATTGATGGTTTCAGATATGCTTTTACGGGAATTTCTGATAGCTCATTAATCCAAGGATCAATCTTCTTAATAATTATTAATATTATATTAATTTTATTATGCTATTTTATGTTTCGCAAAGGATATAAAATTAAATTTTAAATATGGTTAATAAACTTTTATCAAACGTGATGCCAACTTATGGGAACAAATCTCTTGAATTTGCAAAAGGCAAAGGATGTTATTTATACTCTAGTCAAAATACAAAATATTTAGATTTTGCAAGTGGAATAGCTGTAAATTCTCTTGGTCATTGTCATCCTAAGCTTATAGAGGCGCTTAATAAGCAATCGAAACAACTCTGGCATGTTTCAAACTTATATAAAATTAAAAAACAGGAACAATTTGCAAAATTACTATGTAAAAATTCTTTTGCAAACAAAGTTTTTTTTACTAATTCAGGAGCTGAATCTATTGAATGTGGAATTAAAATAATAAGAGGATATCATTCATATTACAAGACTAACAAAACAGAGATTATTACTTTTGATGGCGCTTTTCATGGAAGAACTTATGGAGCACTTTCTGCACAAAAAAACAAAAAATACTCCAATGGTTTTGGACCTATGCTTAAAGGATTTAAACAAATCGAATTTAATAATGAAAAAAAATTAATATCGGCAATAAATAAAAAAACAGCTGGTATTATTATTGAACCAATTCAAGGAGAAGGGGGTGTTCGTCCTGCCAATCTAAGTTTTTTAAAATTACTAAGAAAAATCTGTAACGAAAAGAAAATCTTACTTTTTTTCGATGAGGTTCAGTGTGGATTTGGAAGATCAGGTAAATTATTTTCACATGAATGGGCAAAAATAAAACCTGATATTATGTCTGTGGCAAAAGGTATTGGATCGGGTTTTCCACTTGGTGCTTGTATGTCAACAAACAAAGCATGTGTTGCAATGACTAAAGGCAGTCATGGATCAACTTATGGCGGTAATCCGTTAGCCATGAGTGTAGGTTTAGAAGTCTTAAAAATTATCTCTAATAAAACATTTCTTACAAAAGTTGATAAAACAGCAAGATATTTCTGGAAAAATTTAAAAAAATTAGAGAATTCATCAAATATTATTTCAGAGGTTAGAGGTGCAGGACTTTTATTGGGAATTAAAACAAATATTAGCAATATAGATTTTTCTGAACAACTTAAAAAAAATAAATTACTAAATGTACCTGCTGCAGATAATACAGTAAGATTAGCCCCACCACTTATTGTATCTTATAAAGAGATTGATAAATCATTAACAATAATTAAAAAAAGTTTAAAAGAATTATCAAGATGAAGCATTTTATTGATATTAATAGTTTTAAAAAAAAAGAAATTGATGAAATAATTTATCTTGCTAAAAAAATAAAAAAAAACCCAAAAAAATATTCTTTATCTTGCAAAGATAAAACTCTCGGTTTAATTTTCGAAAAACAATCACTAAGAACCAGATTAAGTTTTAATGTTGGAATGCAAAAATTAGGAGGTTCTGTTTTAGAATTGCAAAGTAAAGATATTGGCTTTGATAATAAAAGAGAAAAAGTCGAAGATGTTCTTAATGTATTAAGTCAATATATTGATTGTATAATGATAAGAAATAATAATCACAAACAAATAGTAAATTTAAGCAAAGAAAATATTTTGCCGATTATAAATGGTTTAACTGAATATAGTCATCCATGCCAAATACTTGGTGATTTTTTAACTCTACAAGAGCATCTTAAAAGTATAAAAAATGCTAATATTGCTTGGATAGGTGATTATAATAATGTCTTACGCTCTCTTATTCATCTGCAAAATATTTATAATTTCAAACTAAATTTAATCATTCCAAAAGAAATTTTTAAAAATTATAAAAAAGAGTTTCAACAATACAAAAATAAAAATTTAAACCATTTTTTTGATCCTATATTAGGTACAAAAAATTCAAATTGTATAATGACTGATGTTTGGGTTTCTATGGGTGAAAAAAATAAAAATAAAAAAAAATATTTCAAAAATTATACTGTAGATAAAAAAATTATTAGCAATGCTAAAAATAATGTAATATTTATGCACTGCTTACCTGCAAAAAGAGGACAAGAAGTGACATCAGAAGTTCTCGATGGAAAAAATTCTGTTGTATTAATGCAAGCAAAAAATAGAATGTACATTCAACAAGCTATATTAATTTATGTACTTAAAAAGTAGTTTTACCTTAATTTTATTTTTGGTGCTATCATGTCAACCAGTTGAAATATTAAGACCAATAGAAATTGATACTTCAAATCTTGATACTATTTCAATTTATTCAAAAAATATTGAAGTTAATAAAAAATATAATTCTGTTTTTTCTCAAAATAATATTGAAGAACAAATCCAAAAATCACCAATTAATGTAATTGTGGAATGGCATAACAAAAACATATTAAAAATTGGAAATGAAAATAAATTAGTTATTAATATTTTAGATGCTTCTATTACAAAAAATGAAATTGAGAATGTTGATGCAAAAAAATATGAAGAAAAAACTATATATAAATATGAATTATTTTTTTTAGTTGAGTATGAACTTTATGATAACAGTGGTTTTCTAAAAGCAAATACAACTGTAGAAACCTCAAGATCTACAACATCTCAAAAATATATTTCTTTAAATGAAACTGAAATAATTATTAATGACTTATTATTTCAAACCATGAATGATTATATTAATGAAACAAAAAACCAACTGTCAATTTATATGGGAAATTATCTAACTATTTAGCTTCTCCAAAAATTCATTGATAATAAAACTAATACTGTAAAAATTTCCAGTCTTCCGATAATCATAGTAAGGGATAAAATCCATTTGGCGCCATTGTCTAATAAAAAATAATTTCCACTAGGTCCTATCATTTCACCTAAACCAGGGCCAACATTTGAAATTGCAGAAGCAGCTGCTGAGAAAGCAGTTAAAAAATCTAAATTGAATAAACTTAAACTTACTGCTGATAAAATAAATAAAAATATATACATAAAGAAAAAGCCCATAATAGAGTTATAAGTGTTTTCATTGACTGATTTCCCATTAAATCTCATCATCAATACTGCATGAGGTTGAGTCAGTTTCCTTATTTGGGTAATTGCTCCTCTAAAAAGTATTTGCAATCTAAATATTTTAATTCCTCCTGTGGTTGATCCTGCACACCCACCAATAAACATAATTATCATCATTATTACAATGCCAAAACTTCCCCAACTAGAAAAGTTACTACTAGTATAGCCGGTGCCAGTTAAAATTGATGTAATATTAAATAAAGAAATTCTAAAAGCAGAAATTGTATCTATAGATTGATTAGTAGTTAGCCAAATTGTCGTTAACAAAATAATTATAAATAAAATTAGAAAGAATAATTTTATTTGATCATCTTTAAAAATCAATTTTTTTTGATTATGTAAAAATTGCAGATACAAGACAAATGGTAAACTTCCAACCAACATAAAAACAACGCTTATAATCTCAATTTGAAATGAATTAAAATATAAAAAAGATTCATCATAATTAGAAAATCCACCAGTTGAAATCGTAGTCATTGCATGAATAATTGAATCAAAACCTTGCATTCCATTTACAAAATACAAAAAGGCACAAATAATTGATAAAGATACGTAAAGTAGAAATAATTCAATTACAAATCGATTAACTTTAGGAATTGTTTTTTCATAAGGATCATCATGTTCCATGTGTAGCAATTGCATACCACCTATTTGCAAAGTTGGCAAAATAGCCATTGCAAGAACAATTATTCCTATTCCTCCGAACCATTGAAGAAGAGATCTCCAAATTAATATACCCTCTGATAAGTTTTCTAAGTTATTAATAACAGTTGCACCAGTTGTAGTAATTCCACTTACAGATTCAAAAAAAGCATCTGTATATGAAAGTGAAGATGATGAATACACAAATGGAATTGCACCAAAAAAAGATATTACTAACCAAGATGAAATTGTTAATAAAAATGCTTGCCTAATTCCAAGCTTAATATTTTTTTTTCTAAATGAAAAATATAAAATTATTCCTATAAAAAATGTGATTAGACTAGAATAAAAAAACTGTAACCATTCATAATTACCATAATAAAGATCAAAGCACATTGGTATTAGCATCGCCAATGCTTCAATACATATTAGCAAACCTATAATATTTAATATGGACCTAAAGTCTCTCATCCTTTTTATAAATTAATTTAATTCGTTATTTTCAAATGGTGTATCTAAAGAAAACTGAGGAATCTCAACATCAAAAGTATTACCGTTATCAGCTTGCATCTCATAAGTTCCTTCCATAAAACCGGATGAAGTAGTTAAAGGTGTCCCACTTGTATATTCAAATTTTTCACCAGGATTTAGTACAGGCTGTTCACCCACAACACCTTTGCCTCTCACTTCTTGAAGTGTGCCATTAGCATCAATAATTTTCCAGTGTCTATTTACAAGCTGCACTTTTTCATTACCCTGGTTATCAATTGTGACTTTATATGCCCATACATAATGTTGATCTTCTGGTTCAGATTGATCTTCAAGATAGTACGGCTTAACGGTAATGCTTATTTTTTTTGTTGTTTTAGAATACATTAAAAAAAGCTCAATATACCAAAATAATTATAAACAAAAGTTAATTTGTGTTTTTTATTTCTACCCTTCTATTTGCTGGTTGTTTGGTATCATCTGGAGTATTTACAGCTAAAGATTCTTCGCCCTTACCTAATATTTTTATTCTACTTTGTTGTATTCCATAATTAATTAAAATTTCTTTTACAACTTCTGCTCTTTTAATTGATAATGATAAATTGTATTTTTTTGTTCCTTTGGTATCAGTGTGACCAACAACAAGATATTCTTCAATCGTACTGCTATTATTACCCAAAAATAATTTTATTTTTTCTTTACTCACTTCTGATAAATTAAATTTATCAAAATCAAAATATATTATCTGCATTAACTCTTCATTTTTATTTTTAGTAACAATTGTTACCTCATTATTTGTTTCATTATTTGAATTTCTCTCTTCTTTATTTGATGTTTCTTGTTCTTTTTCCTCAATTGATATCTTTTCAAATATATCATGCATTGCTTTTAAGAAATCATCCTTACAACTATTAATATCCCAAGTTTGCCAATTCTCCTCCTGCTGCTCTGACCAACAATCTAATGAAGAAATAGCCCTTGCTAAATTATAAGGATCAATCTTTTTTGCATCTTTATAAATTGTCATAAGATTATCATATGCAATTCTTATTTCATTAATATTTTCTTCTGGCAGTTTCCAATATGAAATTTCTTCTGGATATATTTCATCAGTTTCCAAACTCTTGAGAGCTTTTTCAGAATATAATTTTGCTGAATTCCAATCATGCATTTCTTCTGCCTCAAATGTAGCTCTTTGTTTATATTCATTGAGTAAGTATTCTTGAAAGCTACTTGGGTTTTTACTCTCCATAGTTGAGAGTTGTTTGTAGCTAGCTGAACAACCACTTAAAAAGATTATAATAGATAAAAATGGTATTAAATATTTAAGTTGCATAATATTCTAATATCAAAATTTACTGTCAAAACTAAGACTAAATTTTGACCTAATTAAGGTCCACCATTTTTTTTAAATGATATTCATTTTGTTATTGCGGAGTATTTAAAGATTAAATACAGAAAAGACATATTTATTTTAAGGAGTTTATAATGATTAAACATTCTACGTCGGTGGATCAATCAGATAGAAAGGTTCCCTACAATTTAAGACAGAGTGGTCCTACACCAGTTCAAATGCTAATTTCAACTAGAGTAAGGAAATCACCTTATTGGCATTTGTCAATGGAGGCAGGATGTTGGAGAGCAACAGTTTATAACAGAATTTATCATCCAAGAGGTTATGTAAAGCCAGAAGATGGTGGAGCAATGGTCGAATACGAAGCAATAAAAAATCATGTCACAATGTGGAATGTTGCTGTTGAAAGACAAATTCAGGTTAAGGGACCAGATGCTGAAGCATTTGTTGATTATGTAATAACTAGAGATGCTACAAAAATATCACCAATGAGAGCAAGATATGTAATTTTATGTAATCAATACGGAGGAGTGCTAAATGATCCAATTCTTTTAAGAATTTCTAAAGATGAGTTTTGGTTTTCTCTTTCTGACTCAGATATCGGTCTTTACCTTCAGGGTGTTAATCATGATAACCGTTTTAATGTTACTATTGACGAGATTGATGTAAGCCCTGTGCAAATACAGGGACCTAAGGCTCATGCTTTAATGACTGATCTTGTAGGCGATCAAGTTGATATTAATAATATGCCATTTTATGGACTAGCATCAGTAAAAGTTGGTGGACGTGATTGTATAATTTCACAATCTGGTTTCTCTGGCGAAGCTGGTTTTGAAATCTATTTATATGATTCTACTAAATATGCAGATGATATGTGGAACGCTGTTTTAGAAGCAGGCAAGAAACATAATCTTATGGTAATAGCACCAGCCCATCATAGAAGAATTCAAGCTGGAATTCTATCTTGGGGTCAAGATATGGATAATCAACACAATCCATTTCAATGTAATCTAGGTTATCAAGTTTCATTATCAGGCAAAGGTGAATGGAATAAAACTACTGATTATGTTGGTAAAGAAGTTCTTGAGAAAATGAGAGATGATCTAAGAGCTGGACAAAAACCTTATAAATTACAACTTGTAGGTTTATCTCTTGGTGGAAAACCAATTGAAGAATATGCGCCAGATTTCTGGTTAGTTTCAGAGGATGGTGGTGAACCATGTGGATTTATTACATCTCCTTGGTATCATCCTGAGCAAGGTAGAAATATCGCAATGGGATATGTTCCTTATGAAGGTACATTAAGTAAAAATGGTTTCCCTATTGGAACTTTAGGCAAGAAATATAAGGTACATTTACCTGATCAATATTCAGACTCACCTGGAACTCCAGTTGATGCTGAAATTGTATCAATTCCTTTTACGGAATCTTACAATGCTAATACCAGAGAGGTATCTGACGCTAATAAGTAAGTTTTTTATCTAAAAAAGCTTCTTTTAATTAAGAAGCTTTTTTTATTTCAATAAAGCTTCAATTCTATCTATTGAAATATATCCAATTACAAGCTCTTCGTTAATAAAGAATGTAGGAGTACCTCTTGCACCCGAACCACTTGCCATAAACGAAGAAATTCCAACTATATTTTTAACTTCTTCTTTAGACATATCTATATTTAGTTTAGCACTGTTAAGTTCTAGATCTTCAATAATTTTTTGAAGTTTGGCATTATTTAAATTCCCTTCTATTCCAAATAAAGCATTATGGAATTCTAAGCCTTTTTTTTGAATATTAGCTGCCACTACCATATTGGCTAAAAGTTTTGAGGACTCACTCAATACTGGATGTTGAAGAAATACTATACGCGTATCTTCTCTGTCGTTTGCTATCTTAAGTAATTCAGGATGAACTTTTTTACAATAACCACAAAAGTAGTCCATAAATTCAATAATAGTGTTTTCAGCACCATCATTTCCTATTTGAACAATTCCTTCTTTAGGTATTACGTCCAACATTTTTAAATGAAACGGTTTTGAATTATCAAAAAATAACTCTTCAATTGTCATTTCAGCTTTTACAGGAAGACAACTTAGCGCAGTTAGAATAACCGATAAAAATATTCTTTTAAAGTATCTCATGATTGACCCACTCTATTTAATATGATTAATGAAGTACAGTATTAAATAGTAACAATGAAATCAAAGTCAAAAGTTGTAGTTATAGGTGGTGGTGCTGTAGGCGTAAGTACTCTTTACCATTTAGCCAAAAAAGGTTGGTCGGATGTTGTGCTAGTTGAAAGAAAAGAATTAACTTCAGGATCTACATGGCATGCAGCTGGACTTCTACCATTATTTAACATGAGTTATTCAGTTGGACAATTACATAAATACGCAGTCAAATTATACAAAACACTTGAAGAAGAAACAGGTCAAAAAGTTGGTTTCAGTGTTGTTTCAAATATTAGGTTGGCAACAACTAAAGATAGAATGGATGAATATTATCAATATTCTGGTGTAGCAAAAACTATTGGAGTGGATGTTAAGTTTTTAACTCCAGAACAAGTGAAAGAGATATGGCCTTTATGTAATACTGAAGGTTTAATTGGAGCAATTCAACATCCAGAAGATGGATACATTCAGCCTGCAGATTTAACTCAAGCTTTAGCTAAAGGAGCAAGGGATAAGGGTGCAGAAATTTATAGAAACACAACAGTTACAGGGATTTCTAAAACAAAAGATGAAAAATGGGTTGTTGAAACAGATAAGGGTACAATTGAGTGTGAACATGTTGTTTCATGTAGTGGAAACTTTGCAAGACAAACTGGCAAAATGGTCGGTCTTGAAGTTCCAGTAATTCCTGTCGAGCACCAATACATAGTAACTGATGATCATCCAGAAATATTGAAGAGGAAAGAACAAGGTCTTCCTGAAATGGGTGTCTTAAGAGACTCAGATAGTTCCTGGTATATGAGAGAAGAACGAGGGGGGTTAATTCTAGGACCATATGAAAAAGGAGCGCCGGTATGTTATCTAGATGGTCCTGATAAAGAATCAGAATTTGAACTCTTTCAGGAAGATTTAGAGAGAATTGAGCCTCACATAGAGTCTGCTATGCACAGAGTTCCCATATTTGGAGAAGTTGGAGTTAAGAAAGTGTACAACGGCGCAATCTGTTATACCCCGGATGGAAGTCCAATTGTTGGACCTGCGTGGGGTTTAAAAAATTTCTGGTTAAATGAAGGACATAGTTTTGGTATTACTGCAGCTGGAGGAGCTGGTTGGCAAATCGCTGAGTGGATCGTTGATGGTGAACCAACTATTGATATGCTTGGTGTAGATCCAAGAAGATTTGGAGATTACGCAACTGAGTCTTACTTAATTGATAAGAATGAAGAAGCTTATGCAAATGTATTTACCGTTCATTATCCTGACGAGGAGAGGGAAGAAGGTAGGCCTCTAAGACAAGCTCCATGTTATGATAGATTAAAAGAACTAGGAGCAGTTTTTGGACAAAAATTTGGATGGGAGCGTGCAAACTGGTTCGCTCCATCTAAAGAACTTCAAAAAGATGATTGGTCATTTAGAAGATCTAATTGGTTTGAGCATGTAGGTAACGAATGTAAGAATGTTTCAGAAAATGCAGGCCTATTAGATATGTCAGCTTTTGCAAAATGTAGAATATCTGGACCAGGTGCTGAAGAATTTTTAGATAATCTTGTTGCAAATAAAATACCGAAGAAAAATGGAAGAGTTAATTTATGTCATGCATTAAATACTGCTGGAGGAGTGCATTCAGAATTTACAATCGCAAAAGAAAAAGAAAACTCATTTTATTTAGTTTCGGCTGGTGCATTTCAACGACTTGATCATGATTGGATTCATAAATGGATGCCCAAAGATGGTTCAGTGACTTATGAAAATTTAACAAATAGTATGGGCGTTCTTGTTCTTGCAGGTCCTAAATCAAGAGATATTTTATCTAAAATAACTAGAACTGATCTTTCAAATGAAAACTTCCCTTGGCTTTCATCAAAAAAAATTAACGTAGGTTTAGCACCTTCAATTGCTATGCGAATGAATTTTGTAGGTGAGCTTGGCTGGGAACTTCATCATCCCATAGAATATCAAAACCATATTTTTGATAAACTAATGGATGCAGGCAAAGATTTTGGGCTAAAGCCATTTGGTATAAGAGCTATGGAAAGTCTGAGGGTTGAAAAAACATATAAGCTTGTTGGAACCGAAATGTCAATTGAGTATGCAGCCCTTGAGTCTGGTTTAGATAGATTTGTACATCTCAATAAAGGTAATTTTATAGGAAGAGATTCTTTGGTTGAATGGCAACAAAGAGGTTTTAAAAATAAAATGGTAACATTAGAAGTTCATGATGTCGAAGATGCAGACGCATTGGGTAATAATCCTATCTATAAGGACGGTAAGGTTATTGGTCGTGCGACAGGAGGTAACTACGGTTTTAGAGTGAAAAAATCATTAGCAATTGGTATGATAGATCCTAAATATTCTGAGGTCGGTCAAAATTTAGAAATGGATATATTAGATAAAAAACATAGAGTAACTGTTATTGAAGATAGCCCCTATGATCCAAACAATGAAAAATTAAGAATTTAAGATGAAGCTCTTAGTAACTGTAAAAAGGGTAATCGATTATAATGTTCAGATTAGAGTTAAACCAGATGGAAGTGGTGTGGAAAAAGACAATGTAAAAATGTCTATGAACCCACCAGATGAAAACGCAGTTGAAGAAGCGCTTCGTATAAAGGAGTCAGGTAAGGCTGATGAAATAATTGTTCTTTCAATAGGTGGTGATAAAGCTCAAGAGACAATACGTACTGCCCTTGCTATGGGTGCCGATAGAGGAATTCATATTAAAACAGATAATGAACTGGAACCTTTAGCTATTTCTAAAATAATTTCAAAAATTGCTGAAGAAGAAAAGCCTTCAATAATATTAATGGGTAAACAGGCAATTGATGATGACTCTAATCAAACAGGCCAAATGACATCAGCTTTACTAAACTGGCCACAAGCTACATTTGCTTCAAAAATTGAAATAGAAGATAAATCTGCAACAATCACAAGAGAAATTGATGAAGGACTTGAAAGAATCAAGGTAAACATTCCATTTGTTGCTTCATGTGATCTACGTTTAAATGAACCAAGATATGCTTCACTACCAAATATCATGAAAGCAAAGAAAAAACCTATTGATATAAAGGATGCAAATTCTTTAGGTATAGATATAAGCTCAAGAACAGAGCAATTAAAAGTCGAAGAACCACCTGTTCGTCAAAAAGGAATCATGGTAAATGATGTTTCAGAACTTGTACAAAAATTAAAACATGAGGCAAAAGTAATATGAGTATTTTAGTTTTAGCTGAACATAATAATAATGATATTAAACCTGCAACCTTAAATACAATATCTGCAGCATCACAAATTGAACAGGAAATTGATGTACTTGTTACTGGCTTTCAATGTGAGGAATTAGCAAAAAAAATTGCAAAGTGCGAAAAAGTTTCAAAAGTAATTTTTGTTGATAATGAAAAATTAAAAAATCCTATCGCAGAAAATATTGAACCAATTGTTTTATCTGTTGCGGAGAAATATTCACATATAATGGCACCAGCTACAACTTTTGGAAAGAATATATTTCCAAGAATAGCAGTAAAACTAGATCTAGCCCAAATAAGTGATGTAATAAAAATTATAAGTAATGATACATTTATGAGGCCAATTTATGCAGGTAATGCAATTGCCACTGTTAAATCAAATGACAAAACAAAAATAATTACAATAAGACCTACCTCATTTGATCCTGTTGAAACAAGTGGCGGAAGTGATGTTGTAGAAAATTTAGAGTTTGAAACAGAAAATAATTCTGTTGAATTTATTGATAGAGAAGAATCACAATCTGAAAGACCTGAATTAAGTACTGCGAGAGTGGTTATCTCTGGTGGAAGAGGTTTACAAAGTGCAGAAAACTTCAAACTTCTAAATGAAATTGCTGATAAATTGAATGCAGCAGTGGGAGCGTCAAGAGCTGCTGTTGATGCTGGATATGTATCTAATGATTACCAAGTAGGCCAAACAGGTAAGGTTGTAGTGCCTGATTTATACATAGCAGTAGGTATTTCTGGAGCGATACAACATTTAGCTGGAATGAAAGAAAGTAAAGTAATTGTAGCTATAAATAAAGACGAAGAAGCTCCTATTTTTAATATAGCAGATTATGGTCTTAATGCTGATTTATTTGAGGCATTGCCACAGTTGTCTTCTGAACTAGATAAATTAAATACTATTCAACAATAAATTAATTTATTAAAATAACCAAAATGGAAGTAAATCGTGAGTCAATGGATTATGACGTTGTGGTCGTGGGAGCAGGACCTTCAGGCTTAACAACGGCGATAAAAATTAAACAATTAAACCCTGATATTAATGTCTGTATTTTAGAGAAAGGTTCAGAAGTAGGAGCACACATTTTAAGTGGAAATGTCTTTGAAACTAGAGCTCTCGATGAGCTAATTCCAGATTGGAGAGAAAAAGATTCACCAATTAAAACAAAAGTTTCAAAAGAAAAATTTTTGTTCTTATCTAAAAATAAATCTCTGAGTTGGCCAACATGGCTTTTGCCAAGTGTTCAGAAAAATCATAATAATTATATTATTAGTTTAGCAAATTTATGCCGATGGTTGGCAACAGAGGCTGAAAATTTAGGAGTAGAAATTTTCCCAGGATTTGCTGCTTCAAAGATTTTGTACTCTGAAGATAATAAGGTTTTGGGTGTTCAAACAGGAGATATGGGAATAGATAAAAATGGAAATAATAAAGATAGTTTTGAGCCAGGTATTAATATCAATGCTAAAGTGACCGTGTTTGCTGAAGGTTGTAGAGGACATCTGGGAAAAGAACTTATTAAAAAATACAATTTATCTGAAGGTAAATCACCTCAACAATACGGCATTGGTTTCAAAGAAATTTGGGAAATTGATGAATCACAACATGAGGAGGGTCTTGTAATGCATACTGCCGGTTGGCCTTTAGATAATTCAACCTATGGTGGAAGTTTCTGCTACCATGCAGAAAAAAAACAAATTTTTTTAGGTTATGTCATAGGTCTTGACTATAAAAATCCATATTTATCTCCTTATGATGAATTTCAAAAATTTAAAACTCACCCTGCAATCAAAAAAATATTAACTAATGGTAAAAGAATTGCTTATGGCGCAAGAGCTCTAATAGAAGGTGGGTTACAAAGTCTTCCAAAAATGTATTTACCTGGCGCTTTATTGGTTGGATGTGATGCAGGTACATTGAATATGCCAAAAATTAAGGGATCTCATACAGCGATGAAGAGTGGTATTATTGCTGGAGAAACAATTGTTGATTACCTTATAAATTCGAAACCTCTATCAGAATTTGAGAAAAAATTTAATAACTCTTGGTTATATAAAGAGCTTTATGCGGCAAGAAATGTAAAGCCAAGTTTTAATTGGGGCCTAATACCTGCGATTATATTCACTGGTATAGATCAGATTATTTTTAGAGGTAAGCTACCTTTCACTTTAAAACATAAACATGCTGATCATGAATGTTTACAGCTTGCAAAAAATTCAGAAAAAATTGAATATCCTAAATATGATGGTGTGTTTACTTTTGATAAAACTAGTTCTGTTTATTTAACAGGTACAAATCATGAAGATGATCAACCTGTTCATTTACAACTCAAAGATAAAGATTTGCCAATTAATTATACCTTAAGCGAATATGACGAACCTTCTCAAAGGTATTGTCCAGCGGGTGTTTATGAAGTAGATAAGACAGATCCATTAATTCCTAAATTTATTATTAATGCACAAAACTGTATTCATTGTAAGACATGCGATATAAAAGAGCCATCCCAAAACATAACATGGGTTGTACCCGAAGGAAGTGGTGGTCCCAACTATGCAAATATGTAATACACTTGTATTTCATATGGACTTTATCTTACAATAATTTTATTTAAATCATAAAATTATTAAATAATTAAAAAGTGAAGAAAAATAATATAGCTTTTACTTTTGCAACAGCTGAAGTCAATCGTCTAGGACAGCTGTTCATTATGATTACAGAGCTCCTGACGGGAAAATTAAAGTTAAAAAAATTATATGATGAATATCTATCAGAAAATCGACCTCCACAACTTTTTTGGGATGATGCAGTTACAAAGCTTGATCTAAAATTAATAACTAATTTTAAGAAAAATAGCTATATTCCTTCAAAAGGTAAATTAATCGTAATAGCTAATCATGCATTTGGTGTTGCTGATGGTGTTTCTATTTGTTCTGTTTTATCAAAAGTAAGACAAGATTATAAAATGGTAACACATAAAGTTTTAAGACAAGCTGATGCTGTAAAAGATAAAATATTACCAATTGATTTTAATGAAACAAAAGAAGCTTTACTTACAAATATTAATACTAGGAAAGAAGCTGAAAAAGTCTTGCTAAACGATGGGGTAATTGTTCTATTCCCATCGGGAAGAATTGCGACAAAAAAAAATTTAAACAAGAATACAAAAGCTGATGATGGCGAGTGGAAACAGTGGGTTTCCAAATTAATTCTTAAAACAAAAAGTCCAGTTCTTCCAATTTTCTTTGATGGTCAAAATAGTCAATGGTATCATATGGCAAATAAATTAGGTTTAACTTTTAGATACTCACTTTGTATGTATGAACTAAAAAGGAAAATTGGTGATAGTATTAATATGTATTTTGGACCAATAATATCCTATGAAGATCTTGCAGAAATAGGAGACATTAAAGAGATAACATTACATTTGAGATCAGTAACCTATTCATTAGATCCACAACTTAACAATAATTAAATATTTATTTTTTTTAACTAGCGTTTTATAGAGCACTTATGGTAGGTTTTGTTGGAGCAAGAGCAAGAAAAAGAAGAAGGAACAGATATTTATTTATCATATTTATTCTAGCTATATTTGGTATTTTTTTCTATTTACCCTCCATAGATTTTACGACAGAAGAAGAACAACCTTTGGATGAAATAATCCCAAGTAATGTTGTAGATGAATCAAGCTTAAGATCTGAAATAGAAGAATTAAGACTTGAAGTATTTCAGAAAAATCAAAGGTTAAAATTTAGAGATGACCAAATTAAAAAATTACGTGAAGAAATAAATGATTTAAATAAATCGTTTAACACCGTTAAAAATGATTATGAACAATCGCTTAACAATATATCAGATTTAGAGAATAGCACCTTAGAAAATTATTCACAAAATATTGAACAAATAAAAAAACTTGAAACTCAAATTACTGGATTAAAAGATCAATTATCAAACTATAAAAATTTAGTTAGAAAATTAGAAACTGAATTAGCTAATTCTACATCTTCTGAAAATGCAGAAGAAGCAAATATTGAAAATTCAATATTAAAATCAGAAATTAAACAAATTAAACAAAAAAATCTTAATTTTGAAAAAGAATTAAATAAATTAAAAACAACAATCGAAAATAAAGATGTTGAAATTGAAAAAAAAGAAAAGCAAATTAAAGATTTAATTTATCTAAAAGACCTACAACATCACGGGTGATTATTTATTTTTTTTTCTAAATAAATAAGGTTCTTCAAACTCTCCACTCCATAACCCTTTTTTTTGTTTTTTTGCTTCTTCCTCCTCTTCAACGTAATCCATAGAATAATAGCGATAAGCTATTGCCCATCCATTAAGGACCATTTCACTATTTAAATCTAAAGTCTCTTTATAACATATACCAATAAATCTATTATATCGATCCTTTCCCGATGTAATACATTCAATTTTATTTTTGCCTATTAACTTTATCAAAAATTCAGTTGCCTCAACACCACAATTCCAAACTTTATTATTTTTATTACATGTCTGATTTGTCTCAGGAGCATCAATAGCATGCAGTCTTATTTTATTTTTCTTAATATGAATAGTATCACCATCGATTACTTTTGCATTACCAAAGATAGTCTTACCAGATGAAAATGTACTAAAACAAATTAATATAAAAAATAGGTTAAATATTAAGATTTTTACTACCATCAACTAATAATTCGTAAACATATTTTGTATGTGATCTATTTAAATGCAAATCTAATGATGTAGATTCTTCATCATTATTATTTCTAACAAAAAGTACAGGAATTTTTATAAATATTGTTTGAGCTACAGAAAAATTAGTTTTCAAAATTTTTTCTAAGTTGGCAACAAGAAATTTAGAAAGTAACGTAAACACTTTTTCACCTTCAAGCCGTAAAATAGTTCTATTAAATGAAACATCAGTAATTGCTGTCTTTTGTGGATTGAGAGTAGATTTTAACAAAGAGATAATTCCATCCTTTTCATTTTCTGGTGTTATAACTAACCATTCATTAGGACCAAGCCACATAATACTAATATTATTATTAAAAATTCTTACATTTGGTTCAATTGGTAATACTAAGTTTAATGCTGAGCCAATGTTTTTCATAAACTCTTTATCAGAACTTTTACCTCGTATATTTATTTTACCTGACAAGCTTAATTCTTCAATTGTAACTCCGTTGTAATTTTTTTTATTTAAATTAAGGACATTATTAAAGGCTAAGCTCATTGATTTATCCTATGATTTTTAGGATCAATAAATACAGGACTAGTTATTTCAACTTCAATATTTTCATTTTCCATAGGAGCAAAAAGAACTTTGCCTTTCTTTTCAAGACCACCTTTTATTAAAGCTAAAGCAAATGAGCTTTTTAAATTAGGTGAATAATAACTAGATGTAACATGCCCAACCATTTTCATTGGTAGTGAAGTAATTTTTTCAACTAATTGTGAACCTTCTTCAAGAACTTTATTTGGATCTTTAGTCTTTAATCCAACTAATTGTTTTCTGTCTTTTTTGATAGTGTCACTTCTAAATAAAGCTCTCTTACCAATAAAATCATATTTTTTCTTACTGACAATCCAGTCCATATCTAGATCTACAGGTGTTACAGAGCCATCTGTTTCTTGGCCAACTATAATAAAACCTTTTTCAGCCCGAAGAACATGCATTGCTTCAGTTCCGTATGGAGTAATATTAAATTCTTTACCCTTATCTATACAAATCTCCCAAAGATTTTTAGCATAACCAGAAGGAACATTTATTTCGTAACACATTTCTCCAGTGAAACTTATTCGCATGACTCTGCACATAATCCCACTAATATTAATATCTTTAAAACTCATATGAGGAAAATTTTCTTTTGAAAAATCAAAATCTGGAATTAGTTTTTGCATTAATTTCTTAGAATTTGGACCATTTAAACTTATGGTTCCATAGTTTTCTGTAACTGACGTTAAATATACTTCTAGTTCTGGCCATTCTGTTTGTAGCCAATCTTCTAATTTTGACATTACTGATGCTGCATTTCCTGTAGTTGTCGACATAAGATAATGAAACTCATCTAATCTAGTTGTTACACCATCATCAATGACCATTCCATCATCTCCTAACATTACACCGTATCGACATTTTCCAATCTCTAATTTTGACCAAGAGTTTGTGTAAACTCTATTTAAAAATTCACTAACGTCTCTTCCTTTAATATCTATTTTACCGAGAGTTGATGCATCTAATATTCCTAAACTATCTCTAGTTGCTTTGACTTCTCTATTTAATGCAGACTGAAAATTTTCATTTTTTTTAGGATAATACCAAGCTCTTTTCCATTGACCTACATCTTCAAATAAAGCCCTATTATCAATATGCCATTGATGCATTGGGCTTGTTCTTTCTAAATCAAAAAATTCTTTTACATGACGCCCAGCAATTGCTCCAAAAGTTACTGGTTTATAAGGTAAACGAAATGTTGTCGTACCTAATTCAGAAATATCAGTATTAGTTAACTCTGATATTATTCCAAGAGCGTTAATATTACTGGTCTTACCTTGATCAGTAGCCATACCTGTAGTTGTATAACGTTTAACATGTTCAATAGATTGAAAACCCTCTTTTAAAGCTAATTTAATATCTTTTGCCGTTACGTCATTTTGAAAATCTACAAACATTTTTGTTCTTGAAATATTATTCTTCGATGTAATCCAAATGTTTTCGTGTTTACCGTACTTTAGATTATCTGATTTGTAATTAACTTTACCAAGTTCATTTTCATCATTATTATTTAAATATGCCAAAGTATCTTCTTGAGTTTTAAGTAATATTTCATTTAAGTTATAGTCACCATTGCAACTTCCGATGCATAATGTGTCTTGATAAACTTCACTTGGAATATAACTTCCGTCAATATCTCTATATTTAAGTTTTCCTTTTGATTGAGTAAATAAATGGACAGTAGGAGTCCAACCACCAGCAATTGCTAAAAGATCACATTTAATATTTATAGAAGATTTCTCATTATTATTTTCAGTTGTAATTTTTTTTAATTTAACTTCTCTAATTTTTAATCTTCCAATAGTATCACTAATTTCGTACCCTTTAAGTATCGTAACACCTAATTCATTTGCTCTGTTTGGAAAGTAACCATCGCTATTATCTCTGGTATCCACAATAGCTTCTACTTTTATACCTTGCTCAACAAAATCTAATGCAGTTTCATAAGCGCTATCATTATTTGTAAAAAAAACTAAGTTTTTTCCAACAGCAACTCCATATTTATTTAAATATTTTTTTGCACTGTTCGAAAGCATAATTCCTGGCCTATCATTATTATTAAAAATTATTGGTCGTTCTATTGCTCCAGTTGCCAGAATAACTTTTTTAGATCTAATTTTCCAAATTCTTTCTCTAATATCATTTTTTTTATTTAGACCTTTTTTTGGATCAATTTCTTGTACTGCTAATAATAAATTATAATTCAAGTATGCAAAACAAGTCGTATTTTTAACTATTTTTACATTTGAATATTTAAAAAGTTTATCAATGATTTTATTCTTCCATTCATTTATTGGTAAATTGTCAATTTTGATGTTTTTATTTTTTGTAGATAAAATTTCACCTCCAAGATCCTCATCTTGCTCGATTAGTAATACTTTATAATTTTTGCTTGCTGCAATTTCTGCTGAAATTAGTCCACTTACTCCTGCTCCAACAATCAGAACATCACAATGATAATGAAAATGTTCATATTTATGAGGATCGTCCTTTTTCGGTGATTTACCAAGTCCTGCAGCATGTCTTATAAAAAACTCATATGCCTTCCAAAATTTTGGTGGCCACATAAAAGTTTTATAATAAAATCCTGCAGGAAAAAATGGAGACAGTAAATCATTTACTGCACCTGCATCAAATTTCACAGATGGCCAATTATTTTGACTATAAGCTTTTAAACCATCATATATCTGCACTTCAGTTACTCTTCTATTAGGTTCAGTATATTCATTAGTCTCAAGTTGAATTATTCCATTAGGCTCTTCACTACCTGCTGAATAAATACCTCTGGGACGATGATATTTGAAACTTCTTCCTACTAAGTGGACATCATTTGCAAGAAGTGCTGAAGCTAGGGTATCACCTTCAAATCCAAAATATTCTTTACTATCAAAATAGAACTTTATAGACTTATTATTTTCAAGATTTTTATTATTTTTGTATCGCATCTTTAGTTTTAAAATCTATCTTTTTTCGATGTTGATAAATTCCCTGATCCAATACTAGGTTCACCTGAGGGTGTTGCTGGAATATTTGCTTTTAATTTAGGAGGAGCTTCTCCCATTTTATATACTTTCAGAATTTCATCGGTTGCAGTATTTCTTGCTAAATTAAACCATTGTCTACATCCATATTCATGGTTCCATCTTTCGTAATGAACACCTTTTTCGTTCTTACGTAAGAATAAATATTCTGCCCATTGATCATCAGAGAGTTCAGGAGGATTTTTTGGTCTTGCAATATGAGCCTCACCTCCACAAGAAAATTCAGCCTGTTCTCTTTCTCCACAATAAGGGCAATTTATTAAAAACATGAATTAATGTGCTACCGCAGCTGCACCATGTTCATCAACTAATTCGCCACTAGAAAATCTGTTTATTGTGAAAGGAGCATTTAATTCATGCGCTTGATCATTAGCTATAGTGTGAGCAAATACCCAACCAGAACCTGGCGTTGCTTTGAAACCACCTGTTCCCCAACCACAATTAAAATACAATCCATTTATATGAGTTTTACTGATAATTGGACTTGCATCAGGACAAATATCTACAATTCCTCCCCAATGACGAAGCATCTTCATTCTAGAAAATATTGGAAACAATTCGACTATTGCCATTAATGTATCTTCAACAATGTTAAAGCCACCTCTTTGAGTATATGATGTGTATCCATCTGTTCCAGCACCAATAACTAATTCTCCTTTATCTGATTGAGATACATATGCATGAATTGTATTGGACATCACTACTGTATCAATAACAGGCTTTACTGGTTCTGAAACTAACGCTTGTAATGGTTTACTCTCTAAAGGTAATTTGATGCCCGCCATATTGGCAATAACACTGGTATGACCTGCAGCAGCTATTCCAATTTTATTTGAATTAATAGTTCCCTTTGTTGTTTCAATACCAGTTACATTTCCATTTTTAACATTAATACCAGTTACTTCACAATTTTGAATTATATCAACTCCCATTTCATCTGCTCCTCTAGCATAACCCCAGGCAACAGCATCATGTCTTGCAGTTCCAGCTCTTCTTTGTAATGTTGCTCCTAAAACAGGATATCTAATGTTAGGTGAAGTATTTATTATTGGACAAAATTCTTTGACTTTCTTTGTATCAAGCCATTCACAATCAATATCATTTAGTCTGTTTGCATGCCAACGTCTTTTTAATTCTCTAACATCATGAAGATTATGAGCAACATTCAAAACTCCTCTTTGAGAAAACATTACGTTGTAATTTAATTCTTGAGACATACCTTCCCAAAGTTTTAATGCATGCTCGTATAAAGCTGCACTTTGATCCCATAAATAGTTTGATCTAATTATAGTGGTATTCCGCCCTGTATTCCCACCACCTATCCAACCCTTTTCAATTACTGCAATATTATTAATTCCATGGTTTTTTGCTAAATAGTAAGCAGTAGTTAACCCGTGTCCACCACCACCTACAATTATTGCATCATAATTTTTTTTTGGTTCAGGACTTTTCCATGTCTTCTGCCAATTTTCATGATGACTTAGAGCGTTTCTAGCAATGGATAAAAATGAGTATTTATTTTTATTAAACATTATAACCCTTTATAGCAGTTTTAAAAAAGACCTTCAATTTCTCCTTGGTCATTTAACTTTATCGAATTTGCCGCAGGAACACTTGGTAGACCGGGCATAGTCATAATATCACCACAGACAACTACTATAAATTCTGCTCCTGATGACAGCCTTACTTCTCTAATAGGTAAAACGTGCCCTGTAGGCGCACCTTTTAGATTGGGGTCAGTTGAGAAACTATATTGAGTTTTTGCGATGCAAACAGGCAATTTGCCAAATCCTTTGGTTTCAAAATCCTTCAATTGTTGACGTACTTTAGTGTCTGCAACAACTTCACTTGCGTGATAAATCTCTCGTGCAATTTTTTCTATTTTTTTGAATAGAGTTAAATCATCTTCATATAAAAATTTAAATGTATTTTTACTTTCTTCACAAATATCTATTACATTTTGAGCTAATTCTGTTGCACCATCACCACCATCTGACCAGTGAGTACACATAGAAGCTTTCACTCCCTGAGTTTTACAAAAATCTAGGACGGCATCAACTTCAGCTCTTGAATCAGTTACAAAATGGTTAATTGCAACAGTTACTGGTAATCCGAATTTCCTTATGTTGTTTATGTGTCTTTCTAAATTTACTAAACCAATTTTAAGGGCATTTACATTTTCATTTTTCAAGTCTTCTTTAGAAACATCGCCATGCATTTTTAGTGCTCTAATTGTAGCAACTAAAACTACACAATCAGGTTTTAAATTTGATTTTCTACATTTTATATCAAGGAATTTTTCTGCTCCTAAATCAGCTCCAAAGCCTGCTTCAGTTACAACATAGTCACTTAGTTTTAGACTAGCTTTAGTTGCAATAACAGAATTACAACCATGGGCAATATTTGCAAATGGTCCACCATGAATTACAGCAGGATTATTTTCTAACGTTTGTGTTATGTTTGGTCTGATTGCATCTTTTAGTAATACTGTCATTGGACCTTGTGCATTTAAATCTTTTGCATAAATAGCTTTTTTGTCTCGTGTATATGCAATAGTTATATTTCCAATTCTCTCTTCAAGATCTTTTAAGTCTTTTGCTAAGCAGAAAATTGCCATTATCTCCGATGCAACAGTTATATCAAAACCATCTTGTCTAGGATATCCATTTGCTACTCCTCCTAAATCAACAACAATTGATCTAAGCGATCTATCATTCATATCCATTACTCTCTTCCAAACAACTCTTCTAACATCAATATTTAATTTATTTCCCCAGTAGATATGATTATCAATTAATGCAGAAAGTAAATTATGGGCTGACGTAATTGCATGAAAATCTCCGGTAAAATGTAGATTAATTTGTTCCATTGGAACTACTTGGGCATAGCCTCCACCAGCTGCTCCACCTTTCATACCGAATGATGGTCCAAGACTTGGCTCTCTTAAACAAACAATAGATTTTTTTCCTAATTTATTAAGACCATCACTTAATCCAACAGAGGTTGTTGTTTTGCCTTCTCCTGCTGGTGTTGGAGTTATTGCAGAGACTAGAACAAGTTTACCATCTTTATTTTTATTAAGTGATTCTATGTACTCCAAGTTTATTTTTGCTATGTGACGACCCATAGGACTGAACGCTTCTGGCGTATCTGGTACATCAAGCCCTTCTAGAATTTCACTAATAGGTTTCATTTTGGCTTTTCTTGCTATTTCAATATCTGACATGAGACTCCTAAATAATAAGATAGTTAATTTATAGATTAACTTTTATATCAAACAACTTTTGTTTCATTAAAAGATTAAAAAATTGTGAAGAATCTAATTTAACTCGAATTTATGTTTGTTATTATAAGAAAAATCTGAGTTATTAAATTGATTTAACCACTCTGACGTTTTTTTCATACCACCAAAAGCGTAGAAGTGAATTTTTTCAAGTTTGGAGTCTTTGCTTATTTCGCTGTGTGCAGCAAGATCATAAATCAATTTGTCAGGAGTGTTCAAAGTTGCTAGCTTAGTTAAGTTAAAAGCCTGTTTTGTAATAAATCTCAAAGAATTTCCAATACCACACGATCTTGCATAATTTATTAATGTTTTAATAGAGGCTGGACCAGGTATGCCAGCATGGATTGGTAATTTATTTCCAATTTTTACTAAGTGTTTCTCCCAGTCGATTAAAGACTTAGCTTCAAAAAAAAATTGAGTTGCTAAATACATTTTAAAATCAGCATTTTTTGCAAAATCATTTTTTTGTTTAATTGCTAAATCTAAATTTTCATTTGAAATATCTGGACTTCCTTCGGGATGCCCAGCTACACCTACAGATTGATAATTATATTTTGAAAGAAAATCTGTTTTTAGAACATCAATTGAAGAAGAAATTTCACCTGCCTGATTTCCGCCACCACCAATAATTAACATTTTTGAACACCCAGATTCATTTGCAAGTTCACCAATATATTTTTCTAAGTCATTCTTATTTATAATAGTTCTCGCAGGTAAATGAGGTATTACATCATAACCTTCTAATTTTAATTTTTTTGCCGTTCTAATTACATTTTTTGAATTTTCATCTGGTAAATAAGTTATATAAATGTCATGATTTTTATCAAGAAATTCAGAAAAGCTCCCATATTTTTCGTAAACATTTGGAGTTGTTTCTATAGAATAACTATTGAGAAACTTTTTAACGATATTAATGGTTTCTTTAGACATAAATTTTTAAAGTTTTTTATATTAATTAGATAAATGAACAACAAGTACTTTACTATAATTACTTTTTATCAATTCAAAATAATTAAAGATAAAAGTAATATCATTACTAAACTTAAAGATTTTTGTAAATTTAATAAAATCAAAGGTACAATATTGATTGCTGATGAAGGCATTAATGGAACAATAGCTGGCCTAGAGAAAAATATAAATTCGTTCATTCTATTTCTTGAGAATTTTAGTTTTGAGAAACTTAATCTTAAACGATCAAAATACAAATATATGCCTTTTCAAAAACTTAAAATTAGAAATAAAAATGAAATAGTTACATTAAGAACAAAATTTTCTGATCCTACAAAAATATCTGGGAAAAAAATTAAATACAATGAATGGAATAAACTAGTTAAAGACAAAGACACTATTGTGATTGATGTAAGAAATGAATTTGAGGTTAAAATAGGATCTTTTGAAGGAGCAATTAATCCAAAAACTAAAAGCTTCACTGACTTTAAATCTTTTGTTCAAAAAAAACTAAATAAATCTAAAGAAAAAAAAATTGCTATGTTTTGCACTGGAGGTATTAGGTGTGAAAAAGCTTCATCTTATATGATGATGAAGGGTTTTAAAAATGTCGCTCAGTTAGATGGTGGTATACTAAAGTATTTAGAAAAAACTCCCAAAAAAGATTCAATGTGGAAAGGTGAATGTTTCGTATTTGATGGAAGAGTATCTTTGAAAAATGAATTAAAAGATGGAACTTATAAACTTTGCCATGCTTGTCGGTTACCGATTAGTAACAAAGATACTTATTCTAGATATTATAACCCAGGTGTATCTTGTCATAATTGTTTTGATAAAACATCTAATGAAAAGAAAAAAAACTTACTTGAAAGAAATAAACAAATTAAACTTGATAAAAAAAGAGGAAGTTTTAACCGTTTTATTAAGCAGTCAATTTCTGATTATGAATAAATAATACTTTATTTCATATAATTATTCTGTATAGACACCTCATGGCAAAAAAAACTTCATTCGCTCTAAAACAACTAGTACCTGAAGAAAATCCAAAAACAGGAACAAAGTATATTGTAAGAAAACCAACAAAAGGATTGAAAGTTGCTGAAAAGCTTAGAATGAAAAAATATGATCCTGTGTTAAAAAAACACGTTTGGTTCGTAGAGAAAAAAATGCCTCCTCATAGTAAATAATAGATTTACCTCTTTAATTTATTCTAAATTAACATAATTTAAATTCATGACAGTTACTTATGGTATTCATTGGTTTAGACAAGATTTACGATTACAAGAAAATCCATCTTTATTGTCCCTTTCAAAAAAAGTTGATCAAATAATACCAATTTATATTTTTGATTTAAATCAAAGAATTGGATCAACATCCAAATGGTGGTTAGAAAAATCTTTAATTAGTTTAGATGGTTCGATAGAAAAACATAATGGCAAACTAAATATTTTTGCTGGTGATCCAGAGAAAATTATATCTACGATATTAAAGAATTCAAATGTTAAATGTGTATCTTGGAATAGATTATATGATCCTTATACAATTAAAAGAGATACTAAAATTAAATCTTTAGTCACTTCATCTAAAATAGAATGTGACTCACATAATGGGTATCTCTTAAATGAACCTTGGAATATTAAAAACAAAAGTGGAACCTTTTTTAAAGTATTTACTCCTTACTGGCGACATTGTGATGAAATACTGAAACTAAAAGATAATAAATTTAAAAAAATAAAAATAAATTATGCCAATTCAAAATTTAAAAATGAAATAACTATACAAGATTTAAATTTAACAAACAAAAAAGATAAATGGATAAAAAAAATTGAAAAATATTGGACACCTGGTGAAATTAATGGAAAATTACAATTAAAAAAATATATTTCAGAAAAAGCAAATAATTATTCTGTTGGAAGAGATAGACCTGATAAAGACTTAACTTCTAAATTATCACCTTATCTTCATTTTGGAGAAATATCTGCTTTGGAAGTATATGATACAGTTAATAATGAAAAAAAAATTAATCCAGAAAATAAAAAAAAATTTCTAGCTGAACTTGGCTGGAGAGATTTTTCATATAATCTTTTATTTCATTATCCTGATATGATCGAAAAACCTATACAATCTAAATTCAATAAATTTCCATGGATAAAAAATACTAAAAATTTATCATTATGGCATAATGGTAAAACTGGCATTCCAATTGTTGATGCTGGAATGAGGCAACTATATAAAACAGGCTGGATGCATAATAGAGTAAGAATGATTGTTGGCTCATTTTTAACAAAAAATTTATTACTGCATTGGAAAAAAGGAGAAGAGTGGTTTTTTGATACTTTAGTTGATGCAGACGTTGGTTCTAATTCTGCTGGTTGGCAATGGATTTCTGGTTGTGGTGCAGATGCAAGTCCATATTTTAGAATTTTTAATCCAATTTTGCAGGGTCAAAAATTTGATCCGGATGGTAATTATGTAAAAGAATATGTTCCTGAGTTGAATAATGTTCCGAAAAAATATATCCATAACCCTTGGGAGATGTCAGAGGAAGATCAAAAAAAATATAATTTTGAGATTGGTACTTTATATCCATCGCCAATAGTAGATTTAAAAGAAACAAGAAATAGAGCATTAGCAGCATTTAAAACTATTAGTTGATGTGAAAGAAAAAATAGCAATTATTGGTTCTGGTATTTCAGGAATAAGTGCAGCATACCTATTGTCTTCTAAATATGATGTTTATTTATTTGAAAAAAATAATAGATTGGGAGGGCATACAAGAACTATTTATGTTAAAGAATTTAAAAAGACAATTCCAGTCGATACAGGATTTATTGTATTCAATGAAAAAAATTATCCAGATTTAACAAATTTTTTTAAATTACTTGATGTGAAATGCAAAAATTCAGATATGTCTTTTGCCGTCTCAAATCAAGAACCTCTAATAGAATACAGTGGTAAAAACATCTTTTCTCTTTTTGCTAATTTTAGAAATCTGTTTTCTCTAAATTTTTATAAAATGTTATTTGAAATAAGAAAACTTTATTTGTTATGCAATAACTTGAATGTCCGTGATCTAGATCAAACTAAAACTTTAAATGATTTTTTAAAAACTAATAATTTTTCAACATATCTAATAAATTATCATATTTTACCAATGATATCTTCTATATGGTCAAGCAATATAAGTGATGTAAAAAATTTTCCTCTTATAACATTTATAAATTTTTTTAAAAATCATGCTTTATTTAACTTAAAAAAAAGACCTCAATGGAAATACGTAGAAGGTGGAAGTAACGAGTATATAAAAAAAATTATTAATAAAAATGTTTTCAAATATAAAACAAACTTCAAAATTAAAAAAATTCTCCGAGAAAATAATAATATTAAAATTGAAGACAATAAAAATAATATATTAGAATTTAATAAATTAATTTTTGCAACCCATGCCAATCAAGTATTGGATATTTTAGAAAAACCGACAAAAGAAGAATTAAATATATTCTCACAATTTAAATATTCAATTAACTCAGCAACACTTCACTTAGATCAATCTTTAATGCCTAAATCAAAAATTGCTTGGTCAAGTTGGAATTTTTTAAACAAATCATCATCTTCTAAATTTACTTTAACTTATTGGATGAATCTCTTGCAAAAATTACCAACTAAACAAAATTATTATGTTACCGTAAATCCTTATAAAAGACCCAAAAATATTATTAATGAAACAACATTTGAGCATCCAATATATACTACAAATACTATTTTAGCTCAAAAAAGTGTTATGGAAATTCAAGGAAATAATAACACTTTTTTCTGTGGAGCTTACCTTGGATACGGTTTTCATGAAGATGGCATTCAATCATCTTCTTATGTTTGTAAATTATTGAATTGTGATTTACCTTGGAAGAGAGATAAAAATTTTTATAATAGACTGCAAATTAATTTTGAATGATTTCTCAAATATTATTATCTAGTATCATACATAAAAGATTTATTCCATTTAAACACACATTAAAATATGAAGTACCAAGTCTCTTTATTAATTTGGATAATCTTGAACAATTAAGTAAAAACCATACATTTTTTTCTTTAAACTCTTTTAATCTTTTTTCTATTTATGAAAATGATCATGGATATAGAGATAAAAGATCAATAAAAACATTCGTTAAAGATTCTCTTTCTAAATTTAATATAAAATATAAAAATCTTAATATAATGATATTATGTTTTCCCAGAATACTTGGGTATGTGTTTGATCCTTTATCAATTATCTATTGTTATGATGATAAAAAGTTAATATCTATTTTTTATGAAGTAAAAAATACAACTAATGAACAACACACATATATTTTTAAAGGTAATGTAAATTTTGAAGATTTTAAATTATCTCATGAATGTGCTAAACAGTTTTATGTATCTCCATTCATAGAAATGGAGGCAAATTATAAATTTTTTAATAGAATGCAAAAAGATAAAATAAATATTAATATTGATCTTTATGATAAAAATAACAAAAAAGTTTTAACAGCCTCTCAGCATGGCAAATTTACAGATTTTAACTCAAAAAATATGCTTAAATTTTTATATTATAATCCACTTTTAGGTTTTAAGGTAATAGCAGGAATTCTTTATGAGGCTTTAAAAATAATTTATAAAGGTGGTAAATATTATGCACGAAAAAAGAAACCAAATGATACAGTGAGTTTTGAAGGTAATTTTTAAATGAATTTTTTTAAAACAAATTTTGATAAAACTGTCGAAAAATTATTAGTAAACTTTTTATCAAAAATTCGATATGGTAATTTAACAGTTCAATTTCCTACTGGTGAGGAGAGAGTTTTTGTTGGAAAAGACGAGGATATATCTGCAAATATCAAAATTAATAATTACAATTTTCTAAAATTAATTTTTAAAAAAGGTTCCGTAGGTTTTGCAGAAGCTTATATGAATGGTTACTTTTCAAGTCCAGATTTAACAAATTTATTACTACTTTCTCACAAAAATGAGAGTTATTTTTTAGAGAGTATAAATACTAATCCTTTTTTTGTAACCTTTGCCAAACTAAAACATTTTTTAAATAACAATTCAAAATCACAAAGTAAAAAAAATATAAAATATCATTATGATTTAGGAAATAATTTTTACGAAAAGTGGTTAGATAAAACCATGACCTATTCTTCAGCTCTTTTTGATAATAAGAATACAAATTTATATGATGCACAATTTAACAAATATAGAAAAATTGCAGAAACTTTATCATTAGGATCAAATTCTAAAACTTTAGAAATTGGATGTGGATGGGGTGGTTTTTCATCTTTTGTAGCAAAAAATTATAATTGTTCAGTTGATGCTATAACTATTTCAAAGGAACAATACGAATATGCCTCTGAAAAAATTTATAATGAAGGTTTGTCTGACAAAGTATCAGTTATATTTTCGGATTATAGAGATATAAAGAAAAAATATTCTAATATTGTTTCAATTGAAATGTTTGAAGCAGTTGGAAAGAAATACTGGCATAATTACTTTGATACAATTCGCAATTCTCTCAACGACGGTGGTATGGCTGCATTACAAGTCATAACAATTGATGAAAAAAAAGCTAAAGATTATCAAAACAGACCAGATTTTATCCAACAATATATTTTTCCAGGTGGAATGCTACCAACTAAAAAACAATTTGAATACTCGGCAAAACACGTTGGATTAAAATGTATTGAAAATTTAAGTTTTGGCGGTTCTTATGCAAAAACTCTCAAAATGTGGAACAAACAATTTCAAAAATCTTGGAATGATCTATCAAAGTTTGGTTTTGATATTAAATTTAAAAGAATGTGGGAATTTTATTTCTCTTATTGTGAAACAGGTTTTTCGAATAGTTCAACCGATGTTTCTCATTTTTTAATTCAAAAATAGAAATGCAAAAACTAAAAGTATTTTTAGTTTTAACAGGCTATCAAATAACATGGTTATCCTGTGTGTTTGGTGAAGTAAATTTTTCTTATCCTATGCTGGGCTTTTGGGTTGGAATAATTTTCCTAGTAACTTATTTTTATTTTAATCATAACAAACAAAGATTTATTAAAATATCAATCTTGATTTCAGTTCCGGGATACATTTTTGATACTTTATTGGTTTATTTCCAAATATATGATTTCGAAACTATTGCTAAACTTGGCACTCTTCCATTATGGATGATTGTTTTGTGGTTAAGTTTTAGTACTCTTTTTGATGAAATTCTTACTTTTTTTAAAAGTTATAAAATTTTAGGAATAATTTTAAGTGGAGTTTTAGGGCCTTTAACCTATTATCTTGGTGAGCCTATTGGGGTAATAAAAATATATAATTTTCAGGTTTTCATTATTTCAATGATACTATTTTGGATGATCTTGATGTTATACTATTTAAATTATGTAGTAAAAACTGATTAGCTATCTTGATCTACTTTTTTTGTTCTAGTTTTATTTAAAGTTCTTTCGAGATCCTTATAAGTACATAAACCAACATCCATTGGACTCTTTGCTTCTAGAACTGCTTCTCTATATGTACCATTTCTTATAGCTTCTACAGTATTTTTCGTTGAGCCAGTAAGTTTTGCAATTTGTGAACTACTTAACTCAGTAGGATATCTTTTTATGAGCCATAATATCGCGTATGGTTTTTCCTGTCTCAAAGAAAGAGGTGTATATTTAGAGTCTTTTTTTCTTGGTGGTAAATCCTCAATTATATCAGACTTAATAAGATTCAAACGAGCATCATTATCTTTTTCACATCTTTCAATTTCTTCTTTCGTTAATTGATTATTATCAATTGGATCATAACCTCTCATACCAACGGCAACTTCTCCATCAGCTATTCCTTGAACTTCTAATTCATGTAATCCACAGAATTCAGAAATTTGGTCAAACGTTAATGCTGTATTTTCCACTAACCATATTGCTGTCGCTTTTGGCATTAAAGGATATTTCATAATTGGCTCATATAATATAATGAAAAAATAATATATAATAAAATATAACTATGACAGATTTTTTTGAAGTTGATGAAAAGCAAAAGACAGTTAAGATATTAAATTTAGATGATTTCAGTGTTGAGGAATTAGAAAGCTATATATCTGAACTGGAAAATGAAATACTAAGAGTTCAAGGTGAGATAAACAAGAAGAAAAATTTAAAGCTTAATGCTGAAAAGTTTTTTAAATAATTATTTATTAATTTTGAGACCTTTAAATCTTTTTTGGAATCTAGCTACTTGTCCCTCAGATTCATTTAGTCCAGCTTTACCACCAGTCCAAGCGGGATGAGATTTAGAATCAATTTCTAGTTTAAGAGTATCACCTTCTTTACCCCAAGTAGATCTAGTTTTAAAACTAGACCCATCAGTCATTACAACGTTTATTTCGTGATATTTAGGATGTATATCTTTTTTCATTCTTGCCTTATATTTATATAGATTTCAAAGTAAAGTAAGTTTTTGAACTAATTCATTATGAATTTTATTATTTGAAGCAACTAAATCACGAGAATTTGTTTCCCATGTATTTCCATCCATCTTTGAAATTTTTCCACCCGCTTCTTTAACTAATAGAATACCTGTCGAAACATCCCATAAATTTAGATCTTTTTCCCAAAAACCATCTAATTTACCAGAGGCAACATAAGCCAGATCAAGGCCTGCCGAACCTAATCTTCTAATTCCTGCAGAAGATTTTAGTATTTCATCAACTTCACTTAAATAATTCTTGTAAATTCTCTCGCCAAATGGAAGACCTGTGCCTATCAGACAATCTGAAAAAATTTGCCTGTTTGATACTCGAAGTCTACTATTATTACACCATGAACCTTTACCTTTTGAACTCCAAAAAAATTCATTTAAAATAGGATTATAAATCACACCGTCTGTGATTTCATTATTTGTCATTTTAGCAACAATTATCCCAACGTGAGGTATTCCATGAATAAAATTTGATGTTCCATCAATTGGATCAATAATAATTGTATTTTCGTCACCTAGAATTTCACCGCTTTCTTCAGTTATGTAAGTATAATCTGGATAATAATATTTTAAAGTTTCTAAAAGCGTTTTTTCTACTTTTATGTCTGCATTTGTTACGAAATCTCCAACTGATTTAGATTGTATTTGTAAATTTTCTAATTCTCCAAAATCTCTTAATAATATTTTACCAGCTTTTTTGACTGCTTTCTCAAAAATATTAATTACTGCAGGTTGCATTAATTTTTTGATTTTTCAATATAACTACCATCAATTGTACTGATTACTATTTTATCATTCACTACAATAAATTGAGGCACAGATGTTTTAATATTCTTTTCCAAGGTAGCTGGCTTATATGACGATGCAGCTGTTTGACCTTTTACAACACCTTCAGTTTCTACAACAGTTAATTCTACACTATCAGGTAAGTCAATTCCAACAGGTTTTTCATTGTAAAAATTAATAATAACATCACTATTCTCAATTAAAAATCTTGATTGATCTTCAGTTAATATGTCTGAACCAAGCTCTATTTGTTCATAGGTTTGTTTATCCATGAATATAAAGTTATTATTATCCTCATAAAGATACTGAAATTCTTTTTCATCGAGGATAGCCCTTTCCACTGTTTCTGATGATCTAAACCTAGTATTCATTTTAGTGCCTTCTCTTATTTCTTTAAGTTCAGCCTGTAAGTAGGCGCCGCCCTTACCTGGTTGAGTATGCTGAGTTTTCAAAACTTTCCAAAGTTTGTTATTAATCTCTAAAATATTTCCAACTTTAATTTCATTTCCATCTATTTTCATAGTTTTATCTTAATTTTTTTTTTATATTTTTAATTTTTGTAAGATCTACTACATCAAAAGTTGGATTTAATAAAACCCTATTTTTTTTAGCAACTTGATTAATTTTGTTTAATACAATTTTATTATTTTTTAATTTTAAATAATCAATATTTTCGTGAATTAATAATATACTAAGACCTTGATCAAAGCCTGAGTCGACAAAAAACTTAATATTGTGTTTCTTATATTTATTTTTAATATGGTTTATTAATGTTCTCAGCCATTCTATTCCAAAGCCTTTAATTAAAAAATATTTTATAAATATGATTGAAGTTTTGAACTTGGATCTTCGAAATTCTATTAAACTTTCAATTTGTGTAAGTGTCGATACTGCAAAACAAATTTTTTTAGACACTAAATAAATTTTTTAAGATCAACCATAGTGTCTATCATTCTATTAGAAAATCCCCATTCATTATCATACCATGATAAAACTCTACAGAATTTATCCTTTACAACTTGTGTTTGGCTGGTATCGAATACAGAACTACTTGAATTATGATTAAAGTCAATTGAAACTAGAGGTAATGAGTTTATTGTAAGAATTCCATTCAATTTTTTAGTTTTTGAAGCTCGGAGAACTAGAGAATTAATTTTTTCAGGACTAGTTTTTTTCTTACTTATAAATGTAAGATCTATGAGAGATACATTAGGGGTAGGAACTCGAATAGCTGTTCCATCTAGTTTACCTTTTAATTTAGGTAAGACTAGACTCAATGCTTTTGCTGCTCCTGTAGAAGTTGGAATCATTGACTCAGCTGCTGCCCTTGCTCTTCTTAAGTCTGAATGAGTTTGATCAACAGTTCTTTGATCACCAGTGTAACTATGAATTGTTGTCATGAAACCACTTTCAATTCCCAACTTCTCATCAAGAACCATAGCTAAAGGAGCAAGACAGTTTGTAGTACAAGATCCGTTTGAAATTACATTATGATTTTTTTTAATAGTATCGTTATTTACTCCTTGAACAATTGTGGCATCTACATTTGAAGCTGGTGCAGAAATAATAACTTTTTTAGCTCCTGCATTTAAATGAGAAATTGCTTTTTCTTTTGAAGTAAAAACACCACTACATTCAAGAACAACATCAACCTTAAGAGATTTCCAGGGAAGATTATTTGGATCTCTTTCAGAATAAAAATTTATTTTATGTTTTCCGATTTTTAATCCATTTTTAATTGCACTAATATCATCTTTAAGAATGCCATGCACACTGTCATATTTAAGCAAGTGAGCACTGCTTTCAACACTGCCTAGTTCATTAATAGCAACAATATTAATATCTTTAGGATTTTTTTCTAATAAAGCTCTGAAAACAAGTTTTCCAATTCTCCCAAATCCATTTATTGCAACTTTCATATTTCTCCTTCTTATAAATTATTAATGATTTTTTCAATTAAGTAATCGTCTGTTATTTTAAAGTGCTTATATAAATCTTTATAAGGACCGCTTTCACCAAAAGTAGACATACCAACAAAATTTTCATTTTTAATATATTTCTCCCAACCATTTATAATTCCAGCTTCAATAGCGAAAATAGGCTTATTACCTAAAATTTTATTTTTATATTCATCATTATTTTTCTCAAACAATTCGAATGAAGACATGCTTACAACTCTTATCTTTAAATTATTATTTTCAAAAAGTTTATTTGATGCAGAACAAGCAATCTCGACTTCAGAACCAGAAGATAAAATTGTTCCGTCATATTCTTTGAAATCTCTAATTATATAAGCTCCTTTGTTAACAAGATTTTCATTTCGATTATCTGTTTGTAACATTGGCAGGTTTTGTCTTGTTAAAACTAAGATTGTCGGTCCTGTATTATTTAGGGCGCATTCCCATGCTTCTATAGTTTCAATAACATCACATGGCCTTATGACTGTTAAATTTGGTATCGCTCTTAATGATGCAAGGTGCTCAACTGGTTGATGTGTTGGACCATCTTCCCCTAATCCTATTGAGTCATGTGTCATTACATATATAACTGGTATATTCATAATAGCTGATAATCTAATTGAAGGTCTGCAATAATCGGTAAATACTAAAAATGTTCCTCCATATGGAATTAAACCTTTATGCAAAGCAATGCCATTCATTACTCCAGCCATCCCATGTTCTCTGATACCGTAATGAATATAATTTCCATTAAAATTATCATATGTAATAACATTCATGTTTTTTGCTTTAGTATTATTTGATCCAGTAAGATCAGCAGACCCACCAATAAGATTTTTTTGATAGTTTGAAATCAAGTTTAACGTTAGTTCGCTTGATTTTCTTGATGCACAATTCGTTTTATCATTAAAATGTTCAAATTTTAATTCTTTAAGTTTTTCTGGAAGTTTTGAATCAATTTTTTGATAATAACTATCTTTAAAAGTTTTACTTTCAATTAATTCGTTATTTTTGGATAACCATGAATTTCTTGATCCATCATTTCTTTTATAGAAATTTCTCCACTCATGTAATAAATCATCTGGAATTTCGAATGGTGAATAATTCCATTCTAATTTTTTTCTCGTTAAACTAATCTCATCTTCACCAAGAGGCGAACCATGTGATGAAGCAGAACCCTCTTTATTTGGAGAGCCAAAACCAATTTTAGTTTTACAAGATATAATTGTTGGTGCATCACTTTCTTTCGCTTGAATTATGGCTTGATCAATTTCTTCATAGTTATGACCATCTATTTCAATTATATTCCAATTATAAGCTTCAAATCTTGTATTCACATTGTCTGAAACTGAAAGTTCAGTTGAGCCATCAATAGAAATAGAATTATTATCAAAAAACATAATAAGCTTATTTAATTTTAAATGTCCTGCTAGACTACACGCTTCATGGCTTAAACCTTCCATTAAGCATCCATCTCCTGCAAAAACATAGGTGTGATGATCAATTAATTCTTTTCCATAATTATTTGATAGTTTTTTTTCCGCTAACGCCATTCCAACTGCATTTGCTAAACCTTGAGATAATGGTCCTGTTGTTGTTTCTATTCCTTCAGCACTTCCATACTCTGGATGACCTGCAGTTTTATTATGTAATTGTCTAAAATTTTCAATTTGATTTATGTCAATGTCTTTATAGCCTGTTAGATATAAACAAGAATATAAAAGCATTGAACCATGTCCATTTGAGATAATTAATCTATCTCTATCAATCCAATTTGGGTCATTTGGATCAAACTTTAAATGATTTTTATAAAGAATTGTTGCAATATCAGCCATACCCATAGGCATACCAGGATGACCAGATTTCGCTTTTTCCACTGCATCCATTGATAAAAACCTAATACAATTTGATAATTGTCTTAGATTTTTGTTATTATTTAAATTATTCAAATACTTACCTTTATGGTTAATGTAAAATTATTTAATATGGGTTCATTACCGTGACAACTATAAAATTACAAACTATAAAATTATAATGGATATACAAAAAAAAATTACAGTTCTAAGGGAAAACTTAAATAATTTAAGATCATCTTTAGAAGATTTTAGAGATCATCATAATTCCAAAAAACAAAAAATTAAAAATCTTGAAAATGAAATTAAAAATTTACGAAAAGAAATGTCTGAGTATATTGATGAATTGGAACTTCTTATTAAAAAATAAGTATGCCTTTTTACAAGACTAAAATTTTAAATAGAG
>CACONS010000003.1 GCA_902628645.1 uncultured Alphaproteobacteria bacterium | reverse complement strand
TAAAGCAAAATTAAATGATTGATAAAGAATTAGCACAATCCTTAAAAGCTTGGCCTTTTAAAGAAGCATTACAAATCATTAAAAAGAATGGTGGTTTACAAAATTTTAAAGTTCCTTCTAAGGGTTATATTTTATTAGAAACCGGTTATGGACCTTCTGGCTTACCTCATATTGGAACTTTTGGTGAAGTTGTAAGAACATCAATGGTAAAAAATGCATTTAGTTCCATAATTGATTGCCCAACAAAATTGATTACATTTTCTGATGATATGGATGGATTAAGAAAAGTTCCTGAAAATGTTCCAAATAAAGAAATGCTAGAAAAATTTTTAGGTAAACCACTCACTTCCATACCAGATCCATTTGGTAAATTTGAAAGTTTTGGACATCATAATAATGAAAAGCTTAGAAGTTTTTTAGATGAATTTAATTTTGATTATGAGTTTGTAAGCTCAACTGAAAAATATCAAAATGGGGATTTTAATAAAGTAATATTAAACATATTTGAAAACTATTCAAAAATATTAGATATCATTTTGCCTACCTTAAGAGCAGAGAGAAAAGAAACTTACAGTCCCTTTTTGCCAATCAGCGAAAATTCAGGCGAAGTACTGCAAGTAAAAATAGAAGAATATAAAATGGATTCAAAAACAATAATTTATAGAGATCCCTCTTTAGATAAATTGGTTGAAACAGAAGTAATTAATGGAAAATGTAAGTTACAGTGGAAAGTTGATTGGGCAATGAGATGGATGTCGTTTGATGTTGATTACGAAATGTGTGGTAAAGATCTTACAGAAAGTGTTGATTTAGGCTCCAAGATTTGTAGAGCATTAGATAAAAAACCACCTACTAATCTAATTTATGAAATGTTTTTAGATGAAAAAGGTGAAAAAATTTCTAAGTCAGTCGGTAATGGTATTAGTGTCGATGAGTGGCTGCGTTATGCATCTCCTGAAAGTCTTGCACTCTATATGTTCCAAAAACCAAAATCAGCAAAAAAACTTCACTTTGATGTAATTCCTAAAACTGTAGATGATTATCTTTCTCATTATAATTCATACTCAAGTTTAGATAAAAATAAACAGTATGATAATCCAATTTGGCATATTCATTCTGGCAAACCAAAAGAATTTAAATCAGAAATAAATTTTAATACTCTTACAAACTTAGTAAATGTCTCCAATTCTAAAGATAAAAAAGTAATATGGTCTTTTATTAATAAATATGATGATAAAATTAATGCTGATAACAATCCTGAATTTGATCGTCTCATAGACTTTGCATTAAATTACTATGAAGATTTCATTTTGCCTAAAAAGAAATTTTTGGAGATCGATAGTAGCAATAAAGAAGTATTTATTGATATTATTAATATTTTAGAAAATGAGATTACTGAAAACAGTTCATCTGAAGATATTCAAACATTATTATACGAAGTAGGAAAAAAGCACGAATTTGAAAACTTAAAAGATTTTTTTAAACTAGTATATCAAGTTATGCTTGGTCAAGATCAAGGCCCTAGACTAGGATCTTTTTTTAAATTATTTGGTTTAAGAGAAACTATTGATTATCTAAAAAAATTAATAGATAATTAATTTATTGTACAAAAGTTCATTAAAAATATTAAGATTATTACCTCCTGAGTTATCTCATACTATTACAATTAATTATTTAAAATATTTCAAATTAAGACAAAAAAATATTGATGACCCTATTCTTGCACAACATTTAATGGGTTTGGATTTTACAAATCCAATAGGACTTGCTGCAGGTTTTGATAAAAATGCTGAGGTTATGCATTCAATGTTTACATTTGGTTTTGGTTTTCTCGAAGTTGGTACAATTACTCCTAAACCTCAAAGTGGAAATTCTAAACCTAGAGTATTTAGATTAAGTGAAGATGAGGCGATCATAAATAGTTTGGGATTTAATAATAAAGGCATTAAAAAAGTAAAAAAAAATTTAATTAAACATCAAAAATCATACTTTAATAATAAAATTGTAGGGGTTAACATTGGAAAAAATAAAAATTCAAATGAAGCTATTGATGATTATCTTATTGGTTTAGAAGAATTAGGTGATTTAGCAAGTTATATAACTATCAATATATCTTCCCCAAATACTGAAGGTTTAAGAGATTTACAATTAAGAGGAAAGATTGAAAAATTTATTAAAAAAATTATAGACAAAAGGGATGAGATAAAAAATATTAATTCTAAACCAATATTAATAAAAATTTCTCCTGATTTAAACGAAGATCAACTAAGGGATATAGCCTTAATTTCTTTAGCTAATAACATAGATGGATTAATACTTTCAAATAGTACTATAAAAAGAGAGACAAATTTAATTTCTATAAATAAAGATAAAAAAGGCGGTTTAAGTGGTAAACCTCTGTATGATAATTCAAATAGGGTTTTGAAAAAAATGTTTGAATTAACAAATGGTCAAATACCATTAATAGGTGTTGGAGGAATATCAAGTGGAAAGGATTGTTATGAAAAAATTAAGTCTGGCGCTTCTTTAGTTCAACTTTATACTGCTTTAGTCTATTCAGGTCCAAACCTAATTAACGATATGAAAAGTGAACTAATAGATCTTATAAAAACTGAAGGATATAAAAATATTTCTGAACTTATTGGTAAATCAGTCTAGTAGTGAAAACGATAAAATCAATTAAAGAAATTATTAACAATTACGATAATTTTATAATTGATCAATGGGGTGTAATGCATGATGGAACATTTGGATACGATCATGCTATTGATGCAATTAATTATCTTAATAGTTATAATAAAAACTTATTTATAATTTCGAACTCATCAAAAAGATCAAAATCATCTATAGATAGATTGCCAAAGCTTGGCTTTAAAAAAAGTTCTTTTATTAATACTGTAACTAGTGGAGAAATGATTTGGCAATTACTAAAAATAAAATTTACAGAAGAAAATACTAAAAAAAATTGTTTTCATATTTATGATGTTTCAAAACAAGATGGTTTAGATTTTAGGGAAGGTTTAAATTTTAATTTTGTAGATAAAATAGAAGAAGCTGATTTGATTTTAGCTTGCACTCAATTAGTAAATTTACAACCAGTTGATTATATACCACTATTAGAAGTAGCATTTAAAAAAAATATAACAATTTATTGTGCAAACCCTGACTTTGAAACAGTTGAAAGTAATAGTAAAAATAATGTCTTTTGTGTGGGCGCTATTAGTGAAATATATAAAAAAATGGGTGGAAATGTTATTATAAAAGGTAAGCCTGATGTAAGCATTTACAATGAAACCACAAATCGAATTAATTTAGAAAAAAAAAGAACGGTAGCTATTGGAGACTCATTATTTCATGATATTCAAGGTGCTAACAATTTTGAGATAGACAGTATTTTAGTAAAATCTGGAATTCACAAAGATTATACAAAAATAAATAATTTAATTAAAAACCATCAAATAACCCCAAGTTATATAATAGATAAATTTACTATTTAGAGTACTTGACAAAGTAGTATTTATATTTACATGCATCTCCATTATGTCGATGAGATGTGAATTGACTGGAAAATCTTTCCAAACTGGCAACAATGTCAGTCATGCTAAAAATAGAACAAAAAGACGTTTTAAACCAAATCTACAGAATATAACTTTTGTTAGCGAAGTGTTAGGCCAAAAATTTCAAATGAAAGTTGCTGTAAGCACTATTCGTACAGTTGAAAAGAAGGGTGGATTAGATGAATATCTAATGAATACACCAAACTCAAAATTACCATTAAAAGCAAAAAAACTTAAAAAAACTATCATTAGTAAATCTGCTTAAATATAACTATGGACGTTTTGACTGGTATTAAAACTCTTATATCTTCAATACCTCAAAATATAATTAACTTAATATCGAATCAAAATACAGAAGTCGTTTGGTTTGTAATGTTAATTTTGTGTTTTGTTGCAATATTAGTTTTTCTAAAATTATTTGGATATGTTGGCTTGTATGTTTATTCTGCAATAGCAATAATTGCAGCTAATATCCAAGTACTAAAACAAGCTAATTTTAATTATTTTTCTTCAATTAATGAAAAAATTATTCCATTTTATGAACCTAGCCCAATAGCTTTAGGAACTATATTATTTGCATCAACTTTTTTGTGCACAGATATACTGTCAGAATATTTTGGTAAAGAAAAAGCAAGAAAAAATGTTCTTATTGGTTTCTGCAGTTTCCTTTTAATGACTATTTTAATGTTAGTGACAATTGGTATACAGCCAGCTGAAGATGAATGGGTATCTATGGTACAAGAAAGTTTAGCAATTTTATTTACTCCAATGACAAGCATATTTGTAGCAAGTATGATAGCGTATTTGATAAGTCAATATTTTGATATTTGGTTTTTTAGTTATTTAAAAACAGTTAGCTCAAGCAAATTACTTTGGCTGAGGAATAATGTTTCTACTGCGGTTTCTTCATTAATTGATAATACAATTTTTAGTTTGTTTGCATGGATAATTTTAAACCCAAATCCTTTTCCATTAAGTGAAGTTATTATGACATTTATTTTAGGAGTTTATTTATTGAGAATATTTATAGCAATTCTCGATACACCTTTTATTTATCTAGCAAAGTACTTTCTTCCAAAAGAAAAAGACTCTTATCCAGAAATGGGTTAAAATTAGTTTTTAAATAACTAATGAAAGATTTTACTTGGTCAATTAAAAATAAAACTAATAATTCAAAAGCAAGAACTGGAATAATATCTACGCCTCATGGTGAAATTAAAACACCAGCATTTATATTTTGTGCAACAAAAGCAGCTTTAAAATCTTTTACTACAAAGGATGCAAAAGAAAATAATACACAAATTATATTATCAAACACTTATCACTTAATGCTTCAACCAGGAAGTGAACTAATTGCAAAACATGGAGGCCTTCACAAGTTCATAGGCTGGAATGGACCTATGTTAACAGACAGTGGTGGGTTTCAAATATTTTCACTAGGCCATGGATCAGTCGCAGATGAAATTAAGGGAAGAAAAATAAAATCAAATATAAAAAAAACCCTATTAAATATAAACGAAGAAGGAGCTTTATTTAAATCATATATTGATGGATCTACTCATATACTATCTCCAGAAAAATCAATTCAAGTTCAAAGAAATCTCGGTGCAGATTTTATTTTAGTTTTTGATGAATGCACTCCATATAACGTTGATAAAGCTTATACTTCTGAGTCTATGCACAGAAGTCATCGCTGGTCTTTACGATCAATAAACGCATTTAATTCTAAAATCATTTACAAACCTAGTTATGGTTCAGCAGGTAAGCAAGAATTATATGCTATTATACAAGGTGGAATATATAAAGATTTAAGAGAGGAAAGTATTCAATTTAATACAAAAGAAATTGATACTTTTGGAATTGCTATTGGTGGTAGTTTGGGATCAAATAAAGAAGAAATGAAAGATATAGTTCATTTTACTTCTTCAAAATTAGGTACTGCGCGACCAATACATTTATTAGGAATTGGTGATCCAAATGATATATGGGATTTTGTTGCAGATGGAATTGATACATTTGATTGTGTCAGCCCAACAAGAATTGCCAGACATGGTTCAGCTTTAGTAAAAGGTAAACAGGGAAAAATAAATTTAAAAAATGTTAAATATAAAAATAATTTAAACCCAATCGATAAAGAATGTAAATGTTATACCTGTAAGAATTTTACATTGGCATATTTATACCATCTTTTTTCAGCACAAGAATTACTAGGATTACAATTATTAACTAATCATAACATTTTCTTTATGAACAATCTAATGAAAGAAATTAGAAATTCTATTAATAATAATAATTTTAATAATGCAAAAAAAAATTGGCTAAATTCTTAATTATCTAAATTAAAAGTAGTAGATAGCTGATTTAGTAATATCTCACCTAATTGGTCGACATCCATTATTGTTACAGCTTTACTATAATATCTAGAAACATCATGCCCAATTCCTATAGCAATTAATTCAATTTCATCTTTTTTTTCAATCTCACCAATAATATCTCTCAAATTTTTTTCTAAATAATTACCTGGATTTACAGAAAGTGTTGAATCATCAACCGGCGCACCATCACTTATAATAATAAGAATTTTTCTTTTTTCCTTTCGAAAAGATAATCTATTGTATGCCCATGATAAAGCTTCTCCGTCAACATTTTCCTTCAAAATTCCTTCTTTCAATAACAAACCTAGATTTTTCTTTGATCTCCTCCATGGCGAGTCTGCAGATTTATAGATAATATGTCTTAGATCATTTAACCTTCCTGGATTAGAGGGTTTTCCATTTTTGATCCATTTTTCTCTAGAGTTACCTCCTTTCCAAGCTTTAGTTGTAAATCCCAATATTTCAGATTTAATTAAGCATCTTTCTAATGTTTTTGCTAAAATATCTGAACACAGGGCTGCAACAGTAATTGGTCTGCCTCTCATTGAACCAGAATTATCAATTAGCAGACTTACAATAGTATCCTTAAATTCAATTTCCTTCTCTATTTTATAACTTAATTTATTATTTGGATTAGCAATTATTTTAGCCAATCTTGATGTGTCAAGAAAACCCTCTTCCATATTAAAATCCCAATAACGATTTTGCTGAGCTAAAAGTTTTCTTTGAAGTCTATTAGCAATTTTAACAATTAAGGGTTGAAAAGAAAATACTTGTTGATCAAGATTTCTTCGCAGTTTCTCTAATTCTTTATTATCACAAAGCTCCTCAGCATTTATAATTTCATCAAAATTATAATCATAAACTTTATAACCCCCTAGACCCTCCAAAATTTTTCTATCTGGTAAATAATCTAGTTCAGTATCCCCACTTTCTTCTCCAATATCATCATTTTCTTCTAATGAAACAGACTGCTCAACTGTTGTTTCACTGGTCTGCATTTCAATATTTGACTCAGTTTGTTCATCATTTTTTTGATCATCATTATTTTCATTTTCATTGTCTTGATCTTCATCATTTTGATTAATATCGTTGTTCTGAGTATTGTTTACATTATTATTAAGTAATCCAAGTTCGTCTAGTTTTTCAACTATTGTCGATGTATATTTTTCCTGATCATGTAAACATTTCTTTAAATCTTTAAAAAAGTTTAAATAATCTTTTTTTAGTTTTTCTTTTACAATATTTTTAAAACTAATATTATTCTTACCTAAATCTACACCAACAATTTCTTCAAATGCTACATTTTTAAACGCTTTAATTAATAAATTTTGATCTTTTTTTGTACCTACATTTTTAAGATCTCTAATATACTTGTTTTTTAGATTCTTTTCTATTCCCTTGAATTCACTACTACCAATAGCTTCTACACGAGCTTGTTCCAAAACATTAATTAGTTCGTTTGATAACTCATCTTGATTTAAGAAGTTTTGGTGTATGTCCTTTGAATGCAATCTGAATTCAAGCGCAAAAGAGTCCGCTTCAGCCCTTAAATATTCTAGATTATTTTTAAAATTTTCTATTTTTGGTTCAGTTAGGTTTATAGTGTTACCAATAACTGAAGGATTTTCTTTAACAAAATTAATCTCTATATCTTCTTTTTTTCCAATAGATTTTATTGTTGCACTTATTGACTTTTTAAAATCTTCAATAATTTCGCTATTCTTTGACATTCACTACCTTAGCATCAGTAATATCAATTCCAAATGACCTTTGAAAATATTCCTGTAAGATAGATCTCTCCATTTCATCACATCTATTTAAAAAAGATAGTTTAAAAGAATATTCTATATCATTGAATAGAAGATAATTTTCAGCCCAAGTTAATACAGTTCTAGGGCTCATAACAGTTGAAATATCACCATTAATAAATCCTGATCTTGAGAGATCTGCGGTAGCTACCATACATTTAACAACGTCCTTGCCTTCTTTATTGTTAAGTTTTTTTATTTTATTTAAAATTATATTTATTTCCTGGTTATTACTAAGGTAATTTAAAGTTGAAACAATGTTCCATCTATCCATTTGACCCTGGTTTATTTGTTGAGTCCCATGATATAATCCAGATGTGTCGCCAAGACCAACAGTGTTTGCTGTAGCAAACAATCTAAAAAATTTGTGGGGTTTAATAACTCTTGATTGATCAAGTAAAGTTAATTTACCATCTGACTCTAAAATACGCTGAATAACAAACATAACATCAGGCCTGCCTGCATCATATTCATCAAACACTAAAGCTATGGGATTTTTGTAAGACCAAGGAAGTATACCATCTTGAAACTCAGTTACTTGTTTATTGTCTTTGAGCACAATAGCATCTTTGCCGATTAAATCTATTCTACTAATATGACTGTCTAGATTGATTCTGATACATGGCCAGTTAAGCCTTGCAGCTACTTGTTCGATATGAGTAGATTTTCCAGTACCATGATATCCTTGTATCAATACTCTTCTATTAGAAGAAAAACCAGCAAGTATAGAAAGTGTTGTCGCTGGATCAAAAATATATGTTTGATCTATTTCTGGAACATGTTCGGTCTTTTCTTTAAATTTATAAACATCAAAATCACAGGAAACTCCAAATAATTCTTTGGGATTGATTTTGATATCAGGTGATATTTCTATATTATTTTTATTTGTCATTTTTAAATTTTTTTAAAAGTATTTTGTATGAGTTATTTATTTCCTTGAACTTCTCTTCTGCCTTTTTATCGTTACCATTTACATCAGGGTGAAAAATTTTCACTAGTTTTTTATAAGTTTTTTTAATTTTGTCTAATGTTAGTGGAAGTTCTAAATTGAAAGTAGATAAGGCCTTAAACTCATCTTTTGTAAGATTTTCATCAACTAGCTTATTTTTGAAGTAATTGCTCCCTCTTTCATTTGGATTTAAATCATTTATTTCTTCATTAAAAAAGTTATTAATCTGATCCATCACCTTGTGATAATTTCCTTTTAAAGGCCAAGATGGTCTATTCCAAATGATATCTTCTCTCATTGAATTTTCGATTTCGTTAACTGATAATCCTTTGTAAAAATCCCAAGACTTGTTGTATTCTTTAATATGTTCTAGACAAAAATAATAATACTGATTTAATAATACTCTTGATTTCGGAGCTTTAAATTGCCCTTCATGATTACAATCATTCTTGTCACATTTCCTAAAAAAAGTTTTTTCCCAAGAAAGACTATTTTTATTTATATCTATTTTATGTTTACCCACAGTTGTTATATAGTTTAAAAATTATGAATCGTAAGCAAAGAATTAATAAAATTTTATCAAATAAATTTAATGATTACATATTAGAAATTATTGACAATTCAAATTTACATAAAGGACATAATAATTTTACAGGTAATGATGAAACACATATTAAGATTATTTTAACAAAAAAAAATAAAATACCTATAAATAGATTAAATATTCATAGAATTATAAATAATTTACTTGATAGGGAGTTTAAAAGTGGACTTCATTCTTTAGAGGTAAAAATTAACTAATCTTTGAAATTTCTACTTTAGATATTTGTTTTTTTGAGTGTGATAAAATTTTGTAGGAGAAAAAATTATCTTTGAAAGATTCTCCATACGATGGTATTTTTTTTGAAATATCTAAAATATATCCTGCTATGGTAGACGACTCAATTTCTGGAGGATCTAAATCAAAACTTTTGTATAAATCTCTAATATTTTTTTCTCCATTTATTATAACTTTACCATAGTTATTAAGTTTAAAATCATTTTCTGGCACATCAATTTCATCCACAATTTCACCAACTATTTCCTCGATAATATCTTCCAATGTTATCAATCCAAGTAACTCACCAAATTCATCCACAACAAATGCCAGATGTTCTTTTCTTTTTTTAAATTCAACTAATTGTTCTAATAAATTTGTAGTTTCAGGAACAAACCATGGATTAGAAATTTTATCAAAAATAATTTCTTTTGATTCATTATGATTCTTTAAATCAATATTCAATGTTCTAACATTCAATAAACCGATAATATTTTCAGGATTATCTTTCCAAAATGGTATACGAGTATACCTAGAATTATTTATTTTATTAAAAATTTCACTAGTCTTTAATGAAGAATCTATTGAGTAAATATTTTTTCTGTGAGTAAAAATTTCCTCAACAGTTATATCATTCAACTGTAATATACTTTGTAGCATGTCTTTTTCTTGTTCATAATCTGGATTTGAAGTTTTATATAGCTCTATAACACCTTTTAATTCTTCTTCTGACTGCTGGTCTATATCTTTTATATCATTGTCATTTTTTCTAAAAATTAATCTTACAATAAGATTTATTATAAATACAAAAACAAACAAAATTTTGTTCAAATAGTAAATAATTGGAGAGATCAATAAAGCAGTTCTATTGGGTCTATTTAAAGCATAAGTTTTAGGAAGAACTTCCGCGAATATAACAATGACAACTGTCATTATAAGTGTTGCATAAAAAATACCCTCTACACCAAAAATATCATAGAAAAATGCTGTTGCTAAAGAAGATGCTAAAATATTAACTAAGTTATTTGATAGTAGTAAAGTTGAAATTACATTATCCTTTTTATTTAGTAGCTCAAGTACATATCCAGCTCTTTTACTTCCTTTTTTTTTCTTATATAAAATTCTTGCTTTAGATGTAGCAGTAATTGCCGTTTCAGATCCTGATAAAAAACCTGATAGAATTACAAGAATTATTAGTAAAAAAAGAAGAAAAATACTTGTCATTTATATATTTTGTAAAATTTTATAAACTTTATCCTTATCTAGTTTTTTATAAAATATTGAACTCCCAATATTATTTATAAGGGAAAAGTTAATATTGTCTTTAAAATTTTTTTTATCTTTAGTTATTATTTTAATCAGTTTTTTTTCTTTTATAATTCTATCAAAAATTTTCAACTTACATTTTTTAAAATGTATTACTATTCTATTAAGTTCATCACATGAGAGTAATCCAAGATGATTAGATATTTTTGCTTCAGTAATCATTCCTATAGAAATTGCTTCTCCATGATTAAATTTTTTATAATTATAGTGGTTTTCTATAGCGTGACCAATTGTATGTCCAAAATTTAACATCGCTCTAGAGTGGTTATTTAATAAGTTTTCTTTCTCATCATTTTTTACATAAGAAAGTTTTATCATTATCGATTTATAAATTGCTTTTTCTAAAATAGATTTGTTTAAATTTAGTAATTTATTAATGTTTCTTTCTAACCAACAAAAAAAAATATAATCATTAATTAAAGCATGTTTTACAATTTCTGAGTATCCAGCTTTTATCTCTCTTTTTGATAAGCTTTTTAAAATGGAAATATCAATTAGCACTTTTTTTGGTTGATAGAATGTGCCTATTAAATTTTTTCCATAAATCGTATTAATTCCATTTTTTCCACCAATCGAACTGTCTACTTGAGATAAAAGTGTTGTAGGAATAAGGTAAAATTCTAAGCCTCTCAAAAGTGTACTCGCTATAAATCCAACTAAATCACCTAATGTGCCACCGCCAATTGCTATAATTATAGATTTTCTATTTATCTTAAGTTTTATTAATTTCTCCGTTAATTTTTTAAATACATCAATTGATTTAATATTTTCTCCACATTGAATATTAACAACGTTTATATTTTTTATACCTTTTAAATTTACTTTATTTTTAATCTTAGAGTCTAAAATACAAAATACCCTTTCATTTTTATAAGAGATATTTTTAACAAAATTTGAAATATGATTCTTTTTTATTAAAATTGATGTTTCAAAATTCTTGTTTTTAATTTTAATTTCAGTTTTCATATAATTCTAATGCATATTTTATTTGTTCTAACACTTGATATTTGTCTTTGTTATTATCTACTGACAAGTCAGCTTTTTCATAAAATTTTTGTCTTCTTTTATAAAGATTTTGTAAAATATCTATTTTATTTTCATTTTTATTTAACAATGGTCTTTTTTTTGAAGATTTTAATCTTTTTGCAAGAATATTTAAATCAACTTTTAAATAAATAGATAACGAATTTAACTCAATAGACTGTCTGATTTTTTTATTAATTATACTTCCCCCACCAAGAGATATTATACAGTTATTATTTTGTAATAACTCTAAACAAACCTCTTCTTCAATTTCTCTAAAATATGACTCACCTTTTTCTTCAAAAATTAAATCTATACTTTTATTCGTTTTATTTTCTATTTCCCTATCAGTATCATAAAATTTTATCTTAAACTGTTTACTTAAATCTTTAGCAATCATAGATTTACCTGAGCCCATTAAACCCATAATACAAATATTTTTCTTTTTAATTATGGCGAAATCAAACATATTATAATCATTTCTTATTCTTGACAAAATTTTGTTGAAATTAGAAAATACTTAAAAAAATGGTAAAAACATATATTAATCATTTTTTTAATATCATATATGAATAACAGATACATTATATATTTTTTTGCAATTCTAACAACAATCATATTAATTACGTTATATATGATTGAAATACCTTCACCTGCTGCAATTATAACTGAAAAATATAACCTTGATCTAAAATGAAATTTATCTTTTTTATTCTATTAATTTTTTCTTCAAATTTACTCTTTGCAAAAAATGTCGAAAGTAGTGAAATTGAGGTAATTAATTTACATGAAACCAAAAGCTTAGATCAAATGGTACTTGATAATCTCAATAGCGATGATGAGATCGAAGAAGTTATTGAAGATATAAGTGATAATAATGAAAAAGAAAATAACGTGGTAGAAGTAAATCAAGATGAAATAGAAAATAACGTGGTAGAAGTAAATCAAGATGAAATAGAAAATAATAATTTTATTTATACAAATAACACAAAAGATCTAAAAAATTATTTTAAATACCTTAAAAATATTAGCTCAAAGACCTTACAAAAAGAAATAATTGAGGTCTTACAGAATCTTGAATTAAATATAGAAAATGATCAAGAGAATGAAATATTCTTTTTAATAGCAGATTATTTTAAATCAATTGGTCAAATTAATAAATCATATGAACTAATTGAACAATATCAAATAAATAATAATAAAAATTTTAATTTCTATACTGGTATTAAATTAAATTATCTTTTATCAACATTTCAATTAAACGAAGCTTGCAGTTTTAAAGAAGAATTAAACCCAAATATTAAATTAGATTACTTCTATCTAGATAAACTTGATATTTTCTGTTTAATCTTAAACGGTAATAAATCTGAGGCAAATTTACTTAATTCAATTTTGATAGAGTCAGAAAGTAATTTAGATATTTATTATCAACATTTATTTTCACTTATATCTGGTTCATTAGATAAATTCGATATTGATAAAGACATTATAAATTCTGAAATTAACACAGAATTAATTTTTTTATATAGTGCAATGACTAGGATTGCTGAACTTCCTTTTTCTCATGAATTTTTTGAACTTGATAAGAAAAATTTATCAATACCAATTATATTAAATCAAGCTTCACCTATTGATTTAAGAATAAAGGCAGCAAATGAGAGTTTTTTTGAAAATTTGATTACTGTAGATAGTTTAGCCGCATTATACATGTCAGCAGATTTTAATTCAGATCAGTTAAATAACCCAGAAGAAACAATTGAGTCATTCTCAAATAACAATGAATTGAGTATGGCTTTTTTATATCAGTTAATAAACATCCAAATTTTTCCAAATGATAGGTTAAATGCTTTGATTCAATTCTGGGATTTTGCAAAAAGGAATAATTTAGAAGATATAGCCTATAAACTATCCGCAAATATGCTGAGTACTATTGAAGCTTCTTCAGAAAATATTATTTATGGACCTCAAATAGCATCTGCATATATTTTTAATGATAATTTTGATAATGCTGTTTATTGGATTGAATTATATGAAAATGCAAAGCAAGTTGACTCAAAAAGTATTTATACTAGAATTTTACTAGATTTATATTCTTCAAATGATTTAAACTCATTTATAAACTCAATAAATTTAACTTTAAATAATTATACTGAAGATCAGGATAATCAAAATGCTGAATTATTATTTGTTTTAAAAGATGTAATGAATTTAGATATTAATTCTAATACAAATGTAAATCTCGATAATATTTTTGATGATAGATCAATGTTATCAATATTTTTATTTAATGAAATAAGTAATAGTATCATTAATAATAATGAAGAAAAATTTCTGTTTTACTCATTAATTTCTTTGGATGATAAAGAATGGAAAGATATACATCCAGAACATTTAAAGCTTTTACTCAATGGTTACTTAAAGTATAATGAAGGATCACTCTTTAGAAATTTAATCTTAGAAGTATTTAAAAATTATAAATTCATAATATGATTAAATATTTTGAATTTGAAAGTGAAATAGAAAAAATTGAAACAATACTAAATAAATTAAACAACAATAAAGAATTAAATTTTGATAAAATCAAAAAATTAAACAAAGACAAAGATGAACTATATAAAAAAATTTACTCAAACTTAGATCCTTGGCAAAAAGTTCAAGTATCTCGGCATGGAGAAAGACCCCATACTCTTGATTACATCAAAAAAATATTTGACGATATTGTTCTCTTACATGGGGATAAAAAATATGCTGATGATAATGCAATAGTAGGTGGTCTGGCAAAAATTGATGGTGTTTCTGTTTTTTTTATAGGTACTGAAAAAGGAAATACCATGGAAACAAGAATTAAACATAACTTTGGAATGGCTAAACCTGAGGGGTATAGAAAAGTTCAAAGATTATTAAAATTAGCAGAAAAATTTAAATTACCTATAGTATCGTTTGTTGATACAGCAGGTGCTTTTCCAGGAAAAGATGCTGAAGAAAGAGGGCAATCTGAATCTATCGCATCATCAATTCTTCATTTTTTAAAAACTAAAATCCCAACAATATCAATAATAATTGGTGAGGGCGGATCAGGTGGGGCGATAGGAATAGCAACTTCTGATAGAGTTTTAATGTTAGAGCATTCAATATATTCAGTTATTTCTCCTGAAGGGTGTGCTTCAATTTTATGGAGGAATACTGAATTTGCACAAGAAGCTGCAAAAACTCTAAAATTAACATCGGCTGATTGTAAAAATTTTAAAATTATAGATGATATAATCCCAGAACCATATGGGGGTGCTCATAGACATCCTATAAAACAAGCGGAGATATTAAAAGAAAAAATTATTATTATAATTAAAGAACTTAAAAAAATTTCAATAGAGGAGCTAGTTCAAATCAGAAAAGAAAAGTATTTAAATATTACCTCTAACATTTAATTTCCATGACATTGTTTGTATTTTTTACCTGAACCGCAAGGGCACGGTTCATTTCTTCCAATTTTTTTTGTTATTATTCTTCTAGGTTCTGAAGTTCTCTTGTCAGTCTTATCATTATTATCTTCGCTTACAAGTTTAATATTGAAAAGAGTTTTTAAGACCCTTTCGTTCTGATTAGACAACATTTCATCAAAGTAGTCAAAAGATTCTCTTTTATATTCATAAAAGGGATCTTTGCCTCCCATAGCTCTTAAATTTACACTACCACGCAAAGAATCCATTGCAGCTAAATGATCTCTCCAATCTTTATCTATTTGAAATAACATTACTCTTTTTTCTGCAAATTTAAATAATTCAGAAGAGTATTTGTGTTGTTTTTCTCTATATTCTTGATTTACTTCATCTAATAATCGCTTTTTTATTTCTTCATCATCGACACCTTCCTCATCAAACCATTTTGACACTGGAATATCAATATTAAATATTTCTTTAGTTTTTTCTTTTAATAAAATATTATCCCATTCATGAGAATATTTTTTTGGAGGAATGGTTATTTGAATTAAATAATCAACATAATCTGAAATCATATCTTCAATAATTTTTGATTGATCATTAGTATTTAAGATTTCTCTTCTATTTTGATAAATTATTTTTCGCTGATCATTTAAAATATCATCAAATTTCAAAATTTGTTTCCTCATATCAAAATTATGACTCTCAACTTTTTGCTGAGCTCTTTCTAGAGACTTAGTAATCATCGAATGTGTAATAACTTCACCATCCTTGAGACCTAATTTGGATAATACATTTTCGAGGGTTTTTGACCCAAATATTCTCATAAGATCATCCTCTAAAGATAAGAAAAAAACACTTTCCCCAATATCTCCTTGTCTTCCTGATCTACCTCTTAATTGATTGTCTATTCTTCTACTTTCATGTCTTTCCGTTCCTATTACTAGCAATCCTCCAGCAGTAATAGCTTCTTTTTTTAAATTCTCATTACCGTTCCCAAGCTTAATATCTGTTCCTCTCCCAGCCATATTTGTAGAGATGGTGATGTTTCCAGGCATACCTGCTTCTTCAATAATTTTTGCTTCACTCATATGATTTTTAGCATTTAAAACGTTATGCTTTAATCTTTCATTTTTTAATAAATTGGAAATTTTAATTGAATTATCTACTGATGTAGTACCAATAAGAATTGGTTGATTAATACTATTTCGTGACTTAACAAGTTCTAATACTGCATTATATTTTTCTCGTTGAGTCATATAGATCTGATCATTTTTATCAATACGATTAACTTTTATATTAGGAGGAATTTCAACAACTTCAAGATTATATATACTTTCAAATTCTTTGGCTTCAGTTGTAGCGGTTCCTGTCATTCCACTTAGTCTATGATAAGTTCTAAAAAAATTTTGATATGTAACAGCTGCTATAGTTTGATTTTCTTTTTGAATTATTAAATTTTCTTTAGCTTCAATAGCTTGATGTAATCCATCTCCATATCTCCTACCTTCCATAGCTCTACCAGTTAATTCGTCAATGATAACTACATTTTTATCATTAATTATGTAATCCTTATCCTTAATAAATAAATGATGTGCTCTCAAGGCTTGAATAATGTTATGGTTCAATACCATGTTACCTAAATCTTGCAATGTACCATCTTTAATAATTCCATTTTGTTTTAAAAGTTTTTCACAAAATTCCATTCCCTCTGTTGTAAGTAAGATACTTTTGCTTTCTTCATTAATTTCGAAATCATTTTTTCTAAGTAACTTTATAATTTTATCTATTTTTGGAAATAAATCAGTATTTGAATTAGACTCAGCTGATATTACGAGAGGTGTTCTTGCTTCATCAATCAAAATACTATCTACTTCATCCACTATTGCAAATGCATTTTTTTTAAAACATAAATTGTTGTAATCGTTTTTGAGATTATCTCTTAGATAATCAAATCCTATCTCATTATTAGTTGCATAAACAATATCAGCGTCATATTGATTTGATCTTTCTTCGTGAGATGTTTCTGATGTTACACACCCAACTTGAAGACCTAGAAAATTATAAACATTTCCCATCCATTCTGCATCTCTTTTTGCAAGATAATCATTTACAGTAATAATATGTACGGAAAGGTTTTCTATAGCGTTTGCGTAAGCAGCTAGAGTTGCAACTAGGGTTTTACCCTCTCCAGTTTTCATTTCAGTTATCTTGTTTTCATATAAAACCATACCACCTATTATTTGAACATCATAGTGTCTCATGTTTAAAGTTCTTTTTGATGTTTCTCTAACAACTGCAAATATTTCAGGTAATAATTTAGTAATCGATCGAGTCTTATTGAATTCATTTCTAAAATAAGTTGTTTTATTTTTTAATTCTAGATCAGAAAGTTTAGAAATTTCTTCTTCAAGTTTATTTACTTTTTCAACAAAACTTCCATATTTTTTAAGTGAATTAGACTTCACTGAATTAAAAAATTTATTAACGAAATTGATCATGATGTGATAAATGGCTGTTAATATATGAAAAATATTTCTTCTACAAAGGAATTTAGTCTAAAATGTAGTCAATAAAATGATTTCGTTATTTAAGCCAAAAAAAATTGAAGATTTTAATCCTAAGGGCCTTAGAATTTATACTTTTAACGCTGGATTTAAAAAAAAAGAGAAAGATCTTTTATTAATAATTTTTGATAAAGTTATTAATATAAGCTGTGTCTATTCGAAAACATCAACTCCTTCTGCACCTATAATTTGGGATAAAAAAAATAATAAAGGTAAAGCCAAAGCGTTAATTGTTAATGCTGGAAATGCCAATGCACATACTGGCAATAATGGTCTTAAAATTATCGATAAGTACGTGAAAGTTTTAACAAAAAAAATTAAATGTAAAACTAATGAAGTGTTAGTGTCATCAACAGGTGTCATAGGAGAAAAATTCAATCCAAACTTAATTTCAAACAAATTTAAAAAACTTAATTCTAAATGTAAAAACAGCTTACTAGATGGTGCCAAAGCAATTATGACAACAGATACTTTTGCTAAGGTATCAATTAAAAATATTAATTTAGACAATAATTCATTTAAAATTTATGGAATAGCAAAAGGATCAGGAATGATACAACCAAACATGGGAACAATGTTAGTGTACATATTTTTAGAATGTGAAGTTTCAAAAATACAAATGAAAAGACTGTTAAAAACTAACCTAGATAACACATTTAATTCTATAACTGTAGATAGCGATACCTCAACAAGTGATACCTTAATTATGTTTTCAGTTAGTAATAAAATTATAAATTTAAATAAAAAAAATTTTAAAATATTAAATAATAAAATATATGAATTAATGCATGATTTATCTCTTCAAGTAATTAAAGACGGAGAAGGTGTTTCCAAACTAATTAAAGTCAATGTTTTAAATTCAAAAACAAAAAAACAAGCAAAAAAAATAGGATTCAGTATTGCAAATTCACCATTAGTTAAAACAGCCATAGCTGGTGAAGATGCTAATTGGGGTAGAGTAATAATGGCTATTGGCAAAACTGAAGAAAATATTAATCAAAATAAAATTAAAGTTTTATTTGGTAATAATATTGTTTGTGAAAATGGTTCAATAAGTAAAAAAATAAATATAAAGAAACTCAATCAGTATATGAAAAATAATACTATAGATATAAATGTAAAATTAAACTTAGGTAAGTTTTCACATACAGTTTATGGAAATGATCTAACACTAGAATATTTAAAGATTAATGCTGATTACAGATCTTAATTTCATTTTTTCCAAGCACAAATTGTATTATAGTTTATATCAAGTTTAAAATTATCTTTATAATATTTTTTTCTAAATTGTTCTTCCAAGTAAATAAAGTATTTCTTATTCTCAAAATTATTTCTTTTATCAAACCCTGCATAAGGTAAATTTAAAAATCTTACATCATCAAGTAGTTTTTTAAAAACTGAATATTCTACAGTGAAATTATTAGTATTTATTAGAGGTGCATCAAAATTATATAACTTAAGTAGTTTAAAAATATAATTCGTATCTAAAATTGGATTGATTCTCTGATACATTCCTCCATATAAAATATTATCAGTTTCATACATTGCATTTACAAGTTGATAAATATTTTCAATACTAGGAATGGTTGCTATAAATAATCCATTGGAATTTAAGTTTTGAAAAATACTTTCTATTAATTTCTCAAAATTAGTTGTTAATTGAATAAAAAAATTACTAAAAATTAAATCAAACTTATCACTGATTTGTAAATTGTCTAAATCAATTTCTATTAATTTTTGATCTGACTTTTTGGGAAAAAGAGATATATCTATGTCAGCACTTGTTATAGAGCATGATGGAAATTTTTTTTTAAGATAATTAATAACTAAATTATCATTAATTCCAAATTGTAAAATATTACTAAATGGAACTTTCAAGATATCTAAGGAATCAATTATATTTTTACTTATTTCATTATAAATAAAGTTTTCACCATATTTTCTGTCTTTAGATCTTAACAGTTTAAGATATTTTTTGTTTATCATTTTTTTTATAAAGTATAAAAAGTAATTATGGATATTATTCTTAAAGAGATAGTTGTGATAATTAAAGAAGAAATTGAAAATATTAATAAAAAAATTTATGGAACTACTTTTTTAGAAATATTGAAAGAAAATATCTTAAATAGACAAGATCAAATTAATTTAAAAAATCTTCAAATGCAAAATTCAAATTTAGATTTAGAGGAAAATATTAATGTTCTTGAGAAAAATCTTTTTTTTAAATTATCTTTTTACCAAAATCCTAAATCTATATTAAAATTCAAACTAGATAAAAATTTTCTTCTTATTGTTTTTAAAGAGCTTATAAAAATTGATATCCTAAATCAAAAAACTCAAAAATATATTAATATTAGTTTAAAACCTTTTACGGGCGTAACTTTGTCTAGGGGAACAGTATGCAATCTGAATTTCCCAAAAAATTCATTAATTATGCAATTAGAAACCGATGAAATTGATTTTGATATTGAAAATAAAAAAGATGTAACAATATAAGAAAAATGATTGTATTTAATCTTAATTGTTCTGATTGTGATTTTTCCTTCGAGGGATGGTTTGAAAATACAAAAGACTACAACTGGCAAATTAAGAAAGGCCTAGTAACTTGCCCTTCCTGTAATAGTATTCAAATTAAAAAAGGATTAATGACACCAAACGTAGCAAAAAAATCAAATACTAAAATTTCTAAAAGAAATAGATCAATTGCTTCTAATGTTAAGAAGCTTAGAAAAATTATTGAAAAAGAATTTGATTATGTCGGTGATAACTTTACTGAAGAAGCAAAAAAAATTAAATATGGTGAAGTAAAGGAGCGTGCAATCTATGGCGAAGCTTCAATTGAGCAAACCAAAGAACTAATTGATGAAGATATTGATATATTACCATTACCTTTTTCAACAAAAAAAACTAACTAATTAAATTTGCTGAACAAAAATAATTGATCATATAATTATTTGATAATTTCCATTCCATTTTTAATGGATCAAAAACAAGACCTTTAATATTATTAAAATGAAAATTTTCTTTTGTTAAAATTATTTTTAATTCTTCAGGTTTAATCAATTTATTATAATCATGTGTTCCTTTTGGAATCCAATTAAGGATATTTTCAGCTATATCAATTGCAAATAATTTAGAAAGTAAGTTTCTATTAATTGTAGAAATTATAATAATACCATTTTTATTTAAATTTTTTTTTATATTTTTTATAGTTTTTTTCCAATTATCTAAATGTTCTAGAACTTCAAACATTAATATTATGTCAAATTTTTTATCTAACTTAGATTTTTCAATATCTTTATAAATATAGTTAATTTTAAGATTATTTCTTTTGGAATGTAACTTAGCAGCTTTTATATTATTTGGAGCAAAATCTATTCCAGTAACTTTGGCACCTAGTCTTGCTAATGGTTCACAAATTATTCCCCCACCACAGCCTACATCAAGTATTTTTAAATTTTTTATCTCTCTATTTTTAATTTGTTCTAATATATAAGACATTCTATGGCTTTTAATTTGATGAAGTACCTTAAATTTACCATTTTCATTCCACCATTCATCTGAAAGTTGATTAAACAACAAAAATTCTTCTTTTTTTGATTTTATGTTCATCATATATCTTGTTTGTTGTTGGCAATAATTATATTAGCTCAAATAATTTAAAAAATATTTAAGTCAATGAAACTTGTAGTAATGAAATTTGGAGGTACTTCAGTTGGTGGTATCGATAAAATCAATAATGTTGCAAATATTGTCGAAAAGCAACTTAATGATAAAAAATTAATTGTTGTCTTATCTGCAATGTCAGGTGTAACAAATAAAATGCAAGAATATATAGATAAAATTGAGTCAAATGAGATTGTCGAAAATGATTTAATTTTAACTTCTGGTGAAGCTGTTTCAGTTGGACTTCTTTCAGCTATTTTAAAAAAAAGAAATATTAAATCTATACCATTACTCGGATGGCAAATTCCAATTATAACAGACAGTAACCATCAAAAAGCAAAAATATTAAACATCGATAAAGGCAGGATTGTCAAATATCTAAAAAATTATGATGTTATAGTTGTTGCTGGATTTCAAGGTGTCGATATAGATGGAAATATTACATCACTAGGCAGAGGAGGTTCTGACACAACCGCTGTTGCTATCGCTGCAGCTGTTGATGCTGATAGATGTGATATTTATACTGACGTTGACGGCGTTTATACAACTGATCCAAATCTGGAACCCAAAGCTAAAAAAATCAATAAATTAGCATTTGAAGAAATGTTAGAAATGTCTTCGACCGGAGCAAAAGTACTTCATACTCGTTCTGTTGAATTAGCTATGAAAAATAATCTCACATTGCAGGTTCTATCTTCAATTACAAAAGAAAGAGGTACTTTTGTTGTTGATGAAAATAAATTAATTGAAAAAGAAATAGTAAGTGGAGTAAGCTATAGTAATAATGAATCAAAACTAACCTTATCTGGTATAGCTGATAAACCTGGTATTTCTGCAACAATCTTTGGATTGCTAGCTAATAGCAATATTAATGTTGACATGATTGTTCAAAATACATCACAAGATGGCGTAACTGCAAATATTACATTTACCGTTCCAAACACTGAAATTCATAATGCCAAGAGATTATTAGAAGAAAATAAAAGTTTGATTGAATTTAAATCTATTGAAACCGATACCAATATTTCTAAAATTTCAGTAATTGGCATGGGAATGATGTCTCAATCTGGAGTTGCAAAGAAAATGTTTTCAACTTTAGCAGATAATTCAATAAATATATTAGCGATCTCAACGTCAGAAATAAAGATAAGTGTTTTAATTGACAAGAAATTCACAAAAATTGCTGTAAAATCTCTTCATGAGGCATATAATCTAAGTAAATAAATGAAAACAATAGGACAAATTTTATCATCTGAAAGAAAGTCTAAAAACTATTCAATTGATGATGTATCAATTGAATTAAGAATATCAAAAAATATTATTTTTGATCTTGAAAATGACAATATCAAAAACAATTCAGATATTATATTTAATATTGGTCACTTAAGATCTTATTCTAAGTTTCTTGAATTAGATACTAATATAATTATTGAAAAATTTAAAATTGATATATCATTTAATATTAAGGAAGAGAAAAAAAATATTACTCCAATTGTTGAAAATAAGTTTTTTAAATTAGAAAAGTTTTTTGCAGCCTCTCTTATATTAATTATATTTACTTCATTTTACTTTTTGTTCATTGATGAAAATGATAGCGAAATCAATTTTGCATTAGTGCCAGACATACCAGAAAGTTTAGAGCCTGTTGTAGAAAAGGCTAATACATTTAATAATAATTTTTCTCAGAGTAGTGATTTAAATGAAATTGATTTGATGAATAATTCTAGTGCTATAGCATCTGTTGAGTTAAATGAAGATGTAAATACATTTGCTACTTTAAAAATGTTAAATCCAACTTGGTTGCAACTAAGAGACGAATCAAATAATATTGTCTTAAGCAAGTTAATGGATAAAAATGAGGAGTTTTCTTATGAACTTAATCTTAATTACAATATAACCGCAGGTAATGCAGGAAATATATTGGTGCTTATAGATGGTGAAGTAAGAGGTAAAATTGGTAAATATGGAGATATATTAGATTCCTTTATATTATCTAAAGATTTTACAAATTAGATAGATGCATAGACCCTATCAACGAATTCAGAGAAGAAAATCACGTGTTGTTAAAGTTGGGAGCGTAAGTATTGGAGGCGATAATCAAATTGCAGTCCAAACTATGACTAATACTCTTACTTCAAATGCAAAAGACACAATTGCACAAATTGAAAGATCTGCAAAACTTGGTGTAGATATAGTTCGTGTCTCTATACCAGATAAAGAATCTTCAAATTCCTTAAAGGAAATAGTAAAACACAGCCCAGTTCCAATTGTTGCAGATATTCATTTTCATTATAAAAGAGGAATTGAGGCTGCAAATAATGGAGCCTCTTGTATTAGAATAAATCCAGGTAATATTGGTAGTATTGATAGGATAAAAGAAGTAATAAAAGCTGCAAAAGATAATAACTGCTCAATAAGAGTAGGAGTAAATGCTGGAAGCTTAGAAAAACAAATTTTAGAAAAGTATTCAGAACCTACACCAGAAGCATTAGTTGAAAGTGCTAAATTAAATATCAAGATTCTAGAAGATAATGATTTTACTAATTTTAAAATTAGTGTGAAGTCATCAGATATTTTCATGTCAATTAATGCATATGAGCAATTAGCAAAATTATGTGACTACCCTTTACATTTGGGTATCACAGAAGCAGGAGGAAAAAGGACTGGATCTATTAAATCTTCAATAGGAATTGGAAATTTACTTTTGAGAGGAATAGGTGATACAATTAGAATATCATTATCTGATGAGCCAGAAGAAGAGGTTAGAGTAGGTTTCGAAATCTTAAAAAGCTTAGGATTAAGGAATAGAGGTGTAAAAATTATCTCATGTCCCTCATGCGCTAGACAACAATTTGAAGTAATAAAAACTGTAAAAAATCTTGAAAAAAAATTAGATGATATTTCTACACCTATAACAGTGTCAATAATAGGATGCGTAGTAAATGGTCCAGGTGAAGCAACGATGACAAATATTGGAATAACAGGTGGGGGGAATGATACACACATGATTTATCTTGATGGTAAAAAAAATAATGTTGTAAAAAATGTAGATTTAGAAAATTATCTTGAAGAAATCATTAGAAAAAAAACAAAAGAACTTGAGTTAAATCAGTAAAATGAAAATAAGATCAGTAAGAGGAACGCATGATATTTTTGGAGAAGAAATTGACAAATTTAAACGGATCTCAGATATTGTTTCTAAAAATGCTTATTTAAAAACATTTAAAGAAATTCAAACACCAATTTTTGAATTTAGTGATTTATTTGCAAAACCTCTTGGTGAGCAATCTGACGTTGTGTTGAAAGAAATGTATTCTTTTGAAGATCGAAATAATGAATTTTTAACACTACGTCCTGAGTATACGACCCCTATGATAAGAGCTGCAATAACAAATAATCTTTTAAATGATCTTCCACTTAAAATTTTTGGTATTGGACCAATGTTTCGAAGAGAAAGACCACAAAAGGGTAGGTATAGGCAATTCAATCAGATAAATTTTGAAATACTTGGAACTAAAGATTTTCTTGCGGATGTCGAATTGATTTTTCTATCAAATAATATTTTAAAAGAACTATTACCTAAATCTAATATTAAACTTTATATTAATTCTTTAGGTGATAAAAATACTTTATTAGATTTTAAAATAAGTCTATCAAAATATTTCAATACTCATAAAAAAAAATTATCAGAAGAAAGCATTAAAAAAATTAATACTAATCCATTGAGAATATTAGATTCAAAAAATGAGGAAGATATTGAAATTTCTAAATCTTCACCAAAAATATATGAATATTTAACTGATGAAGCTAAAAAGCATTATGAAGATATAAAAAGGTCATTAAATCTACTTGAAATTAATTTTGAAGAAAATCCTAATCTAGTTAGGGGCCTTGATTATTATTGTAATACTGTATTTGAATACAAATCAGATAATTTAGGAAGTCAAGACACCTTATTAGGTGGAGGAAGATATGATGGTTTAATAAAAGTATTAGGAGGTCCTGATATACCTGGAATTGGATGGGCAGCAGGCATTGAAAGAATTATATTATTGATGGAGTCCGAAAAAAAAATAAAATCAACAGTTCATATTGCAGTGACAAATGTAAAATTTGCAGATTATTATCTTAATCTAAAAAAATATTTATCTGAAAATAGAATTTCATATTACTGGAATTTTAAATACAATCTTAAAAAATCATTTACAAAAGCTAGCGCATCTTCAGCATCGCATGTAATTATTATTGGAGATAATGAGTTTAATGGTAATTTTTTTACTATTAAAGACTTAATGACTGGTGAACAAAAAGAATTAAAGCTTAATCAAATTTTTAACTATCTAAATGATAAATCTAGATAAACAATTTACAATAATTTTAGAAAAATTTAAATTAATAGAAAATTCATTAAACAATATGAATAATATTGACTCAAATGAATTAATTAAATTAAATAGAGAATATTCTGATCTCCGACCAATTGTAGAAAAAATTCAAGAATACAATGATTTACAAAAAGATATATTAAATCTTAATGAACTAGTAAAAGATAATGATTTAGAAATTAGTAAAATAGCTGAGTCAGAACTCATTGAAAAAAAAAATCAAATCAAAGATCTTGAACAGGAATTATTAAAATTACTTATACCAAAAGATGAAAATGACTCTAAAAATTCAATTTTAGAAATTAGAGCTGGCACTGGAGGTGATGAAGCTTCACTTTTCGCCTCTGATTTATTGAATATGTATCAGAGATATGCCGATTTAAATTCATGGAAATTTGATATTTTATCAATATCAGAAACCGGTTTAAAAGGTGTAAAGGAGGCTATTTGTAATATTTCAGGATTAAATGTTTTTTCAAAATTAAAATTTGAATCTGGTGTTCATAGAGTACAAAGGGTTCCAACAACAGAAAGTAGCGGAAGAGTACATACATCGGCTGCTACTGTGGCAGTTCTACCTGAAGCTGAAGAGGTTGATATTGAAGTTCTTGATAAAGATTTAAGAATTGATGTTTTTAGGTCAAGTGGACCTGGAGGACAATCTGTTAATACTACCGATAGTGCTGTAAGAATAACACACATTCCAACAGGGATAGTAGTTTCTCAACAAGATGAAAAATCTCAACATAAAAATAAAGCAAAGGCTTTAAAGATTTTACGTTCAAGATTACTAGATAATCAAATACAAGAAAAAAATAAAGAAAGATCCGAACAAAGAAAAAGTCAAGTAGGTTCTGGAGATAGATCTGAAAGAATAAGAACATATAATTTTCCACAAGGGAGGGTTTCTGACCATAGAATAAATCTTACATTGTATAATTTATCAGAAATACTTGAAGGTAACATAGATGAGTTGATAAATCCTTTAATTGCTGAAGAAGAGAGTACAAAGTTAGCAAATATGAAAAATGAATAATTTAATTAAAGAGAGTTTAAAAAAATTAAAACAAAAAAATATAAATAATCCAGAACTAGATCTAAGAATTTTACTTAAGCATGCTTCAAAAAAAAATAATGAAATTATTTTGAGTAATCTAAATATAGATAGTATTGATACCGCTACTTTTAAAAAATCACTTCAAAAAAGAATTAACAGACAGTCAATAGCTAAAATTATTAATAATAAATCTTTCTGGAAATATGATTTTTACGTAAATAATTTTGTTTTAGATCCGCGTCCAGAAACAGAATTAATAATTGAACAAGTTTTAACTATTTATAAGAACAAAAATCAAAAATTAAAAATATTAGATATTGGCACTGGATCAGGCTGTATTGCAATATCACTTGCTAAGGAATTTGAAAACGCGTCTATTACAGCTATAGATATTTCACAAAAAGCATTAGAAGTTGCAGTTAAAAACTCAAAAATACATAATTGTGGTAATCAAATTCAATTTAAACTCATTGATTTTAAAAATATTAGTTCCAAGTTTGACTTGATTGTATCTAATCCACCATACTTAACAAATGATCAGTTTAATAATACAGATCCAGAAGTAAAAAATTTTGAACCTAAATTAGCTTTAGTCGGAGGAGATGATGGGTTGAAATTTTATAGAGAATACTCAAATACTCTTCATAATTTGATGAATAAAAAAGCTTATTTTGTATGTGAAATTGGAATTAATCAACGACAAGATTGTGAAGTAATTTTTCAAAATTCAGGATTAGATTTAATTAATATTACTCATGATCTGCAAGGAATCGACAGAATCCTTAGTTTTTCAAAGATATAAGTTGAAATAAATTAAATGAACTGTATAGATACTAAAAAAAGATTAATAATTTAATAAAATTTTTAATTTCCTAAAAATATGTATAAAAAAAACGGTAGACCCGCTTATAAGAGTAATAGAAGAACCAGTTTTAAGAAACCTGGAGGATACAAAAATTTCAATAATAGAAATAGAGGAAATGTATCCCAGCAATATAACAAGTATTTAAAACTTGCTAAAGAAGCATCAAGATCAGGTGATAGAATTCAATCTGAATACTATTATCAATTTACTGATCACTATTTCAGAATAATGGTTGAGCTTGGTATTAATGTTGAAGAAAATACAAATTTTGATGAGCAAAAACAAAGTACTTCAAATGAACAAACTTCAGATACAGAAAATGAAACTATCGAGGTAAATAATAGTGATAAAGCAGAAGATGATTCTATTGAATCTATTCCATTTATAGCTGAGCCATCTAAAGAAAAAAGAACAAGATCAACAAAGTAGTTATTCGTATAACATACTCAAATGATCTGCATATATCATTTTATATTCCACTTGAAATTTTTCTAACTCTTTACCATCCAGTATTTTCCCAGAAGGAAGTTTTAGTTTTAGAGGATTAATATGTTTATTTTGATAAATAATTTCATAATGTAGATGAGGTCCCGTAGAATTCCCTGTACTACCTACATAACCTATAACCTCGCCTTGGTTAACCCTTACTCCTTTAGAAATGCCTTTCTTGTAATTTGATAAATGTGCATAAGCCGTTTTATATCCATTATTATGTCTTATACGAATATATTTTCCATATCCTCCATTTCTTCCAACGTACTCAACTATTCCATTCCCTCCAGCATAAATCGGTGTTCCTGTGGGTGCAGCAAAATCAACACCTTTATGCATTTTATTGAAACCTGAGATAGGATGTTTACGCATACCAAAGTTTGATGAAATTCTTGCACCATCTAAAGGTGTTTTTAAAATTGATTTTTTAACATTTTTTCCTTCTCTGTTAAAATAATCAACATAACCATCTTCTGTAAAAAACTTAAAATATTCTAATTGTTTTCCATCAATTTTTATCGAAGCATATTTGATATCGTTATATTCTAGTCTGCCTGTTTCAACTATTTCATCAAATTCATAAGATACTGAAACAATAGTATCGACTCTAATATCCCTTTGAAAATCAAGATCAAAACTAAAAAGCCTTATAATTTTGACTAAAATATCTGGTGATACACCATTTTCAATACCATCTGAAAATAATGATTCTGTAATTGTATATTCTTTTGATTCAATGAATGACTCCTTTCTTAATACTCTTATATTTAAATTTATTTCCTTATCTAAATCAATAGAGATAATAGTCTCACTATCCTTGAAAAACTCAATTTTTATTATTTCTCCAAATTTATTTTCAAATAAACTTATTATTTCTCCAGTTTTGATTTTTTTTAAGTCAAAAGTGTCTTCTATCTTACTTACAATTTCGTAAATTTTTTTTTGTTTAAAATTTAAATTCTCTAAAATTGAGACAAAAGTGTCACCTTGTAAAATTTCAATTTTTTTCTCAACATATTTTGATTTATCAATATTTTTTTCAATATTTGGTAAAGCTGCCTCTTCTTTGTTTTCTTCAATAATCTCTTTTTTCTCTTCTAATATTTCTTTTTTTACTATTTCTTTCTCCAACAAATTTTTTTCTAATAAGTTAAAGTATTCAGAAATAAAAAAATAATATCCTGATGATATTAGAGAAATAAAAATTACATATCTTAAAATTCTAAACACCTAAAAATATTTTGAATTAAAATATATAAGAGGTTTTAATTTATCATTAGATTGTAATTCCAATATCTTACAAATAAATATTATATGATCACCTTTTTTTATTTTATCTATAAGTTTACATTCAAGATTTGCTATACAATTAGGTATTATTGCTGTTCTATTTTTTCCTTCAATAAATTTAATATTCTCTAATTTAGGTATAGTTGAAGCAAAATTATCAGATAATTTCTTTTGTTTACTAGATAAAATATTTATTGATAAAAATTTAGCTTTTGAAAAATTCTTTATTGAAGACGAGTAATTACCTAATGAAAACAAAACCAAAGGAGGGTTTAGGGATAAAGAGTTAAATGAATTAACAGTTTTCCCATAAATAGAATTATTATCTTTAACACATACAACAGTAATTCCTGTTGAAAACTTGCTAAGTGTTTTTTTAAAATTCTTTGCGTTTACTTTTTTCATAATCTTTTCTGCATATAAATCGAGTCTACCCACTTATTTTTTTTAAAACCAGCTTTCTCTATAGTTCCAATATATTGAAATCCATTTTTTTTATGTATTTTGATAGAAGCAAAATTATCTTTTCCACCAATCACTGCTATTAAATTTTTAATTTTTTTAATTTTTCTACATATTTTAACAAGTTCTTTTAGTATATTATTTCCATAACCATTATTTATGAAATCTGGATCAACATAGATTGAATGTTCATATGAAAATCTATAACCACTTTTTTCTCTAAATTTATTTACAAAAGCTAATCCAATAACTTTATTATCTTCAATTGCTAAAATAAATGGCAACTTATTATTTTTAATTTTTTTCAATAGTAAATTAAATGTCAATTTAGATAATTTTTTTTCTTCGAAATTAGAGAATGAATTTTCAATAAAATAGTTATAAATTTTTAGAGCTTTAGAGATTTCATTTTCTGTAAAATTATTTTTTTTTACCTTCATCTATCTCTCAATATTCCTTTACTTGTTTTATGAAAAATTCTAAGCTTTGACTATTATTTAATAAAAAATTGATCAATATATTATTCATTTGATTAATAATTAAAAAAAAGGTTAAATTAAGTAATTTTAATATCATTACATAATTTATCAAATATTGCTTTAGTCGCAAAAGTAATTATATTCTTTTTATCATATTAAAGTATTTATAAGTTTTTGGGTGTGTAGCTCAGCGGTAGAGCACTGCCTCGACACGGCAGGGGTCACAGGTTCAATCCCTGTCACACCCACCACAATTAATTTAAAAAATACCTTGAATTTTAATAATATGATTTATTTATAATATATGCTTAAATGTTTAATTGTGGCAACACTAATTGCTTCGATAATTTTTCTAATAATCGATGTAATATGGTTAAGTTTTGCAACCAAAACATTTTATAGACCTCTAATTGGTAACTTATTATCTGATAAACCTGTAATGTGGGCAGCCGCTCTGTTTTACATTTTATATGTATTTGGAATGTCACTGGTGGTAATTCAACCATGCGTTGACTCAGGAAGTTTGTTTAAAACTATTTACACAGGTTTTATATTCGGCTTGGTAGCATATGGTACTTATAATTTGACAAATATGGCCGTACTTAAAGGCTGGTCACCAACCGTAACATTCGTTGATATGTTTTGGGGAGGTTCTTTGACAGCTATTTCAGCTACTACCGGTTTATATATAGCAAAAAAAATCGTACATTATTAATTTAACCTCCTAATTCCAAACTCAAGTAAGTATAAAAGTATACGATTTTTATTTAATCTCCTCTTATATTTATTTGCAAAATTATTTAATTTATCCTTGCATAAATTAATAACCTGTCTTTCACCAATCAAACCTAGCAAAGTACTTTTACCTTGCTTAGCATCCTTACCTGGTGTTTTTCCAATTTTCTTAAAAGTTCCAATTTCATCAATTAAGTCATCAATCACTTGAAATATTAAACCAAATAACATCCCATATTCTTTTGCGAACTGAATGTCGGCTTTACTTTTATCTTTTAAGATAAAAGGTGCAGAAAAAGAAAATTCAAATAATTTGCCAGTTTTTCTTGAATACATATCTAGAATCTTGTTTTTAGATAATTTTTTATTTTCAAAGTCTAAATCTAAAGCTTGACCAAGAGCTAAACCTTTGTGTCCAATGCATAATGAAAGATAATTTATTAATTTAATTTTAGAGATACAATTTTTGTCATTAAGGTTTCCAGATATCAATTCAAATGCTAAATCATGCAAAGCATCTCCAGCTAGAATAGCAGTGGCCTCATTAAATTTTTTATGAGTGCTTAATTTACCTCTTCTATAATCATCATCATCCATTGATGGTAAGTCATCATGAATTAATGAATATGAATGAATACATTCAATACTTGATGCAATAATAAAAGCATCATTTGAGGAAATCTTAGCAATTTTTGCAGACTCCATAACTAGAAATGGTCTTATTCTTTTCCCTCCATTAATAGAGCCATAATACATTGCTTTAGATAGAATCGATGTATCTAGTTTATTGTTTAAAAGTTTTTTAAATTTTAAATCAAATTTTTTTTTGTTTATATTTATTAACGTATTTAAGTTCATAGATATTAATTTATATTTGTTTTAATTTTTAAATTATTTAATACAATTAGGCGAATATATTTATGAGAATTGAAGAAGAAATAAAACTTGACTATTCTGACGTGTTATTTAGACCGAAGAGGAGTACTCTTAAAAGTAGAAAAGATGTGGACTTAAATAGAAAATACACATTCAAATACTCTAAATTATCTTGGCAAGGTGTTCCGATAATTGCATCTAATATGGATGGTGTTGGTGAAATTGGTATTGCGAAAAAGTTGAGTTCACACAATTTAATGACAGCGTTAACTAAGCAACATGATATAGATCAAATCGCTTCTATTTATAAAAAAAGTATCTTTTATAATTTAATTGCTCTTAGTTGTGGCACTAGCAGAGATAGCTATGACAGATTAAATAAAATTTTGAAAAAATTTCCAAAATTCAAGTTTATATGCATCGATGTCGCAAATGGATATTCTGAGAATTTTAGTAAGTTTGTTTCAGAAGTAAGAAAAAAATATCCAAAGAAAATTATTATTGCAGGTAATGTAGTAACTGCTGATATGACTCAAGAACTAGTATTAAGTGGGGCTGATATCGTAAAAGTTGGTATTGGTCCAGGAAGTGTATGTACTACAAGAATCCAAACAGGAGTAGGGTATCCGCAACTAAGTGCCGTAATGGAATGCGCAGATGCAGCACACGGTCTAGGAGCACATATTATTGCTGATGGGGGATGTACGTGTCCAGGTGATGTTGCTAAAGGATTTGGTGCTGGTGCTGATTTTGTGATGCTTGGTGGAATGTTAGCAGGTCATATAGAGGGTGGAGGCAGTGAAGTAGAAGAAAATGGAAATAAATTTATAGAATTTTATGGGTCAAGCTCTGAAGAGGCAAATGAAAAACATTATGGTGGTTTAGCTAGCTATAGATCTTCTGAAGGTAAAAAAGTAAAAATTTTAATGAAGAAATCATTAGATGGTACAATTAGAGATATTTTGGGAGGAGTACGAAGTAGTTGTACTTATGTTGGAGCCTCATCATTAAAGCAACTTAGTAAGTGCACAACTTTTGTAAGGGTAAATAATCAGTATAATGACACTTTTGGGAAAGTATAGATTAATAGCCTATTGCCATACCATCCTTTCGTGGATCTGATCCTCCAATAAGTACTCCATTTTTTCTATCTATTTTTATACATTGACCGCCACCAATAGAATTTTTATTTATTGTAATTTTATGACCAATATTTTTTAATTTTTTTACAATTTTATCATCTAAAGAATTTTCAACATTTAAAAGACCATTAAGAGCAAATGCTCGAGGTAAATCTAAGCCTTCTTGTACTGACAAGTTGTAGTCAAGTATATTTTGAAGCAAATGAGATTGACCGATTGGTTGATATTGTCCTCCCATAACACCATAAGAATATAATGTCTCATTATTCTTATTAGTTATCAGCCCAGGAATTATTGTATGAAGAGGTCTTTTATTACTATCAATTGAGTTAGGGTGATCATCTTCTAATCTGAAATTTACTCCCCTATTTTGAAAAAGAATTCCTGTTTTATTGCTAGTAATTCCACTTCCAAAACCATGGCATATTGAATTAATAAAAGATACTGAATTTAAATCTTTATCCACAACACTTAAATATATTGTTTCAGGGTGAGAAGTCACATAACTTTTTTTTGATGAATAAACCTTTTTCTTATTAATTTTGGCACATAAACTATTAATAAATTCTTTATTCAAAAAATCTTTTACATTTATATTATTAAAATCTGGATCACCAAAAATTGTTTCCTTAACTTCAAAACATATTTTTGAAATTTCAGCTTGTAAATGATATCTTTCAAAACTTGATGGATGGTATTTTTTGATATTTAATTTTTCTGTCATTGCCATCATCATCAAGACAACTAAACCAGGACTATTTAAAGGGCATTGATGGATTTTTAAACCTCTATATAAATTAGTTATTGTTTCTGAAAATAATGTTTTTTGATTATAGAAATCTTCTTCTGTATGTAGTCCTCCAAGTTTGTTTAGTGTCCTAACCATATCTTTGGTAATTTCGCTTTGATAGAAACCTTTAATTTTATTTTTTGAGATTGCACTTAAAGTATTTGCTAAAGGGACATTCTTAAAAACTTCACCAAAACTATAACTAAGATTTTTATTTAAAAATAATCTTTTAGAATTATGATTTTTTTTGAGTTTTGTTTCATTCTCTTTCCAAGCAATAGCTTCAACTTCATGAATAGGAAATCCATTTCTAGCAAAATTTTCTGCTCCAGATAAAACTTCTTTAAAATCAATTCTTCCAAATTTTTTATGCATAGAACACCATGCATGAACTGCTCCTGGAATAGTAACTGAATGCGGGCTTGTTAAACCAATATGTTTTATTTTATTGTCTTTATAAAATTGTAAATTTGCCTTTTTGGGAGCAATTCCTGATCCATTTACAGCAATTGGTTTTTTTCCATTCATCGAAATAATAGCGAAGCAATCTCCGCCAATTCCTGTTGCACTAGGGCATACTACAGCTTGAACAGCTGAAGCTGCAATAGCTGCATCAATCGCATTCCCACCTTTTTTAAGCACATTTATAGCCTCTATTGAACTTAATGGATTTGATGTTGCCACCATACCATTTTGAGCTAAAACATTAGATCTCCCTGGGTAAGATAACTTTCTCATACTAAAACGTATAATATATGTTTGACAAAACAAATCCCAGAATTTAAAGCGATTTTTATGAAAGTTAAATGTTCATTAAAAACTGCCAAAATTAGAGACAAGGATTGTAAAGTTGTTCGCAGAAAAGGTAGAATTTATGTGATCAATAAGAAAAATCCTCGAATGAAAGCAAGACAGGGATAATTAATTTTCTGTTATATATTTTTCTGCTTCTAAAGCAGCCATACAACCCATACCAGCAGCAGTTACAGCTTGTCTATAAATTTTATCTTTTACATCCCCGGCTGCAAAGACTCCCTTGATACTTGTTTCAGTGCTATCAGGTTTAGTAATTATATAATTTTCTTCATCCATTTTTAACTTATCAATAAAAAGTGAAGTAGCAGGATCATGTCCTATAGCTATAAATGCACCATTTACATCTATTGTCGCTTTGGTGCCATCTAATGTGTTTTCTAAAATAATTTTTTTTAATTCATTTGGATTTTCTTCTCCAACAAATTCAGTAACCTTACTGTTCCAAACTACTTCAATTTTTTTATTGTTAAATAGTCTTTCTTGCAAAATTTTTTCAGCTCGTAAACTATCTCTTCTATGGATTAGTAATACCTTTGAAGCAAATTTAGTCAAAAACATTGCTTCCTCTACTGCACTATTACCTCCACCTATCACTGCTACTTGTTGATCTTTAAAGAAAAATCCGTCACAGGTTGCACAAGCAGAAATACCAAAACCTTTAAATTTTTTTTCACTTTCCAGATTCAGCCATCTAGCTTGAGCACCTGTTGCAATAATTATTGATTTGGATACAAATTCTTTTCCTGACTCAGTTTTGGAAATAAATGGATTTTTTTCAAAATCTACTGAACTTACAATATCATTATGAAAAATTGTTCCAACTTTTACAGCTTGTTCTTTCATTTGTTCCATAAGCCAAGGGCCTTGAATAACATTTTCAAATCCTGGATAGTTTTCAACATCTGTAGTGATAGTTAGCTGACCGCCTGGCTCTAAACCTGAAACTAGATGTGGTTTTAAATTTGCTCTTGCTGCATATATTGCAGCAGTATAACCTGCTGGTCCAGACCCAATAATTAATACATCATTTTCTATTTTTTCACTCATATGTTTAAATTAATAATTCAGTCACTTTTTTCAACAGGCCAATCTGTATTAAAAGTAACATAATTTATTTGAATACATCTTCTCTCTTTTTGAATTTCTTTTAATTCAAGTCCATGCCAAGTGTCCTCTCCTGAAGAAAAGAAATAACCACTGTTATGAATATATTCTATTGTTTTAACTAGTTTAAAATTTTTATCATATAAGTCTGTACCCAAATTTGTTGCTTCATTGTATGGATTTGCCCAAACCATCATTGTCATTAATTTTTCTGCTATATCTTTATGCGGCTTTAGCCAAAATCCTTTTTTATCGCCAATAACTTCTAATCTGACATATGAACTTGATAAATCTTTATTAATTATTTTTGATATTTTATTGACAATTTTTAAACTTTGTAAGGATTGAATTAACTTTGTAAGATATGGAAAATTTTGGCAATTATCCTTCGTTATAAAGAGTCTTAATTTACCATCAATTCCTTGCCCTGTATGATCAGCAGCTCTTGTGCCATCATACATTCTGTCACCTGACGGTATATTACTATAGGAGATTTCATCTAATGCACCTTCTTCCAAACATTTACTAAATACCCAGTGATTAAAGGGAAAATCTGCATGAACTAAATTTTCAAGATTCATTATTTCTTTCTATAATTCTTTTTTTTATAATTCCAGCGATTCTTTTGCTTTCCTCAAGTTTTGTATATGTCCAATTTTCTAATTTGTCTAAATTTTTTAAATCTTTTGTAATATTCATTTTTTTAAATTCTTCATGGAATCTTATAAATCTTTTACTTTTTCTTTTCATTGGTAATTGATAAATATAAATTGGTTTTCCTGATATACTGGCTTCTGAAACCATCGAAGTAGAGTCAGAAGTAATAATAAAATAATTAGAATTATATATAGCAAATTCATAGGGATTTTTTTCTCCTCCAAACCATAAAGTAGATATAGAGCTGAGTTCTTTTTTTAAAACAATTTTAATTTCTTCACTAGTTCTTCTTGAAGTAACAACTAAAATTTCATAACTATTATCATTATACTTTAAATTTCTAATTTTTTTACATAGATCTAATGCATTTTCTTTTGAGAAATTATAGTGATTATTTGCTCCCCCAATAATACATGTAAGCAAATTTCTTGTTTTAAAATTAAATTCATTTTTTAAATTATTAGATTTTTTAAAATGATGAATTGCACCTTTAGAATTTATTATATTTTCGCCTAAAAAATTATCATGATTAGGAGCTATAATATAAGAAAATTTTTTTGAATTAATCTTTGGGTTTTGAATGTGAATATTTATTATTTTTGGATATTTTTTTTTAAGATAAATTGATAAGTAAACACTTTTTCTTCCACAACTAATTACGACATCAGGTATTTCATCTTTAGGTAAATTATTTTTAAATATCCAGCTAAAAATAGGAAGTATACCAGGTTGTAATCTGCTCCATGGAAAAACTATTTCAGTCTTAAGTTCTTTTATATTTACACTCAATTCATTTGCTAGACCTTTAGTCTGACTTATCATACCTTGAGAGCCATCGGTTAATGACCAAATTTTAAGATTGTCTATTTTCAAATGTATTTTACTGATATTATTGTGTAACTTTTTATACCTTTGGGACTATTAATTTCAACATTATCCTCTTTTGTTTTGCCAATTAATCCTCTTGCTAAAGGACTACTAATTGAAAGTTTTTTATTTTTAATATCAGATTCATAATCTCCAACAATTTGATATTTTTTCCTTTCTCCACTTTCATCATCTTCTATTTCAACAGTAGCTCCAAATTTAATATCATCGCCTTTAACAGATTTAACATCAATAATCTCTGCTTTACTAATAGCACTCTCTAAATCTATAATTCTTCCTTCAATTAAACTTTGTTGTTCTTTAGCATATTGGTATTCTGCATTTTCAGATAAATCACCGTGACTTCTAGCTTCAGCTATTGCCTCAATTATTTTTGGTCTATCAACCGAGGTTAATTTTTTCAATTCATCTTGTAAATTAGCATAACCCTCAGCAGTCATAGGAATTTTATTCATAAATTTATGATGATTTATTTATTTTTTATAGTCAATAAAATTAATTTATAGTTTGAAGACTTTTTATTGTAAATTCTTGAGTTTTAATGTGCTCTATAGCATCTACAGCAACTTTTGCACCAGCTATTGTAGTATAATATGGAATATTATACATTAATGATGTTCTTCTAATACTATAGCTATCTCTTATAGATGATTGGGTTTTTGTTGTATTAATTACTAGCTGAATTTCATTATTAATTAATGAGTCAACTACATGAGGATTACCTTCTTTTACTTTATTTACTACTTTTGTCTTGATGTTATTGATATTTAAGTATTCAGCAGTCCCTTTAGTTGCAAGTAGATTAAAATCTAATTCTTTTAACTTTTGTGCTATCTCAATTATGAACTTTTTATTATCATTATCTATTGAGATAAATACCGTCCCTTTAGATGGAAGAATATTACCACAGGCTATTTGGCTCTTTATATAGGAAGATAAAAAGGTTTCATCTATTCCCATAACTTCTCCTGTAGATTTCATTTCAGGACCTAATATTAGATCAACTCCATCAAATTTATTGAAAGGAAAAACAGATTCTTTTACATTAAAGTTTTTTAATTCATTAATTTTATAATCATTCAAAATTGAATTAAGATTTTCGCCAACCATTACTTTTGCTGCAATTTTTGCGACTGGAATACCTTTTGATTTGGCCACAAATGGTACAGTCCTGCTGGCTCTTGGGTTTACTTCTAAAACATATATTTTGTTATCTTTAATTGCTAATTGAGTATTCATTAATCCAATAACATTAATTTCATTGGCAATTTTTGATACCCATTCAATTATTTTATTCTGAGTTTCTTTGCTAACTGAATATGGAGGTAAGGAACAAGCACTATCTCCAGAGTGAATTCCTGCCTCTTCGATGTGTTCCATAATCCCAGCTACAAATATTTCTCCATTTTGATCTCTGATTATATCTACATCTATTTCTTTGGCATTCTCAAGATACTCATCAATTAAAATTACATTATTTGAAGAAACTTCAAGAGCTTCATTAGAAAATGATTCTAAATTATCTTTATCGTATGCGATTTGCATAGCTCTTCCTCCAAGTACATATGAAGGTCTAACTAAAACAGGATATCCAATTTCTTCAGCTTTTTCTAAAGTTTGAGCTACAGTATTTGCAAAAGCATTTTTTGGTTGAGCAATTTTTAGTTTCATTAATATTTCACTGAATCTATCTCTATCTTCAGCTAAATCTATTGCTTCAGTTGAAGTTCCTATAACTTTTATTCCAGCCTCTTCTAATTCTTTAGCAATTTTTAGAGGAGTCTGGCCTCCAAATTGCACTAATACACCAAGAACATTTCCATTACTTTTTTCTTTATTGTAAATTTCAATAACACTTTCTGCAGAAAGTGGTTCAAAATAAAGTCTATCAGCAGTATCATAGTCAGTTGAAACTGTTTCTGGGTTACAATTTATCATTATTGTTTCAATACCCTTTTCTTTCAATGCATAGACAGCATGCACACAGCAATAATCAAATTCTATACCTTGACCTATTCTATTAGGGCCACCTCCAAGAATTATTACTTTGTCTTTTGATGTAGGATTTGCTTCACAGAATTTAGTATTTTCAAAATCCCAATCATAAGTAGAATAAAGATATGGAGTTTTAGAACTAAATTCACCCGCACAAGTATCTACTAGTCTGAAGACAGGATTAATATCTTTATTATTTCTAAATTTTCTTATTTCTTTTTCTTTAATACTTAATATTGATGAGATTTTACTATCCGAGAAGCCTATTTTCTTTGCATATAATATTATATCTTTGTTTAGACCTTTTTCTTTTAATATTTTTTCAAAATCAATTATTATTTTAATTTGATATAAAAACCATTTATCATATTTTGTAGTTTGATTTATTTCATCAACTGTTAATCCAATCCTCAGGGCTTCTCCTACAACTAACAAGCGTTGAGAAGATTGTATTTTAAGTTCATTCAAAATTGTATTTTTATCATTTGATCTAAGTTTTGGTTTATCAAAACCAGTTAGACCGTACTCAAGAGAATTAAACCCCTTTTGAATTGATTCATTAAAAGATCTACCTATACTCATTGCCTCACCAACTGATTTCATGGATGTCGTTAAGTTAGCATTAGCACCAACAAATTTTTCAAAAGTAAATCTTGGAATTTTAGTTACAACATAATCAATAGTTGGTTCAAAACTTGCTGGTGTTGTCGTGGTAATATCATTTTCAAGTTCATCCAAAGTATAACCTACGGCTAATTTTGCAGCAATTTTTGCTATTGGAAAACCTGTAGCTTTTGATGCTAACGCAGAAGATCTACTAACTCTTGGATTCATTTCAATGACATTAATTTCTCCATCTTCAGGATTTATTGCAAATTGAACATTTGATCCGCCAGTATCTACACCTATTTTTCTGAGAACCTTAATGCTAGCATTCCTTAAAATTTGGTATTCTTTATCTGTTAATGTTAAGGATGGAGCTACTGTAATACTATCTCCAGTATGCACACCCATTGGATCAACATTCTCAATTGAACAAACAATAATACAATTGTCTTTATTGTCTCTCACAACTTCCATTTCAAATTCTTTCCACCCTGATACAGATTTTTCAATAAGTATCTGATTTGTCGGGCTAGCATTTAAACCCCTATTACATAAATCAATAAAACCCTCATCATCATAGGCAACACCACCTCCTGTACCTCCAAGTGTAAAACTTGGTCTTATGACAAGAGGTAAATTTAATTCATTTTTTACTCTTTTTGACTCTTCAATAGTGTTAACCACGTAACTTTTAGGACAACTTAGACCAATTTCTTTCATGGCATCTTTAAATTTTTGCCTATCCTCAGCTAATTCTATTGCTGTTGGATTAGCTCCAATCATTTTTACTCCGTGTTTTTCAAGTATACGATTATTAAAAAGTTCCATTGAGACGTTTAAAGCAGTTTGCCCTCCCATAGTTGGAAGAAGAGCATCTGGTTTTTCAATTTCTATTATTTTTTCTACAAATTCTTTAGTTATAGGTTCGATATAAGTTTGATCAGCTAATTCTGGATCAGTCATTATTGTTGCAGGATTTGAATTAATTAATACAATTTTGTAACCTTCATCTTTGAGAGACTTACATGCCTGAGCACCCGAGTAATCAAATTCACAAGCTTGACCAATAACTATAGGACCTGCACCTACTATTAATATTTTATTAATGTCAGTTCTTTTTGGCATTTTTCTCAATAAGTTTATAAAATTCTTCAAACAAATAATGACTATCATGTGGACCAGGCGACGCCTCTGGATGATATTGAACACTAAATACTGGTAAATGCTTATGTCTTAAACCTTCATTAGTCCCATCAAATAGTGAAACATGAGTTTCAATTATATCTTTGTCAAAACTATCTCTATCAACTTCAAAACCATGATTTTGTGAAGTAATTTCAACAACTCCTGTTGTAAGATTTTTGACTGGATGGTTTGAGCCTCTGTGACCCTGAAACATTTTTTTAGTTTTTGCATTTAATGCCAATCCTAAAATTTGATGCCCTAAACATATTCCAAATATTGGAATATTATCTTCAATTAATTTTTTAATTACATTAACTATTTTACTACCTGTGGCATAAGGATCACCAGGACCATTTGATAAAAAAATTCCTGAAGGATTAGTTTCCATTATTTCTTCGTAGCTAGAAAATAAATTTAATACAGTTGGATTAAGATTAAATTCATTTAGATTTCTTAGAATGTTATTTTTGATACCAAAGTCTAAGCAAGTGACATTATATTTAAATTTGCTTTTAATTGATTTATCACTTTTCCATATTCCTTTTTTCCAATTATAGTTTTGCTCTGTCGATACTATTCCCGCCAAATCTAAATTTTGAAGACCTTTCCACTCATTAATTTGAGTTTTAAGTTTTTCAATTTTATTTTCACCTTCTCCAAAGTGAATAATTGCGGCCTTCTTAGCTCCCTCAACAGATAATTTCTTAGTTAAGTATCTAGTATCAATTCCAAAAATACATGGAATTTTGTTTTTTAAAAAATATGAATTTAAGTCATTTTCTGCTCTCCAATTTGAATAATCTGATAATGGTTGATTTATTATACAGCCATCAGCAAAGATTTTTTTTGACTCTTGATCTTCTTGATTTGTACCTACAATTCCAACATGTGGAAAAGTAAATGTAATGATTTGTTTTGTATATGAGGGATCAGACAATGCTTCTTGATAGCCTGTTTGAGAGGTATTGAAACAAAGCTCACCTACGGCAGCCTTTTTCTCTCCTAATCCATAACCCCATAAGATTTCACCATTTTCTAATACAAGAGCTGCAGTTTTGTTGTGTATATGTGGTTCTTTTTTTAAAACTTCCATTATATTTAGATGAAGCAAAATGATAGTTAGTAGGCATTTATAACAATGTAGTCAAGGATTAGTTGAAATTAAAAAGAAGAATTATATTATTAAATTAAATTTATTAGAAAGTGAAAAAATATGAGCTTAAAGGATAAAATTGAAAGTGATTATAATAATTCTATCAAAGAAAAAGATAGTAATTCCATCAATACTTTAAGATTAATAAAGAGCGCTATTAAAGATAAGGAAATTTCTCTTAGAGGTAAGAAAGAATCTTTGACCGATTCTGATATTTTAAGTTTACTTCAAAGTTTAGTAAAACAAAGAAAAGATTCAATAGAAGCTTTTGAAAAAGCGAATCGGAATGATCTTATTGAAAAGGAACTTAATGAAATCAAAGTAATAGAAATGTTTTTACCAAAACAAATGGACGAAGATGAAACAACATTGATCATAAAGAATATAATTCAAGAGAATAATTATACATCAATAAAAGAAATGGGTGCCCTTATGAAAATAATTAAGGAAAACTATACTGGAAAAATAGATATGGGTTTAGTAGGAAAAATAGCTAAATCTTTACTGGGCAATTGATGTCATTTTCAAAAAATGATCTTGAATTAATAAAATCAAAAATTCTTCTTTCGCAAGAAATAGAAAAAAAAATAAAAGTCATAAAAAAAGGAAAAGATAGTTGGTGTTGTTGTCCATTTCATGATGAAAAAACTCCATCTTGCAAGATAAATGATGATTTAGGTTCTTATTACTGTTTTGGATGTGGAGCTAAAGGAGATATATTTACAATATATACAGAGCTTTATAATTTTTCATTCCCTGAAGCAGTAAAAGAATTAGCTCAAAGAGTTGGTATTAGAATAGTTGATAATATTGATTCAAATATTAATAAAAAAAATGATAAAATTTATAAAATTTTAGAAATTTCGACAAAATGGTTTCAAGATAATCTAGAAGTAAATAAAGATTGTCAAAGATATTTAAATACAAGAAACTTATCAGACGAGACTATTAAATTTTTTAAGTTAGGATTTTCTTCTAGTTCAAAACAAACTCTTTATCAATTTCTAAAAGAACAAGGTTTTGAAGATAAAGAACTTCTTGAAAGCAATGTAGTAAAACTTGATAAAAATAATAAGATACGTGATTTCTTTTACAATAGACTTATTTTTCCAATTACAAATGAATATGGAAAAATTGTAGGATTTGGAGGAAGAGTATTAGATAATTCTAATCCTAAATATATTAATTCACCTGAAAGTCATTTTTTTAAAAAAAGAAATATTTTGTATAATCTTTTCAATGCTAAACAAAACATAAGGTCAAAAAAAAATATGTTAATTTGCGAAGGGTATATGGATGTAATAAGTTTGTATGATAAAAATATTAAAACAGCTGTAGCCCCACTTGGGACATCTTTAACTGATAGTCATCTTTTATTATCATGGAAATATGTTAACAAACCAACATTGATGTTTGATGGAGATACATCAGGTTTAAAGGCCTCTTTCAAAAGTGCTATAATGTCATTACCCTATTTAACGCCTACAAAATTACTACAATTTGTTATTCTTCCGAATGAATATGATCCTGATACTTATATTAATGAATTTTCTTTAAATAAATTTGCAAAATATTTGAAAAATCCACTTTCAATTGTAGATTTTATATTTCAAGAATCTTCAAAATCAATTGATCTGAAAAAATCTGATAACAAAGTTATTTACGATAATTATATAGATGAATTAGTCAGCAATATCAAAGACAGTAAAATTAAATATTTTTATAAAAATGAGCTTAAAACTTTATTTTTTAACAAACTAAAATCATTTTCTAATAAAAAACAATCTATTAAAATTATTCCAAAATCGATATCATTAAAAGAAAAACAAATTTATTCATTTCTTACAGCTTATTTACATCATATAAAGCTAAGACACGAAATTTATAAGCTGTTGGTAGATTCTGAATTATTGAATAATATTCAGACTGAATTTTTAAATTTTATTCATAATTCAGAATTTCTAGAGGCTGATATTTATAATATTGAAACTGGAAAATTTCCTAATAAAGTATCTGAAATCTTAAAAAATACTAAGGATATTAGCATATTTCAACTATTCCCATATTCTAACTCAGATTATGACTCCATAGAAGCCTTAAAAGAAATTAGAGAATCTATAAATAATTTAAAGACAAGACTTTCAAATTTGAAAAAAATAAATAAAAGCCTAGATAATATAGAAATAAGCTCTTCAATGACTTGGGATGAATTAAAAAATATTAGTTTTAAACTTCATAATAATGAAGAGCAATAGAATAAAGTAATGGTAAAAAAGAAAAAAAAATCTGTTAAGAAAAAAACTAACTTAACTAAAAAAAAACAATCTATAAAAAAGAAATTATCGAAGAAAAAATCAACTTTAAAGTCCAACAAAAACTCAAAATCAAAATTAAAAAAAACAAAAAAAACTATTGTAAGAAAAACCTCAAAACTTAAGAAGACTTTAGATCAATCTGCTCAAGAAGAAAAGTCTAAAAAAATTCCAAAGGCAATTTCCGGTTTTAATGATAAATTAAAAGAAATTTTTGCTAAGCTAATAAATAAACATAAAGTTGATGGAATATATACTCAAAAAATAATTGAAAAGGCAATTCCAAAAAAATTTAGACTTGAAGAAAACATAAAAAAATTCCAAGATTTTATAATTTCTAATAATATTAAGATTTACACGGAAGAGGAGGCGCAAGAATTAATTTCCATAGCTAAAGAACAAAACTCTAAAACTGAAGAAGGAAATGAAGATCAAGAAAAAAAACAAACAGGAAAAACTGATGATCCTGTGAGATTATATTTAAGAGATATGGGTGCTGTTGAGCTACTCAGTAGAGAAGGAGAGATAGCAATTGCAAAAAGAATAGAAGCTGGAAGAGAAAAAATGATTGGAGCTATCTGTGAAAGTCCTATGACCATTAGATCAATAATAAATTGGAAGGATGCAATTAAAGATGGAACAATGCTTTTGAGAGATATTGTAGATCTAGAAGCTACTTATGATATGTCAGATATTTCGGATTCCAAACTTGAGGATACACTCAAATTAATTGAAACTGGTGGCGATGATAAAAAAGATGATAAGAAAAAAAATGATAGTGAAAATAACTCTGAAGAGAATAACAGCGAAGAACAGCAACAAGAAGATGATGAAGATGAGAGTTTAAATGTTTCCCTTGCAGCGATGGAAGAAAAACTTAAGCCAAAAGTATTGAATGATTTTAATGATATAACAAAGTTATTTAAAAAACTTCAAAAACATAGTCAGGAACTAATAAATGCAGATAAAAAAAATGAAAAGAACTACAATTCTCTAGAAAAAAAATATTTAAAAATTCAAAAAGATATGGTTGCAGCTATGAAGGCAGTGCATTTTAATTCATCAACAATAGAAGCCCTAATGGAAGCTTTATATGAGTTAAACAAAAAACTACTTTTACGTGAAGGTAAAATGCTGCGAATGGCAACTAGTTCAGGAGTTAAAAGGGAAGATTTTGTGTCCCAATATCTAAATTTCAACTTCGAAAAAAACTGGATTCAAACTCTTTTAGCCACAAAAAACAAAAATTGGGAAAAGTTCATTAATAGAAATCATATTGAAATTAATAAAAATATTGAAGAGATCAAAGAAATTCAAGAAGCATCAGAATTACCTCTAACAGAATTTAGAAGAATAGTTGGTACAGTACAGCAAGGTGAAAGGTCTGCAAATAGAGCAAAAAAAGAAATGATAGAATCAAATTTAAGACTAGTTATTTCTATAGCAAAAAAATATACAAATAGAGGTCTTCAGTTTTTAGATTTAATTCAAGAAGGCAATATTGGTCTTATGAAGGCGGTAGATAAATTTGAATATCGAAGAGGTTATAAATTTTCCACATATGCAACATGGTGGATTAGACAGGCTATTACAAGATCAATTGCTGATCAAGCAAGAACAATTCGAATACCAGTTCATATGATTGAAACAATTAATAAAATTGTTAGAACTACAAGACAAATTATGTCTGAAATTGGAAGGGAACCTACACCAAATGAATTAGCAGATAGACTACATATGCCATTAGATAAAGTAAAAAAAGTTTTAAAAATTGCAAAAGAACCAATTAGCTTAGAGACACCTGTTGGTGATGAAGAAGATAGTTCTCTTGGAGATTTTATTGAAGATAAAAATGCTCTTATTCCCATTGATGCAGCTGTAAAAAGTTCATTGCGTGATACAACAACAAGAATTCTCTCTTCTTTGACACCAAGAGAGGAACGAGTACTAAGAATGCGTTTTGGGATTGGTATGAATAGTGATCATACTCTTGAGGAAGTTGGACAACAATTTAGTGTAACAAGAGAAAGAATAAGACAAATTGAAGCCAAGGCTTTAAGAAAGTTAAAACACCCTACTAGAGCAAGAAAACTCAAAACTTTCTTAGACGAATAATGGAATTGATATTACTTGGGACAGGGTGTCCAAGTGTTGATTATAAAAGATGTGGTTCAGCAAACTTTGTAAGCACAAGGTATGTAAAAATACTAGTTGATTGTGGGTCAGGTGTTACCCAAAGACTAAATGAAGCAAATATTTCTTCAGCTAATATTGATGCATTATTTTTGACTCATCTACACTCTGATCATGTTGTTGATCTTTACCAATTAATTATATCTTCTTGGCATTCGTATAGAACAAAACCTTGGAAAATATATGGACCAAAAGGTACAAAGAAATTTGTAAAAAAAATTATGGATGCTTTTCATGATGAAAGGAAGTTAAGAATATCTTATGAATCAAGATCTTCAATAAAAGCGTTTGATATTAAAGTAACTGAATTTAATTCTAATGGTAGTTATTCATTCAAAGATTTAAAAGTAAAATATTTTGAAGTTGATCATAAACCTGTAAAATATGCATATGGATTTTCATTCTTTAATAATTCAAAAAAACTTACAATTAGTGGAGATACAAGACCCTGTGAAAATTTAATGAAATATGCTTATAAATCAGATGTATTACTTCACGAAGTTTTTGTTGAAGGTGAAATTAAGGAAATTAATAGAATGAGAACGAAAAAAACACTACATAATGTTAAAAAATATCACACATCTTCATCTCAAGTTGGCAAAGTTGCATATATTACTAAAAGTAAAAAATTGATCTTAACTCATTTTGTGCCAACAAGATTTAATATTCCAAGACTAAAAAAAATAGTTAGAAATGATTTTGGCAAAGACCCAGTTATTGGTAAAGATTTGTTGAAAATAATTATTTAGCCAACCTTATTCAAAAATTTATCAAATTCTTCGTCTTTAATTTTAACAATATTTGATTTTGTTGGGAATTTGTTTGTATTAACGTCTTTGACATAACTTTTAATTCCCTCAATTGTGTCTTCTAAAAGTTTTTCATATGATTTATTTGTATCTTTAAAAATTTTAGCATGGCGAGGTACTCTTTCTGTGTTGGTGCCAATAACATCTTGAATAAATAAAAATTCTACATCACATTTTGGTCCACTTCCCATTGATAATGTAAGTAAATTAACCCTCTTAGTAATTATTTCAGCTACTCGGTCTGGGACGCATTCTACTTCAAGACCGATAGCGCCGGCATTATCATACGAAATAGCATCTTGATAAACTTTGAATGCAGACTCAGAATCTTTACCAACAGCTTTAAAACCACCGGTCCATGTACTCTTATAGGGTATGAGTCCAATATGACTGACTGCTGGTAAACCTTCATTGCGAAGAGCTTCTATATATTTTGGACTATTTCCACAGTAAACAGCATCTGCACCATTGTCTCTTGCTATTAGCGCAGCATCTATAGCCCTTTCAGGTGATGACAGTTGACCAAGCCCATATATCATAAAAGTATTTGGCGCAGCTTCTCTAATATCCTTTATATGTGCATCTTTAAACCATCTATTTGTTGCAACTCCAGTTCTAAGAGTTTCTTTTTTAAAAGATACAATTTGGATATCTATACCAGCTTTTTCAGCTGCGAAAGCCTCAAGAGCATTTGTCACATATAATTCGGTTAATTTTACTTTTCCTTTTTTTTCAAATAAATCTTTAACAGTTAGTTTGGTCATTAATAATATTTAGGTAAGTAGTTTCCATGTGCTTCAATCATTTTATCAGTCATATCATATATTTCATCTATTGTTAAATTTGCACCTGTTAAGGGATCAAGCATAGCCGCATGATAAATATGCTCTCTTTTTTTAGTAAGTGCAGCTTCCGCAGTAAGTATTTGAACATTTATGTTTGTTCTCATTAAAGCAGCTAATTGCTCAGGTAATTTTCCTATTTTTTGAGGTTTAATCCCATTAGAATTAATAGTGCAAGGAACTTCTACACAACAATTTGATGGGAGATTATCTATATAACCTTCATTCATTATGTTTGCGTTTATTGTAATTTCACTTCCATTTAATATTCCATCAATAATATAGGAAGCATATTCGTTACTCCTTCTAAGTGGCTGATCATAAATTGGAGACATATCCTTTTCCAAATCATTCCATAATCTAACATTGTTCTCACATCTATCAATATACTCCTCAATAGGAATTTTATATTTTTCAATTATATCATCTCTATTTTTCTTAATAAACCAAGGGACATATTCTGCAAAATGTTCACTTGATTCAGTAACAAAGTATCCAAATCTTTTTAAGATTTCATATCTTACTTTTTCATAGAGAATTTTGTTTGACTCGTTATCAACTTTATTACTTCTTGAAGATTCTGCTTCATTATTCAAAATTTTATCAGCTAATATTTTTAATTTTGGATATAAATCCTCATTAGATTTTCCATCAATTTTTTTTTCAAATTTCTTATAAAAAGCCATATGATTTATTCCAGCACACAAATATTCAATGTTGTTAATATCTTCATTTAAATCTTTTGCTAACATTTCAGCAGTTCCTTGTACTGAATGACATAAACCCATTACTTTAAGTTCTGGAAATGCTTTATTGATTGCAATCATATTTGAACACATAGGATTAACGTATTGTAACCATATAGCTTTCGGACAAATTTCCATTATATCTTTTGCAATATCAAGTAGTACGGGAATTGTCCTCAGCCCTCTCATTATTCCACCGATACCTAGAGTGTCTGCTATGGTTTGCTTCAAACCAAATTCATTTGGAATTTTAAAATCAATAATTGTAGATGGATTATAGCCACCAACTTGAATTGTAGTTTGAACAAAATCTGATCCTTTTAAAGACTCTTTTCTATTAGTATGAGATGTAATTATTGGAGAAGCTTCTAGTTTTTTAGAAATTATATTAAGTAATTCATGTGATGCTTTTAGTCGAACAGGATTTATATCATGAAGAGCAATCTCTATTTTCTTAAAATTATTAATTGATAAAATGTCAGTTACTATATTTTTTGTAAATACAGCACTACCTGCACCAATAATAGTTAGCTTAGTCATTAAATTTATGTATAATAAAAAAAACCATATTACTAAATTTTTTTTTGTATATAAGGCTTTTTAGGGCTCTTAGCTCAGTTGGTTAGAGCGCCCCGCTCATAACGGGGTGGTCCGGGGTTCAAGTCCCTGAGGGCCCACCAAATTTTCATTATTAATTTAAATTAAGTATTTTAAAAATATATCGATATGTTACTAAAAGTTATTAATTTTGGAGGAAAAATGAAAAAATTATTAACTTTAGTAATTTTATTTACCTCAACTATAGCCTCTGCTGGTACATTAGTTATTAATTCTAACCAGTCAGGTGAGTCCTCAATGGCAGGTTTCAACTCATATGTTGAAGCATTTAAAGCTGCTCATCCAGAAGTAACAGTTGTTGTAAATGAATTTGAACACGAAGCTTATAAGACAGCAATAAGAAACTTTCTTACTGCTGAGTCTCCAGACGTAGCAATTTGGTTTGCTGGAAACAGAATGAAATTTTTTGTTGATCAAAATTTATTCATGGATGTTAGTGATGTTTGGGACGATGCAGGATTAAATGATTTAATGGCATCAACTAAAGGTTCTTTAACTGTAGACGGAAAACAATATGGTGTTCCTTGGGGTTACTACCAATGGGGTGTGTACTACAGAAAAGATCTTTTTGATCAACTGGGCTTAAATGTTCCAAAAGATTGGGAAGAATTTAAATGGGTGTGTGCAATGCTCAAAAAGAATGGCATTACACCAATTACTATAGGTACTAAATTTCTTTGGACTGCAGGCGGGTGGTTTGACTACTTAAATTTAAGAATTAATGGATACCAATTCCATATGGATTTAACCGCTGGTAAAGTAAGTTATGAAGATCCAAGATTAGACGCTGTATTTGATCACTGGAGAGAATTAATTGATCCAGGATACTTCCTTGAAGATCACGCTTCTTTTTCATGGCAAGATGCACAAGCGCCACAAATTAATGGTGAAGCTGCTATGTATTTAATTGGTAATTTTTACGTACCAACTTTTGAAGCTGCTGGTATAGGTGATCAAATGGACTTCTTCCAGTTCCCTACAATAAATGAAGGTGTAGGTGTAGCTGAAGATGCACCCACTGACACTATGCATATTCCTGCAGGTGCTAAAAATGTAGAGGATGCAAAAAAATTCTTAGCATTTATGTCAAATGCAAACGCAGCTGGGGAATGGGCAAAAATTGCAGGTATGTTAAGTCCTAACAAAAATGCTCCAAAACCTGAAAATAGATTTTCAATAATGGGTGCAAAAATGCTTGCAGCTGCTGATGATATTGCTCAATTCTGGGATAGAGATTCAAATCCAGATATGGCAAGTGCAGCAATGGAAGGTTTCCAAGAGTTTATGGTTAAACCTGACCGTGAAGATAAGATTAGAGCTCGACTAGAAAAAGAAAGAGCTAGAATTCACGGAGCATTATAAGTTAAATATTAAATAGAGGTGTAACTTTCTTTACACCTCTATTTTTCTATTATTAAAATTTAATATTATTAAACTAAATAAGAAGAGATATTATAATTAAATGACTTTTTGGGAACGTAATCAGTTAAAATTAGCCCCATTTCTTTTTCTTGCTCCAGCAATCTTTATTTTTTTAATTTATGTAATTTATCCTATTTTTGATTCTATTTGGGTTAGTTTTCATGAGTGGAATGGAATGGACAAAGATGGAGTGAGAGGTAATGGAAAGCCTAACTGGGAGTTTGTTGGTTTTAAAAATTATATAACTTTATTCACTGATGATGATGAGTTTTATGTTTCTCTTTTTAATAATATCAGATGGTTAATTTTCAGTTTACTTGCTATTCCCATTGGCTTGGCACTTGCTCTTTTTGTTAATCAGAAAATTTTAGGTATAAGATATATTAAATCATTATTTTATTTTCCTTTTGTAATAAATGCTGTTGTTATAGGAGTTATATTTACGTGGTTTTATAATCCTAAATATGGAGCTTTAGCATATGTATTGAGTTTTTTTGGTATAGACCCAATACCTTTTTTAGCAGATGAAAATTTAGCAACTTATGGAATCATTATAGCATCATTTTTTCCAGGGATAGCTTACACAATGATATTGTATATTACTGGTTTAACTGGGGTAAGTCGTGAAATGATTGAAGCTGGAAGAATAGATGGAGCTTCTGGATTGACAATGTTATGGCACGTTGTATTACCACAATTAAGAGCAGCAACTCTAATTGCAATTGTTGTAACACTAGTTGGTGCACTCAGAGCATTTGATTTAATTGCTGTTATGACAGCTGGTGGTCCTTGGGGGAGTTCAGAAGTTTTAGCATATAAGATGTATCAAGAGGCATTATTTAATTACAGAATGGGATATGGTGCAGCTATAGCTACCATACTTTTTTTAATAATGGATATTTATATTGCATGGTTCTTATATCGTTTATTCAAAAATGAAAGTTCAGAAAAATAATGTTTCCAACTCCAATTCAAAATTATTCTTTAAAAATTAATATAGGATATAGAGTTATACTTGTTATCACTCTTGTAATTTGGTTATTACCATTAATTGCTGTTATGCTTACTTCCATTAGAACTTTTGATGATGTTCTTGCAGGTAATTACTGGACTTTTCCAAAAGAAACAGCGTTTATCTCTAATTATGCTGAAGTATTTGCAGATGGAAAAATGGCAGGTTTTTTCCTTAATAGTCTTATTATTACAATCCCAACAGTAATAGGAACTTTATTTTTGAGTTCTCTTGCAGGTTATTCACTTGCTATGCATCGATTCAAATTAAACTTGTTGGTATTTGCAATGTTTATAGCAGGAAATTTTGTTCCATATCAAATACTTATGATACCTGTTAGAAGTATATCAATTGAATTAGGTATGTATAATAGTCATTTAGGTTTAATTATTTTCCATATTGCTTTTCAGACAGGTTTTTGCACTTTCTTTTTAAGAAATTTCATTAAAGAACTACCTTTTGAACTTATTGAAGCTGCTAGAGCTGATGGAGCAACTGAGTGGACGATTTATAGAAAAATAATTATTCCATTAACAATACCTGCTCTTGCAGCACTAGGCGTTTTAGAATTTACTTTTATTTGGAACGATTATTTTTGGGCATTAATTTTAACACAGGGAGATACTGTTAAACCTATAACTGTTGGTTTAGATGTATTAAGAGGTCAATGGACCACAGCTTGGAACTTAGTTTCAGCGGGATCTGTTGTGGCGGCATTACCTCCTGTAATCATGTTCTTTATATTGCAAAGACAATTTATCCAAGGATTAACATTTGGAGCAGTAAAAGGATAATTAGTTGCAATTAAATTCTTAAAATATAAAAGTACTCAATGTCCTTAATTTCTCTTAGACAACTTTTAGATCACGCAGCAGAAAATAATTATGGTGTACCTGCATTCAATGTAAATAATTTGGAAGCAATTAGAGCTATAATGGAAGGAGCTAAAGAATTGAATAGTCCCGTAATACTTCAAGCTTCAGGTGCTGCAAGAAAATATGCTGGACCAATCTTTGTGAAAAAACTAGTTGAAGCAGCAATGGATGAATTTACAGAAATTCCAACAGTTTTGCACCAAGACCATGGCGGCTCTCCAAAAGACTGTAAAAACTGTATAGAACTTGGTTTTACATCTGTGATGATGGATGGTTCATTATTAGATGATCAAAAAACACCTTCCGATTTTGAATATAATGTAAGAGTTACTAAAGAAACAACTGATATGGCTCATGCATTAGGAGTTTCAGTTGAAGGGGAGATAGGTTGTTTAGGCTCTTTAGAGACAGGAACAGGCGAAAAAGAAGATGGTGTTGGTGCCGAAGGTAAACTTGATCATGACCAGCTATTAACCGATCCTAATGAAGCTTCAGATTTTGTTAAAGCTACAAATGTTGATGCATTAGCAATTGCTATTGGTACAAGCCACGGAGCTTATAAATTTTCCAGACCTCCAACTGGAGATATTTTAGCAATAGATAGAATAAAAGAAATACATGCAAGACTTCCCAATACACATTTAGTTATGCATGGTTCATCCTCGGTTCCACAAGATTTAATAAAAACTATTAATGAGTACGGAGGCAAGATAAAAGAGACATACGGAGTGCCAGTTTCCGAAATTCAAGAGGGTATAAAACATGGTGTAAGAAAAGTTAACGTAGATACTGATTTAAGATTAGCCGCCACTGCTGCAGTAAGAAAATATTTCTATGAAAATCCTTCACAATTTGATCCTCGCAAATATTTATTACTTTCTAAAGATGCTATGAAAGATGTTGTTAAAAGTAGATTACAAGAATTTGGAACCGCAGGAAATGCTTCTTCTATTAATTCAATTTCTTTAGGTGCAATGGCTAGTAAATACAAATCTGGAGAATTTAAAGCAGTCATTAATTAGATTGCAAAAACAAAAATTGAAATGGAAAAGATTAGATGGGGAATAATTGGGCCTGGAAATATAGCAAACAATTTTGCTGATGGATTGAAAGGTTCCTACTCAGGGCAATTAGTAAGTATAGCAAGTAAAAGTGAAGATCGTAGAAAAACTTTTGGTGACAAATATGATATTCATCCTGACTTTAGATTTGATTCATATGAAGATATTATAAATTCAGAGCACATAGATGCAATTTATATTTCTACACCCCATAACTTACATGCTGAATGGACGATAAAAGCAGCTGGAAAAGGCAAACACATTCTTTGTGAGAAACCTGGAGCTATAAATTTTAATGAAGGAAAGAAAATTATTGATGTTGTAAGAGAAGCTGGCGTATTTTACATGGAGGGTTTTATGTATCGTTGTCATCCACAAATTCCAAAACTAGTTGAGATAATTAAAAAAAAAATGATAGGAGATGTAATATCTATTGAAACCTCTTTTGGTTTTGATATGGGTAAGACAATACGTGATCACAGGTTATTTGATAAAAATTTAGCAGGTGGTGGTATACTTGATGTTGGACTATATCCAATTTCTTTTTCTAGACTAATAGCAGGAGTAGCAATAGGAGATAAATTTTCAGAACCAAAATTTTTAGATGCTGAAGCAAAAATAGGGGAAACAGGAGTTGATGAAATTGCTCATGCAAATTTAGAATTTAAAAATGGTATAAAAGCTAAAGTATCTACAGCCATTAGAGAAACAATGAAAAATAATGCAATTATTATTGGTTCAGAGGGTAAAATTGAATTACCAGATCCTTGGATGCCTGGTAGAGATGGTGGTCCATATCATGCAAAAATTATTATAAATAAAAATAAAAATAAAAGTAAAAATGAAGAAACAGTCGATGTCAAAGGACCTGAACACCTTTTTTTCTTTGAAGGAGAACTTGCTAGCCAATGCATTGCAAAAGAAAAAACTGAACCTCCTCATCCAGCAATGACTTGGGAAGATACATTAGGAAATCTTAAAGCTCTTGATATCTGGAGACAGAAAGTAAATTATAAGCTACCACAGGATGAAAAATGAAATACGATAAAATAGAAGGAATAGATAAGAACATTTCTAAACTTGTAATGGGATGTGATAACCAAGATGATATCAATGAGGCTTCTAAGTTATGGGATCATTGGATTGAAGTTGGTGGAAATATGTTTGATACGGCGTTTATTTATGGCGGTGGCAACCATGAAAAAGTTTTAGGACAATGGCTGACAAATAATAATAATAGAGATGATATTCTAATTTTGGGTAAAGGTGCTCACACACCTGATTGCAACCCTGAATCTATCTCAAAACAGTTAACTATTTCTCTTGAAAGAATGAAAACAGATTATGTGGACATTTATATTATGCATCGAGATAATAATGATTATCCAGTTGATGAGTTTATTGATGTTTTGAATGAAGAAAAAGAAAAAGGGAGAATTAAAATATTTGGAGGTTCTAATTGGACTATTGAAAGATTCAAAAAGGGAAATGATTGGGCACAAAAAAACAATAAACAAGAAATGTCTATATTAAATAACAATTTAGCTCTTGCCAAAATGATTAATCCACTTTGGAATGGTTGTTTATCATCAAATGATAATGAAATATTAAATTATCTTAAGACTACTCAAAAATCCCATATGTCATGGTCAAGCCAAGCTAGAGGATATTTTTTAGATGATAACATTACAAAAGAAATAGAAAAAAAAATTACAAAGGCTGAGTCATCCTGGAGAAAACCAGGTGAAAATTCTAGTGGACCTATAAGTTGTTATGATAGTGACGATAATAAGGAAAGAAAAAAAAGAGCTAGAGAATTAGCAGAAAAAAAAGGATGCTCTGCAAATAATATTGCAGCAAGTTGGACATTAAGCCAATCTTTTCCATCCTTTGCATTAATAGGCCCTAGATCAATTAGTGAGTTGGATACCACTCTTCCTTGTTTAGAAATAGAATTAAATAAAGAAGAAATAAACTGGTTAAATTTAAATTAATGGAGAAAATTTAAAATGGAAAAAAAAGAAATATCAATGCAACTCTATACTACAAGACACTTTCAACCTTATAATAGTATACTAAAATTTTTATCAGACTCAGGTATCGTTAATATTGAACTTTTTGGCTTAGAGTCAATGAATATAGACGAATTTAAATCAATTATGGATCAATCAAATATTACATCAAAGTCTACTCATGTTAGTTATGAATCTTTAATAGATCCAAGTGATATCATAAATCGGGCAAGTAAAATGAATATCAAACATGTTATTGTACCTGCTCCTCCAGCAAGAAAAGATGCTGACTTTAAAAACACATTTAATATGAATGAGGATGAATGGATGGAATTTGGAAAAAAATTATCCTCTTATGTAAATGTTTTTGAAGATGCTGGATTAACACTTGGTTACCACAATCATTCTTATGAATTCAAGCCACTACCAAGTGGAAAGCTACCTATAGAGTGTATGATGAATCATAATGAAAAATTGAAATTTGAAATTGATTTAGGCTGGACCATTGCGGGTGGTGCCGACCCTATTCCTTGGATAAATAAATATTCAAATAAAATTATTGGATGTCACTTAAAAGATTTTTACGATAAAAGTAAAAATTTATTAGAACATGAAGAACAATCTGCAGTTGGAGAAGGATTTATTGATTGGCAAACACTAATTACTGAAGTCAAGAAAACATCTTGCGAAGTATTTGTTTTAGAGCATGATGATCCAAAAGATTATAAAGAATTCACAACTAAATCATTAGCAAATTTAGAAAATATATAATGAATATTGGTATAATAGGCTGTGGAAATATTTCTGAGACTTATTTTGAATGTCAAAAAATATTTAACAATTTTAAAATAGTTGCTTGTGCTGATATTAATAAAGATGCCGCATCAAATGCTGCATCTAAATATAATGTTAAAGTTTTATCTGTTGAAGAAATTCTAGAAAATAATCAAATTGATTTAATAATTAATTTAACAATTCCTGCAGCCCATAAAGAAATAATTACAAAATCACTTCTTAGTGGAAAACATTGTTTTAGTGAAAAGCCCTTAGCAATGAATTTTCAAGAGGGTTTAGAAATACAAAAATTGGCAAATGAAAAGGGTTTATATGTTGGTTGTGCTCCAGATACATTTCTGGGAGCAGCAGGGCAAAGAGCTAGAAAATTAATTGAAGACAATAAAATAGGAAAAATTGTTCTTGGCACTTTTAATATAATGTCTCATGGGATGGAACATTGGCACCCCAACCCAGATTTTTTCTTTAAACCTGGAGCAGGACCTGTTTTTGATCTTGGCGTTTATTACATTACTCAATTAGTAAACTTAATTGGACCAGTAAAGCAATTAAATGCAATTAGTGGCACTGCTACAAATGAAAGAACAATAACTAGTCAACCTAGATACGGTGATAAAATTAAAGTTGAGACACCAACAACTCTGATGGGCTCTTTAGAGTTTCAAAACAAAGCAAAAGTTCAGTTTTTTTGTACTTGGGATGTTTGGAAAAATAATCACTCTACAATTGAACTCTATGGACTTGAGGGTTCAATGATAGTTCCTGATCCAAATTTTTTTAGTGGTGATTTATTGATTTCCAAAAAAGATAGTGATTGGGAAACTATAAATAATGATAACATGTTATTAGGTATTCCCAATAAAAGTGATGCGGATGGTGACAAAAAAGCAAATTATAGGGGAATAGGTCTTTCAGAAATGATTGATTCTATATCTCATAAACGAAAAGCAAGATGTTCTCTTGAATTATCTCTTCATGTTCTAGAGATAATGGATGGAATTATAAAATCCGCTGAAGAAAATAAATATCATCAACTGTCTACTACTACCAATCAACCTGAAATATTAACTGAAGAAGAAATAAAAAATCTAAAATTATAATTACAAATAAGAATTTTATATGATTTTATTCAGTAATTTTTTGATAACTTATTTGATTTTGATCAAATAAAACTTCATTAAATTTTGAAAGATCATTATCAACTTTTTTTAACATTGAGTTAAACTCTGATCTTTTTGTTACTACTAGTGAAATATCAGCAACAATTAAATCAATAACAAAAAATCTATCTTTTGATTCTTTTACCCTCCATGTTACAACAACTGAACCAGTATCTGAAAAGATCTCCATATCAATAAGAGTAACTTGATTTTTTTGATCATACTTTGATTTTGTTAATTCATAAGTTTGTTCAGAATACCCTTGCATCATTGAAGCTATATTTAAAGCTAAATGTCTTTTAAAATTATCGATGTAGATCTTTTTTGTATTTTTATCTGATTTTTTCCAAGCTTCTCCTGCAACAAATTTAGCAATACCTGTACCTGCAAAATTATTATTTATTGTTTTTTCAATTAGAAGAAATCTGTTTTCATTTGAGAGATTTTGATTTTTATAAGCTTCAAGAATAATATCTATTTCTCTTTTTAGCCATTCTGAACTTTCACCAGAATATAAATTTTTTGAAATAAAGATTATAAAAAAAATTGTAATTAACTTGAACTTCATTATTCAAATTCAATGCTAATAAGAGGTAGAGGTGTTAATTCTGAGTCATCCACATTATTAATTGCTGCCTTTCGATTTTGATAGTAAGAACTTCTTACTGCTGCATAATAATCAACTGAATTATCTCTTAATGCATTAACTTCATCAATTATTTGCGATCTTGTATCGACAGCATTAACTGCAGTCCTCATTGGCACCAGCCAGGCTTCTCCTTCACTTACTGCATATGCATTAATTGGATCTGTTAACATCGTTAATACCATTCCTGATGTATCTCTAAGGTTTGAAGGTCCAAACAAAGGAAGAACAATATAAAAACCATCTCCAACACCCCAAGTAGCAAGAGTCTGTCCATAATCCTCTTCTTTTTCCTCAAGTCCTATTTTTTCAGCAACATCAATCAGGCCAAAAACACCTACAGTGCTATTTACAAAAAATCTCCCTGTAGATTGAATAGCATTTTCACCTTGACCCTGTAATAATTGATTAACAACAACTAATGGTGCTCTTAAATTACTTAAAAAATTATTTATTCCACTTTGTATTGGAGAAGGTAATTTCTTGTAGCCTTTTGCAATTGGTTCTAAAACAATTCTATCAGCTACATTATTAAAGCTAAATATAGCTCTATTTACTGGTTCAAAAGGATCATATATTTCATCTTCTAAAGTGGTTGTTTCAAAATCCTCAGAATCAGTATTTACCTGATCAGCCTCGCTAGCAACTACCTTATACGACAGTAAACTAAAAAATAGAAAAAATAGAATTATAATTTTTTTACTCATAGACTAATCACTAATATCTAAACTATTATTTAATATAGTTTATAAATTACATTATATATATCTCTATTATAGCAAAAAAATGACAGAAAATTCGCAAAATTATCTTGATTTATTGAATAAAGAGCAAAGAAGTGCTGTACAACAAACGAATGGATCTCTTCTTGTTTTAGCGGGTGCTGGAAGTGGAAAAACTAGGGTATTAACCTTCAGAATCTTAAATATATTAATTAAAAAACTTGCCACTCCTAGGCAAATTCTAGCAGTTACTTTTACAAATAAAGCCGCAAGCGAAATGAAGTCACGAATCGGAGATGCATTAAATTTTCCGATTGATAATATGTGGGTAGGAACATTTCACTCTTTATCACTAAGAATATTAAGACAACATTATGAGGAAGTAGGATTAAGAAAAAATTTTTTAATTATTGATGTAGATGATCAATTAAAATTAATAAAAAATATTTGTGAAATAGAAAAAATAGATACAAAAGAAACCTCACCTAAATATTATTTATCAGCTATAGATAATTTAAAAAATAAAGGAATAAGCCCTAATGAATTGAGTGAAAATAAATATCGGAAAAATGATAAAGAAATTCGAAAAATATACAGTATCTATCAGTCTGAACTTCTTAGATTAAATACCGTTGACTTTGGTGATTTAATTTTATTTTGTATAAAAATTTTTCAAAAAAATAATAATATATTATCAAAATATCAAAACATTTTTAAATATATTCATGTAGATGAATACCAAGATATTAACCCCATACAACAACAGTGGATTCAATATTTATATAAAGGAAACAAAAATATATGTTGTGTTGGTGACGATGATCAATCAATTTATTCTTGGAGAGGAGCAGATGTTACAAATCTATTGAATTTTGAAAAAAACTTTGAGAATGTAACAATAATAAGATTAGAACAAAATTATCGATCGACAAGAAATATATTAAGCTGTGCATCAACTCTTATTGCAAAAAATAAAGGAAGATATGGAAAAGAATTATGGAGTAAAAATCAGATCGGTGAAAAAATTACAATTAATGGATTTTGGGAAACAAAAGAAGAATCTATTTTTGTAACAGACAAAATAGAAAATATAATAAAAGAGAAAAAAAATTTAAGCGAGATATCAATTTTGTTTCGTGTTGCTGCACATACTAGGTCTTTTGAAGAAAGATTAATCAATCTTGGACTTCCTTATAAAATAATTGGAGGATTACGATTTTATGAAAGAAAAGAAATTAAAGATATAATTGCTTATTTAAGATTAACAAATAATCTATCTGACGATTTAGCTTTTGAAAGAATAATCAACGTACCTAAAAGAGGAATAGGAAAATCTACAGTTAGTAAAATTAGTAGCTATGCAAGAATGAATAATATTTCTCTTTTTGAATCTGCACAACAGTTGACATTTAAGGGTAATTCTAAAGCAAGGGGAGAATTATATAATTTTACTGATAATATTTTAAAATGGCAAAAGGTTAAGAAGAAATTTGATCATATTGAATTAGCTAAAGTAATAATAGAAGACTCTGGTTATTTAGATTACTTAAAAAAAGAGGAAGAGAACTCAAACAAACCTGACAGTTTATCGAGAATAGACAATTTAAATGAATTTATAGAAAGTTTAAAAGAATTTGAAAACATAGAAGGTTTTTTGGAGCATGTGTCTTTGGTCATGGAAAATATAACAAATACTTCTGAAGAAACAATAACTCTTATGACAATGCATGCTGCTAAAGGATTAGAGTTTGATTATGTTTTTCTAGCTGGTTGGGAAGAAGGAGTTTTTCCGAGTCAAAGATCAATAGAGGAGTCAGGCAATCAGGGATTAGAAGAAGAAAGAAGGCTGGCTTATGTTGCATTAACAAGAGCAAGAAAAAAAATTTATATTACATACGTAAATCAAAATAGATATTCTTTTGCATCACATGATTATAATTTACCATCAAGATTTATAAGCGAACTTCCAGAAGATAAAGTGGAGATAAACGATTCCAAATACATTCAAGATAATAACTTTTTAGATAATTTTTTAGAAAGTGACTCATTTAGTGAAGAAATTATTACCCCAGGAAGAAGAAGACTATTAGAAAACTCAAAAAAAAATAATATTGATTGGGATTTTAATCAGGATTTTGAATATGAAGTAGATGTTTCTAAAGGAAAAAATGTCTATCATCAAAAATTTGGAAATGGAAAAATTATAAAACTAGATGGTGATAAAGCTTTGATTGATTTTGAGAACACTTCTTTAAAAAAGGTATATTTGAAGTTTTTGAAAATTATAGATTAATTTTTTCAAGGAATTCTTTTTCATTTAAAATTTTAATTCCTAATTGTGTTGCCTTATTTATTTTTGAACCTGCCTTTTCTCCAGCAATGAGAAAATCTGTTTTTTTACTGATACTAGACAATATTTTTGCTCCTTTAGTTTTTGCTAAGTACTTTGCTTCGTCTCTTGATAATTCAGATAAAGTACCAGTAAAAACTAAATGCTTATTTGAAAAAAAATTATCTAATGTTTCACTCTTTATAAAGGTAATTGATAAATAATTTTTTAATTTTTTAATAGTTTCCTTATTTATATCTTTTGAAAAAAAATCTATAATTGAAGAAATTGCTTTTGGCCCTAAACCGTCAATATTTTCTAACAAGCTTGTATTATTTGAGGATGAAATAAATACATCTAATGTTTTAAACTCGTTTGCTAAAATTTCAGCATTAACTTCTCCAATAAATCTAATGCCAAGTGAATAAATAAATTTATCAAGTGATATTTTTTTTGAATTATTAATAGAATTAATTAAATTAGTAAAAGATAATTTACCCCATCCATCTAACTTAATTATTTCTGATTCAAACTTTTCAAGATTGAATACATCTTCCACTTTATTTATATATTTTAAATTAAATAATTGTTTAACTTGTTTTTCACCAAATCCATCAATATTTAAACTTTTTTTACTGATGAAATGAATTATTCTCCCTATTTTTTGTGAATTACAACCATATGTATTTGTGCACCTTAGTATTGCTTCATCTTTTTCTTTTATAACATTACTTCTACAGATAGGGCAATTTCTAGGAGGTTTTATTTTAGTATTTAATTTACTATTTTTTTTAACTAATCTAGTAACATATGGAATAACATCTCCTGCTCTTTCAATTTCAACAAGATCTAAAACATTTATTTTTTTTTTATCTATTTCATCAAAATTATGTAAAGAAGCATTGGATATAATTACACCACCTAAATTAACAGGTTGCAATCTAGCTACAGGGGTTATTGCACCAGTTCTCCCAACTTGGAAATCAACAGATTGAATTATAGTATTAGCTTTTTCAGCAGAAAACTTTACGGCAACTGCCCATCTTGGGTTTTTTCCAACATAACCTAATCTTTCTTGTAGTTTAAAACTATTTATTTTTACGACTAATCCATCAATATCATAATCAATACCTGAGCGTTTTTGATCTATTTGATTATAAAATTTTATAATTTCTTCAACAGATTGACATTTTTTGATTAAATTATTTGGAGCAATGTTCCATTTTTTAAGTTGCTCATAATAATTTTCAATTTTATCAAAATTATTTGAGCATCTACCTAAACCGTGAGGTATAAATTTAAGTGGTCTACTATGACTAATAGAAATATCAAGTTGTCTTAGGCTACCAGCTGCAGCATTCCTTGGATTTGCAAATTTAGATTTATTTTCCAACTTAGAATTAAGTTTTTCAAAATCACTCTTATTTAAGAATACCTCTCCTCTAATTTCTATAAAGTCTGGAAAGTCTTTTTTTAACTTTGATGGAATATTTTTTATATTCAAAATATTTTCAGTAACATCTTCTCCTATTAATCCATCTCCTCTTGTACCAGCAGATATTAAATTTCCATTTTTATAGACAAGATTTAAAGATAATCCATCGATTTTCGGTTCACAAATATATTGAAAATCATTATCATTATCTAATTTTAAAAATTTCACTGAACGTTTTATAAACTCTTTTATATCATTATTATCAAATGCATTGGCAAGTGAGTACATTTGTGAGTTGTGTTTTATTTTTTTAAAATTATCTTTTATTTTACTACCATAATTTTTGTTTGGGCTATCCTTTAAAATTAAACTTGGATATTTTTTTTCTAAAGTATCATTTTCTTTAACTAACTTATCAAATTCTTTATCAGTTATTTTAGGTCTATCTAAAGTGTGATAGTTATAGTTATGTTTTTTGATTAAATCAGCGAGCTCTTTCAATCTTTTTAAAATTATCTTTTCTTTATTCATCAAAAAAATTTCTAATTTTTTTTAAGAATGTTTCTTCTCCATCAATTTGCTCAACTAAGTTATAACTATATTTATACCATTTAGATTCAGGATAATTATATCCAAGTAATGCAGCTGTATTATAGCTATCCTCATACATACCCATTTCATAATAAGCCTCTACCATTCTGTGTAACGCCTCAGGGGTAAATTTAGTCATTGAGAATTTATCTACAACTATTTTAAATCTATTTAATGCTGGAACATATTTTTTATTATCTAAATAAAATCTTCCTATTTCCATATGTTTTGCTGCTATATTTGATTTAACTAATATAATTTTTTGTCGACTATCTTTTGAGTATTTACTATTTGGAAATCTTTTAATAACTTGATCAAAAGAACTTAATGCAAGATCATTATAAAATCCATCTAATGCTGCATTTTGAAGCTGTTCATAATTACACATTGCTATCATATAATAAATATAATCCAAATCTTTGTGAGATGGGTATTTATTGATTATCTTTTTATAGTTTATAATTGCATTATCGTAATTCATCTGGACATAATCAATAAACGCAATCATTATTTCTGATTGGATTGCTTCATTAGATAATGGAAATAGTTTGCTTATCTCTTTGAATTGTTCCCTTGCTAATTCAAAGTTTTGTGCATCAAAATTTATTTTGGCTACTTTATATAGTGTTTCTGGCTCACTTAATAAATTCTTATTTTTTTCAATATTTGAATTGTTATTACTAGAACAACTAATGCATAGAAATAATAATATTAGACAGATAATTTTTTTTATCATAATTTATTTATATATTTAAATTTAAAAATTTGAATGAAATATATAACTAAATACAAATCTCCAAATTATAATTTAAGAAATAATTCAAAAATACAATTAATTATAATTCATTATACAGCCTTGAAAGACACATTAGACGCTATTTCATATTTATGTAATAAGGAAAAAAAAGTAAGTTCACATTATCTAATTTCACAAAATGGAACCATATACAACTTAGTAAAAGATAAATTTAGGGCATGGCATGCAGGACAGGCATTTTGGCAAGAAATCATTGATATTAACTCTGTCTCTATAGGCATAGAGCTTGATTATAATCCGAGAGGAAAAAATAATAAATTTTCATTAAAGATGATTTATTCATTAAAAAAACTTATTTTTAAATTACAAAAAAATTACAAAATTAATAAAAATAATGTTTTAGCACATTCAGATATTGCCCCTTTTAGAAAAAAAGATCCTGGTAAACACTTTCCATGGCAATCACTCTCTTCTTCAAGATTAGTAATGAGTTTTAAAAAATTAAAAAAGAATGAAGTAAAAATTATGGAAAAATGGTTTAATAATAATAACTTAATCTCAAAAAAACAGAAAATAATTTTAGCTTTATCATTAATTGGATATGATACACGTGAAGTACATAAAAATGTTAAACTTTATAATAAACTTATAAGAGCATACAAAATTAGATATCTGAATAGAGAGGACATAACTAACAGTAAATCCATATATAATACTTTAATTAAGCACCTCTTTAATTTTTTGTTGACCAAAAATTAAATAAATTTATTAATAAACTAGATGGTGCGATGATCGCTTGAGTAATCAAGAGGAAAGTCCGGGCTCCACTGGAAAAAAAACCAGGTAACACCTGGCAAGTGAAAGCTTAGGGAAAGTGCAACAGAAAATATACCGCCTGAAAAGGTAAGGGTGAAAAGGTAAGGTAAGAGCTTACCGCTTTTTTGGTAACAAAAAAGGCTTTGCAAACCCTTTTTGGAGCAAGGTCAAATAGGAATGGCAATCAGTTCCAGCTGAGCTATTCGGGTAGACTGCTTGAAACAAATGGTAACATTTGTTCTAGATTAATGATCATCAATTTTTATTAAATTACAGAACCCGGCTTATGCACCATCTTTATATTTACAGAGAACATATAAAGAACATTTATCATTATTTCATATACCCATTGACGCCCATATAATCCCATGATAACCCATAATATGTGGATTTATTTGTATCTAAATATATTAACAAAATAGATAAGAAAGGAAGAGTTTCTCTGCCTTCCAGCTTTAGAAATGTTCTTCCTAAAGCTAATAGAAATGAAATTATTTTATACAAATCTATCAAAACACCATCTATTGAGGGTTGTGGAGTTGCACGATTAAAAGAAATCGCAAAAAGAATTAATAATTTAGATTTTTTTTCCGAGGATTATGATGATTTTTCAACATCAATATTTTCAGAAATAATTACAACTACCATTGATAAAGAGGGAAGATTCTTAATTCCTGAAGAATTAAAATTATACGCTGACATTAAAACTGAAGCTGCTTTTTTTGGTCAAGGCCATTATTTTCAAATTTGGGAGCCAAAAAAAGGTCTTAACAATACTGAAGATTCAAGAAGGCGTCTTTTAAAAGAAAAAAAATCATTACGAATGATGTTAACACAACAAAAATAATATGGAGAATTTACATAAGTCAGTAATGATTAAAGAAATAATATCCTTTCTACCATTAACAAAATCAATAAATGTAATAGATGCAACTTTTGGTGGCGGTGGCTATTCAAAAACTATCCTAGAAAAATTTAATGTAAATCAATTGTTAGCAATAGATAGGGATCCAATTTCAAAAATATTTGCAAAAGAAATAGAATCCAAATTTTCAAATTTTTCTCTAATAAATGATAAATTTAGTAAAATTGAAGAAATAGTAAATAATACCAAGTTGAAAGATAAAAAATTTGACATAATTCTTTTCGATATAGGTACAAGCTCAAATCAAATAGATAATGCGCAAAGAGGTTTTTCATTCAACAAATCTGGACCACTTGATATGCGAATGGGTTCTTCAGATAAAAATGCTTATGATATAATTAATAAGTATGAAGAAAAAAATTTAGCTGACATAATTTATCAATATGGACAAGAACGTTATTCAAGAGTTATTGCAAAAGAAATAGTAAAAAACAGAAAAATAAAATTTATAAGTGACACTATAGAATTATCAAATATTATTAAAAAATGTTTACCTAAAAAGAATCAATTAAAAAACAAGATTCATCCAGCTACAAAAACATTTCAGGCAATTAGAATTTATGTGAATGATGAGTTAAGTGAACTAAAGACAAGTCTAGAAAAAACTTTAAATATTCTAAATAAAGATGGTTTAATTTTAGTAGTTTCTTTCCAAAGTCTAGAAGATAGAATTGTGAAAGATTTTTTTAACCACAATAGTGGTAAACGATGGCGTTCCTCCCGCCACTACCCGGAGTTACCTGATAAACTGGCAACTCAACTTAAAATAATCACCAAAAAACCAATATTGCCATCAGCTTCTGAGATTTTAGAAAATCCCAGATCTAGATCAGCAAAACTTCGGGTAGCTCAGAAAATTTAATAATGAAGTATACTAAATCGATTATATTCTTTTTAATTCTAAATTTAATACTGGTTTTTTCAATGATTTTTATTGCCAACAATACAAGAGAAATCGAAAAAAATAATCAAAATTTAAAAATAAAAATATCTAAAATTTCAGAAAATTTAAAAATTAATAAGATTGAATTAGCTGCTCATCAAAATAGCTCATATTTAAAAACACTGTATGAGTTGTATTTTTATAAAAATCAAAACAATAGTGTTCCTCTCATTGTAAAAATCGAAGAACTTTCAAATCAAGATAAAAATATAAAGCTTGTACGCTCAAATAATTAATTAATGTTAAGTAAACTGAAATTATTTGATAGTGACTCTTTAAAATTACTTCATAGAAGAGTTTTTTTTTCAATTACAATTTTTATCTTTGTCTATTTTATTTCAATTTATAGAATATCATCAATTATGCTCTTTCCTGATTTGATTGATGATACTAATAATTATGTAAAAAAAGATGTTAGGGGCAGTATTTATGATAGGAATGGAAATATAATTGCTACCTCAATTGAAAGTATCTCTTTATCAATTAATCCTAATAAGATAAGAAATAAAAAAGATCTTGCTAATAAATTGGGATTAATTCTTGATCTAGATATAAAAAAAATAGAAAAAAAATTATTATCAACAAGTCAATTTGTTTGGATAAAAAGAAATATATCTCCAGTTGAATATCAAGAAATAATTAATCTTGGTGAAATAAACATCAAAGCTCATAAGGAATTTAAAAGAATATATCCTTATAAGAATACGTTGTCACATATTCTTGGATATGTAGATATTGATCAAATTGGTCAGAGTGGAATTGAGAGGTATTTTGAAAATGATCTCGCAAAATCACAAGATATAATTATTAGTATTGATACTAATTTACAGCAGTTGGTTAGAGAAAATCTCTTAAAAACCATAAATAATTATAAAGCTGAATCCGGTTTAGCTATAGTTATGGATATTACTAACGGTCAAATCTTATCATCAGTAAGCTTACCTGATTATAATCCTGAGGACAAATCCTCATATAATAACAATAATTTAATGAATAGAGTTTTTCAGTCTAATTATGAAATGGGATCAACATTCAAACCAATAACTGCCACTATTGGATTTGATTTAAATATTATAGATCCTCACATGACTTTTGATGTTACAAAAAAATATTTAAATATAAGTGATCATGATAAATACAAAGATAATGGTATTTATGATGTTGAAAAAATAATTGTTGAATCATCCAATATTGGTACAGCTCAGATTGCTACTTTGATTGGAAAAAAAAACCAAATAGAATTTTTTGAAAAAATAGGTTTCAATAAAAAAATAAATATAGAAAATAAGGAAAGCTCAGCTCCTTTAGGAAATAAATATAATTGGGGTAAGCTAGAAACAGCGACGATAGGATTTGGTCATGGATTTGCAATTACACCTCTTCATTTAGTTAAAGCTTATGCTTCATTAGCGAATAATGGGAATGAGGTTTTTCCTACACTTCAATTAAACAAACAATTTGAACAAAATCAAATTTTTAATAATAAAGAATCATCTAAATTCTTTATCAATTTATTAAATTCTGTTGTTCTCAAGACCGAATACACTGGTCCTAGAGTAAAAGTAGATGGTTATTCTGTAGGAGGTAAAACGGGAACATCAGAATTACTAAATCCAAATGGAGGATATTATAAGGATAGAAATTTAACGTCCTTTATTGGAATATTCCCAACAAATAATCCAAAATATGTAGTTTACACTGCTATTGAGTATCCAAAAAAGGAAACAGGCACTAAACAAAGAATGACTGGAGCAAGAGTAAATGCACCCTTGGTAAAAGATATTATTATTAATATTATAAGCCTCTTTAATATTTCAAAAGATAAAAATGATGATCTTCTAAAAGTAGACACAAATTTTTTATATAGAAAATTAAATGCTACTGTCTAATTTATCAAAAGTTATAAGAGTAAATGAAACGTACAACTTTAATAAAAATAAATATTTCTCTGCAATTACCTCTAACTCAAAATTTACTAATAACAAAACGTTGTTTGTTTATGACAAAAATACAAAGGTAAAAAAGATTTATTTAGATGAAGTACTTAAGAATAAAACTCCTGCCATAATTTCAAATAAATATATTAAAAACTTAAAAATTCCTCAATTTGTTGTATCTAATATTAATTTTGAGATATATTATTTATTAACTAAGCTTCATAGTAATCTTCCCTTTAAAACACTAGCAGTTACAGGTACCAATGGAAAGACATCAGTTGTTTGGTATATTTCAAAAATTCTTAATTCACTAAAATATAATAATATAATGGTTGGTACTTTAGGACATTTTGTAAATGGAAAAAAAATAAATGATATAAATTTAACAACACCTGCCTATGAAGAATTATTTAGATATGGATCTTCGAATAAAAAAGAAAAAAATATTTACATTTTTGAAGCTTCAAGTCACGCTCTAGAACAAAACAGGTTAAGAAATTATCCTATAAATATTGCAGCTATTACAAACATTTCAAAAGATCATCTTGATTACCATAAAACATTATCAAATTATAAAAAATCTAAAATTAAACTTTTCTCTAATCATTTAGTAAATTCTGGATTTGCTATAATTAATTCAAGATTAAACATCTTATCTGAATTAAAAAAAACATTGATAAAAAAAAACGTAAAATTTAAATATTTCGGAAATAAAAATATAAAATTAATAAAAATAAATGATTTTGTATATTTGAATATTAACAATACAAAATATAAACTAAAAAATCTAATACTTAAAACAAATATAGAATTAGAAAATTTAGAATGCGCAATTACTTGTTGCTTAGCACTTAATATTAGTCAAAGTAAAATTATAAGAGTATTATCGAAAGTTACAAATCCACCAGGTCGTTTGCAAACAATTGAGTATAAGAAAAAAAAATCAAAAATTATTATTGATTATGCACATACACCAGATGCTTTGAAAAAAATTCTACTTGCTTATAAAATCAAAAAAATGAAACCATCAATTTTATTTGGTTGTGGCGGTGATAGAGATAAAACTAAGCGAAAATCTATGGCATTAATTGCAAATAAATATGCTGATAAAATTTATATAACGGATGACAATCCCAGAAACGAAAATCCATCTAAAATAAGGAAAAATATTCTTAAGTATTGTTCTAGAGCTATGGAAGTATCTGATAGAAGAAAAGCAATAAAATTAGCTATTAAAGAATTAAAAATGAATGAAATTTTAATTGTAGCAGGTAAAGGGCACGAAAAATTTCAAGTTTTAAAAAATAAAACAATTAAGTTTGATGATTTTACAGTTGTTAAACAATTATTAAATTAATGATCGAATTAAATCAATTAGAGAAATATATAATATCTAAAAAAGATAAAATTCAAATATCAAGTAAAGATATTAAAAGTGGAGATATATTTCTTGCTTTAAAAGGTAAAAGGTTTCATGGAAACAAGTTTTTAAATGAAGCAATAGATAAAGGTGCAAAGTTTTGTGTAACTGATAATAAAAATTTCAAAAAAAATAAAAAAATTTTATATGTAAATAATATTTATAAATATCTTTCAAAAATAGCAAAAACGAAACGAGATTTATACAAAGGTAAAGTAATAGGCATTACTGGCAGTGCTGGTAAAACTACTTTAAAAGAAACTTTAGCATTTTTCTTAAAAAAAGATCATACTATTTCTTACTCAAAGAAAAGTTATAATAATCACTTAGGTGTATTAATTTCTTTACTAAATTTAAATTTAAAATCAAATTATGCAATTTTTGAAATTGGAACAAATAATTTTGGTGAGATAAAATTTCTTAGTAATTTAGTTAAACCATCAGAGGTATTTATTACAAATATACAATCTACTCACCTAGAAAATTTTCAAAATAAAAATAATATTGCCAGAGAAAAAGCTGATATATTTATTTCTAAATATAATAATAATAGTAAAAAGCTATATCTCAATGTTTCTTCTAAATCTGAAAATATTTTAATCACAAAAGCAAAAAAAGAAAAAAATCTTAAAATAATTCGTATTGATAATTCTTCAAAAAAATATTTTATTAAAAAAATATCTCCCTATAAAAAATTGCATAAAGTAACTTTATCAATTAATAAAAAAAAGGTTAATATTGTTACTGACGCAATAGTAATGCATAGATTAAATAATTTATTATTTTGTCTTGCATTTTATAATGAAAATTCTCTAAAAATTAAATCAGTTCTAAATCGTTTCAAGTTTTTAAAACCAGTGGAAGGTAGGGGATTAGTTCATAAAATTTCTTTAAATAAAAAAAAAATAAATATTATTGATGAATCTTATAATGCTAATCCTGATACAATGTTGCAAAGCATAAAAAACTTAGAAAATATCAAAGTAAAAAATAATAAAAAAATAATAATTCTAGGGACAATGAATGAATTAGGAAATAATTCTTATAAAATTCATTATAAATTACTACAACAACTAGATGCCACTATTTTTAAATTTGTAATTTTATGTGGCGAATTCTTTGAATTATCTGTAAAAAATTTAAATCCAAACAATGAATTTATCCATTTTAAAAATACAAATAAAATTATGCAATTTTTAAAAGAGAAAGTGCATAATAATGACATTATTTTAATTAAATGTTCTAATTCGACAAAAATAAATAAGTTTGCAAAAATATTATTAAAACAGGTATCGATTTGATTAAATATTTGGCCTTTGAATACCAATCTTTATTTAGTTTTCTAAATATTTTTAGCTATATAACATTTAGAGCTGGCGCCTCTATCCTTACTGGATTATTTTTTTCTCTCATATTTGGAAATTATATTATTAACAAATTATCAAATGTTCAGCCAACTGGCCAGCCAATAAGAGATGATGGTCCAGAGTCACATATAATTGCAAAAAAAGGTACTCCTACAATGGGTGGCCTGTTGATTATTCTAAGTGTTTTTGTTTCAACAATTATTTGGGCTGATTTACAAAATATTTTTATATGGATTTTACTTTCAACTATTTTAATTTTTGGATCTATTGGTTTTGCAGATGACTACAGTAAAATCAAATCAAATACAACTAAGGGTATTTCATCAAAAATAAGAATTATATTTCAAATCATTTTTTCTTTTTTTATTACATATTCAATTCTTATCAATTTAGATCCAAGTATAAGCAAATCTATGACATTTCCTTTCTTTAAAAATTTAATTATAGATTTTGGAATATTTTATTTTCTAATTTCCATATTTATAATTATTGGATCGGCTAATGCAGTAAACCTAACTGATGGACTTGATGGTTTAGCAATTGTCCCTGTAATGATAGTTGCTATGTCTTTTGCTTTCATAGCCTATGTTTCAGGTAATATAGTTTTTTCTAATTATTTACTTATCCAATATATTCCTGGAACCGGTGAATTAGCAGTTTTTTGTGGTTCTTTAATTGGTGCAGCTTTAGGTTTTCTTTGGTTTAACGCACCACCTGCTAAAGTTTTTATGGGTGATACAGGATCTTTAGCATTAGGCGGCTCTTTAGGCTCAGTAGCAATAATATGCAAACATGAAATTCTTCTTGCTATAATAGGAGGTTTATTTGTTCTAGAAACTTTGTCTGTAGTAATCCAAGTATTCATTTTTAAAATGACAGGAAAAAGGGTTTTTTTAATGGCTCCACTACATCATCATTTTGAAAAAAAGGGATGGCCTGAGTCAACAATAGTTATTCGTTTTTGGATAATTACTATTGTATTAGCTTTGATAGGTCTTGCAACTTTAAGAATAAGATAATGTATTTAATTTATGGAATTCAAAAATCAGGACTTTCTATAGTAAATTATTTTGAAAATAAAAAAATAAAATTTAAGATGTGGGATGATAATCCAATAGTAAGAAAGGCTATTAAAAAAAATTACAATAAAGATTATTTTTTTAATATAAAAAAAGATAATTTGAATGATTTTAAAAAAATTTTTGTTAGCCCAGGAATATCTTTAAGACAAAAAAAATTTAAAAGAAAAAATATATCTAAAAAAGTAAATAGAGATTTAAATTTATATATTTCGAATTTAACAAATCAAAAGATTGTAGCTATTACTGGCACAAATGGGAAATCAACAACAACCAAATTAATAGGAGACATTTTAAAAAAAAATAATATTAAAACATTTGTTGGGGGCAATATTGGAGAATCATTATGCAATGCTTTTCTTCTTAAAGAAAAATATAAAGTTCATGTTATCGAATTAAGTTCTTTTCAATTAGAAACAGTCAAGTCAGTTGATAGTAGAATATCAGTAATAACAAATTTATCTGGTGATCATTTAGATAGGTACAAAGGTATTAGTGATTATGTTAGTCAGAAGAAAAATATTATTACTAAGAATGGAATTAATTTATTATCAATTGATGATATTTATTCAAGAAAGATATTTAATCAAAAAAAAATTAAAAATAAAATTAGTTTTTCTTTAGTCGATAAATCAGCTGATTGTTTTGCTAACAATGATTATATTCTAGATAATTACTTCAAAAAAAACAAAAAATTATTTATAAAAAAAATCTCAAAAGATTTAGAAGGTAATTTTAATATTCAAAATATTTTAATAGCATACATATGTAGTAAAATATTAAAAATTCCAGAATCTAATTTTCTTAAGGTTATTAAAACATTTAAGGGTCTGCCATTTAGATCATCTACAATTTTTACAAATAATAAATTAAAAATAGTAAATAATAGTAAATCTACTAATTTAAATTCAACAATAAATTCAGTTGTAAATTATAAAAATATTTACCTAATATTAGGGGGCATAGCTAAAGAAAAAAATTTTGAAATTCTTCTAAAATATAAAAATAAAATTAGCTGTGTATATACTTATGGAAAATCAGGAAATTTTATTGAAAAAAAATTAAAAAAAGAATTAGTTGTAAAAAAATTGGCAAATTTAAAATCAGTTATCAAAGAAACCTTCAAGGATATCAAAAAAAATTCAAATCAATCAACTATATTGTTCGCTCCTGCATGTGCCTCTTATGATCAATACAAAAATTTTGAAGAAAGAGGCATACATTTTAATAAATTAATTAAAAAATATATAAAATAACTATGGAATATTTAAAAAATTGGTGGAGTTCAATTGATAGAATTAACATTATATTAATATTTTCATTGGGTTTTACGGGATTAATACTTTCATTTTCCATAGATGAAAATTTATCCATAAATAGACACTCTATTTTTTTTCTTTTTTCAGTTTTCTTACTTATTGCGTTATCAGACTTAGATAGTAAAAATATTAGAAGAATTTCATTATTTTCATTTATTATTTTATTAATAATAATACTGCTAATATTTTTTTTAGATTACGAAGTTAAAGGCGCTAAGAGATGGTTTCAAATATTTAACTTTACACTTCAACCTTCAGAGATAATTAAGCCTATTTTTGTCATATTGACTGCATGGTGTATAAGTAAATCTATAGAAGATAAAAAATTTTATTTACCTTTACTGTTTGTTTTTTTCTTCTTGCTTTTATCTTTAATACTTATGCAGCCTGATTTGGGAATGACAGTTTTGCTGTCAGCAACTTTTTTTTGCCAGTTATTCGTTGCTGGTTTATCATTTTTTTTAGTTATAGTTGCATTTTTATTTATATTAGGAATTTCAATTTTTTCTTATTTTATTTTTGATCATGTTCAATCAAGAATTAATTCATTTCTTGGGGGATTAGGTGGGACTGATACATACCAAATAGATTTAAGTATTCAAGCTTTCAAAAATGGCGGGCTACTTGGAAAGGGTCCAGGGCAAGGTATTTTAAAAGAAAAAATTCCTGATGCTAACACTGATTTTATTTTTGCTGTTGCTGGAGAAGAATTAGGATTTATTTTTTGTTTAATAATTATTTTTATAATTCTATCTATTATAATAAGAAGCTTATTAAAAGTTCTACAACTTGAAGATCCATATAAAATTATAGCAATTAGTGGTTTAATTTGCTCATTTGGATTACAATGCTTAATTAATATCTTTAGCTCGCTGGGCCTTATACCAACAAAGGGCATGACACTGCCATTTGTAAGTTATGGAGGTTCTTCCATGATATCAATAGCAATTTTATTTGGTTTTTTATTATCTCTTACAAACAAAAAAAATGAAGAATTATGAAAGAAAATTTTTTACTAATTACAGGAGGAACAGGTGGACATGTTATACCAGCAAAAAATTTTGCAAATTATTTGTCTGTAAAAAATATAAATTGCTCAATTATAACTGACAAAAGAGGTTATAAATATTTTGAAAATTATAATGGAAAAATTTATATAATTAGCTCGTCAAATTTGAATGGAAACCTAATATTTAAAATCTTTGGCATATTTCAAATTTTATTAGGATTAATTCAATCATTCATTATTATATTTTTATTAAAACCATCCCATTCTATTTCTTTTGGAAGTTATGCTTCGTTTTCTCCAATGTTAACATGTATGTTATTTAAACCAATTTATAAAGTTAAACTTTATATACATGAACAAAATTCAATAATAGGAAGAACGAATAAATTTTTTTTGAATTTTTCAAATAAATTATTTTTAAATTTTGATATTAAATCTAAAATCAATTCAAAGTTTAAAGATAAAATATTTGTAGTTGGTTCTCCAGAAAATAATTTTCAAAAAAATAATAACATAAGCAATAAAAATTCTGATAGTAAATTTACAATTTTTATTTCTGGTGGCAGTCAAGGATCAGAATTTGTATCAAATTTTGCAACAAATCTAATTAAAATTATAGATGATGAAAAAATTATAAAAGCTAAATTTATATTTCAGTGTTCTAAACATTTGATAAAAAAATATGAAGCAGAATTACAAAATATTAAGTCACCAATAATTTTGAAAGATTTTTTTATAAATGTAGATGAAATACTAGCTAATTCTAATTTAGCAATATGCAGAGCTGGAGCAGGAACAATTGTTGATTTAATTAACTTTAAACTTCCCTCGATATTAATTCCTTTACCTTCTTCAAAAGATAATCATCAATTTTTTAATGCTGAAATATTAGCTAAACATGACTTAGCCATAATTTTTGATCAAAATAATGATGATTTAGACAAAGCAAAAAGACATATTTATGAAACATATAGTAATGAAAGTAAATTAGAATCAATGAATAAAAAATTTGATATGATTAAAGTTAAAAACAGTAACACTTTAATTTATAAATTAATAGTAAATGCAAATTAACAGTAAAATTCATTTTATAGGTATTTCAGGAATAGGAATGTCTGGTATTGCAGAATTGATGCTAGATAAAGGATATTCGATACAGGGTAGTGATATATCAGTAAATGACAATACCAAAAGATTAAAGAAAAAAGGTATAAAATTTTTTTTAGGACATAATAAAAAAAATATTAAAAATGCTCATGCTATTGTTTATTCATCAGCTATTAAAAAAAATAATCCTGAAATAAAAGAAGCATATATCAAAAAAATTCCTGTTCTTTCTCGAGCTGATATGCTTGCAGAATTAATGAAAAATAAAAAATCTATTGCCATAGCTGGATCTCACGGAAAAACTACTACAACTAGTTTGGTAGGAAATATTTTTAATGAAGCAGGTTTAGACCCTACTATTGTTAATGGCGGTATTATAAATTCTTTTTCCAACAATAATCGTTATGGAAAAGGGAAGTGGATGATTGTTGAAGCTGACGAAAGTGATGGAAGCTTTTTAAAACTCCCACATCAAATATCAATAATTACTAATTTAGATATTGAACACATGGATTTTTATAAATCAAAGAAAAATTTAATTAATGCCTTTGAAAAATTTATAAACCTTCTTCCATTTTATGGAACTGCAATAATGTGTTACGATGATAAGAATCTAAAACTATTAATTAACAGAATAAAAACTAGAAATATTTTAACTTATTCAATAAAAAATAAAAAAGCAGACGTATTAATCTTTGATATTATACAAAAGAAACTAAAAACTTCCTTTAAATTAAAAATTAAAAATAAAATTATTCATTCTTCTAATTATAAATTTACAATAAATGCAATCGGCAGTCACAATATTTTAAATGCAACAGCAAGTATTGTTGCAGCCAAACTAAATGGAATTAAAAATAAAGATATTAATAATGCATTGATTAATTATGTAGGTGTAAAAAGAAGATTCTCATTTATTGGAAAAAAAAATAAGTCCTTTGTGTATGATGATTATGCACATCATCCAACAGAAATTGCAGCTACATTAAGTGCAGCTAAAAGTCTAAAAAATAAAGTAATAGTAGTTTTTCAACCACACAGATACACTAGAACTAAAATACTAATTAAAGAATTTGTAAAAGTTTTATCTAAAGTTGATTATTTATTTTTGTTAGAAACTTATTCAGCTGGAGAAAAGATTATCAAGGGTGCAACTTCTAAAGATATATTTTCTAAAGTATTAAAAAAAAATAAAAATACTATATATTTAAGAAATATAGGTGATTTAAATAAATTAATGAAACCTCATACAATAAATCAAAATACTATTGTTTTTATGGGCGCGGGTTCAATATCAAGTATTGCAAAAAAATATTTGAATAACTAATGTCAAAAAAAATTTTAGAATTGGCTGATAAGCTTAAAAGTAAAATTTACTTAGATTATAATGCTGGTAAACATACTTGGTTCAGAACAGGAGGTAATGCAAAAATATTTGCTATAGTTGAAGATAATTTAGAGTTAGAAATTATACTAAACGAAATAAATAATGAAAATTTTTACATAATAGGTTCAGGTTCAAATATTTTAATTAGAGATAATGGATATAATGGAACTCTTATAAAATTAGGCAAAGGATTTAATACTATTAATATTAATGATAACAAACTTGAAGTTGGGGCTAGTATTTTAGATATTAATTTATCAAATTATGCTTTGAGACAAAATATTGAGGGTTTTGAATTTTATAGTGGTATTCCAGGATCAATAGGTGGAGCAGTTAAAATGAATGCAGGTTGTTATGGTTCGGAAACAGTAGATGTTATAAATAGTATAGAAATTTGTGATAATTTTGGTCAAAGAAAAACAATAACAAAAGATAAAATTAATCTAAAATATAGATCTTCAGATATAAATAAAACAGATATAGTCACAAAAGCTATATTTAATTTTAATTATGGAGATCAAAATTTTATCAAAGAGAGGATTAATGAAATTAAAAATAAACGCTTAGAAACTCAGCCAATTAAAAACAAAACTTCTGGCAGTACTTTTAAAAATCCAAAAAATCATCATGCGGCGAAATTAATTGAGGAAGCAGGATGTAAAGGTATTAATTATGGAGATGCATACGTGAGCGATCTACATGCGAATTTTTTGATAAATAGGGGAAGTGCTTCAGCAACAGATATAGAAAACTTAGGTAAAAGTATTGTTGAAAAAGTATATGCTAAATTCAATGTAAAATTGGAATGGGAGGTAGAAATAATAGGTGAGTAATAAAAAAATTTTAATTTTAGAAGGTGGTAATAATGAAGAGCATGATGTATCTTTAGTAACCTCCAGAGAAATTCAAAAAATTCTTAATAAAAATAAATTGCAGTTTAAAACATTAAGAGTTAATCCTAAAAACTTTCATAAAAAAATAATTAATTATAAAAATTATATTTGTATTAATGCTTTACACGGCCCTTTTGGAGAAGATGGTCAAGCTCAAAAAATTTTAAAAAAAAATAAAATTCCTTATTCGCATTCAAATATAAAATCATCCAATCTTTGTTTTAACAAATCTGCATCTAAGAAAGTGATTATTAAAAATAAATTAATGTCTCCGAAATATTATCTTTTAGATATAATTGATTTGAATGAGAAGAAATTAATTACTATCAAAAGTAGGTTTAAAAAATTTGTTATTAAGCCTAATAGAAGCGGTTCAAGTTTTGGCATAAGAATAATTAGAAATCAAAAAGAATTTGATATTTTTATTTCTAATTTAGAAGAATTTAAAAGGAAACTTACTGATCACAAAGAAATTTTAATAGAGGAATTCATATATGGAAAGGAGATTACAGTTTCAACTATCAAATTAGATAAAAAAATTCACGCACTTGCTGTTACAGAAATTAAATCAAAAAATAATTTCTTTGATTATAAAGCAAAATATTCAAAAGGTTTTGCAAGACATATTTTGCCAGCTAAATTTAATAAAATAAATTATACTAAATGTCTTAAATTCGCTACTAAAGCTCATAAACTCTTAGGTTGTAATTCAATTGCAAGAACTGATTTTATTTTTGATACAAAAAAAAATAAAATTTTTTTTTTAGAGACAAATACCCAGCCCGGACTTACTCCCTTATCTCTATTGCCTGAACAAGCTAATTATAAAGGTTTATCATTTTCAGAAATCATTTTTATTTTGATCAAAAATTTGAATTATTAGTATGAACAATATTAATAGAAGAAGATATGTTTTAAGTTTTAGATCATTAATTTATTTCAGTTTTTTTTTATTTTTAATTTTTTTTTCTTTTTTACTATATTTTAATAAAAATTATATAATTGATATTTCTAAAAATATAATTCACAGTTTTTCAGAAAACTTTCAATATCAATTTACAAAATTTGATATTTCAGGTTTGGAAAAAATTGAATTAAAATTTATAGAAGATAAACTGGAAAATTATATAGAATCTTCAATTTTTTTATTACCATTAGATCAAATTAATGATTCAATAAAAGAAAATAATTGGGTCAAAGAAATATATTTAAATACAAATTATAAAGACACTCTATTTATTAGGATTGAAGAATATAAACCAATTGGGATTTATTTTTTTAACGAGAAATACTTTTTTTTTGATGAAAATGGAAAAATTATAGATCAAATTTACATTACAGATTTGAAAAATCTTTCATTATTAATCTTTAAAGGTAATTCTTCAAACTTAAAAGCTAATTCACTAATTAATATTTTAAAAAATAATGATTTTGTAAAATCATACCAAATAGAGAGTTTGGAATTCATTAACAAAAGAAGATGGGATATAAATTTATACAGCGATGTGAAATTAATGCTTTCAGAAGAAGATCCAAATAAATCTATTCAGAATTTTATTATGATACAAAATAAACTTAGCGAAACGGATATTAATAATGTAAAAATATATGATTTAAGAAATTTAAAAAAAACAATCTTAATTAATTTAAATGATTAAAGCTGGTTTAGATATTGGGAATTCAAAAATATCATTTGTTATTGCTGATTATAAGAACACCGAAAATATTAATATCTTATCCATTGCCAGTGTTCCTAATAATAATATTAAAAAAAATATTATTTTAAATTTTGAAAATTTACATGATCAGATTAAATCTTTAGTAAAAGACGCTGAAAAACAATCCCAAACCAAATTAAATTCTATTAATCTTAATTTATCTTTGTTGAATTCTAATTCTTATTATTACAACTCAGAAATAGAATTAAAAAATGAGAGAATTTCTGAATTACATCTAAAAAAAATAATTAATCAATCGGAATATTTTAATAATCCTAGTGAAAAATTTGAAATATTTAATAATATAACTTCATATGATATCGATAACAATCTGTACTTCAATGCCCCGATTGGAAATTATTCAGATAATATTAAAATTAATTTTTATAAAATATACATTCAAAAAAAATATTCAGCTAATATTTCTAGTGTTATCAAAAAATTGAAACTTAATATTGATAACTATATTCCTTCGCCATTATCTTCATCTTTATCATCACTTACAAAAGATGAAAAAGAACTTGGAACTATATGTATAGATTTAGGTCATTCAACATCTTCTATATCAGTTTTTGAGAATAATAAATTTGTCTATGGCGATGCAATAGGAGTTGGCAGTAATAACATTACATTAGATATTGCTAGAGGTTTATCAACCAATATTTCAAGTGCTGAAAGGTTAAAAACATTATATGGTTCTCTAGTTTCATCGCCTAGCGATGATCATGAAATAATAGAAATTCCAATCGTTTCAGGAGATAAAAATACATTTAAACAGATAACAAGATCAAGTTTAAATGCAATTATTAGGCCTCGTATTGAAGAAACTTTAGAAATGATATGGCAAAAAATTAGAGATAATAATTTAAGAAATAAAAAATTAAATAATGTAGTTTTAACTGGAGGTGGTGCAATGATGGATAATATTACAAAATATGTAGAAACAATTTTTGCAAGTGGTGTAAGAGTATCAAACCCGTTAGATCAATTAAACTTGGAAAATAATTTTAAAAAACCAAATTTTTGTGACATTATTGGATCTATATTGTATGACCGAGACTTATTTAAAATTGATTTTCTTACAAACTCCTCAAAAAAATCAAAAAAACGAGGATTTTCAACCTTTTTTACTTGGCTTGATCAATATATTTAGATAATACTATATATAGTAAATTATATTGACGATTTCGAATATAATTCGTTAAAAAGTATTTAAAACGGCGGAGATTACAATGACTATCAATATTTCAATACAAGATGTAGCACAAAACTTACATCCTAAAATTACAGTTTTAGGAGTGGGTGGATCTGGTGGAAATGCAGTTAACAACATGATTAATGCAAATTTAGAGGGCGTAGACTTTTTAATAGCTAATACAGATGCACAAGCTTTACAAATTTCAAGTTGTCCAAATAAAATTCAATTAGGATTAAACAGCACTAAAGGTTTAGGCGCAGGAATGAGACCTGATATTGGAAGACAAGCTGCAGAAGAAGCAATTCAAGATTTAAATGAAAAGTTTGAAGGTAGTCATATGCTTTTTATAGCTGCTGGTATGGGTGGTGGTACTGGCACAGGAGCTGCGCCAGTTATTGCTAAATTAGCAAGAGAAAAAGGAATACTAACTGTTGGTGTAGTAACTAAACCTTTTCATTTTGAGGGTTCTCAAAGGATGAAATTAGCTGAGAAAGGAATTGAAGAACTACAACAGTATGTTGATACATTACTAACAATACCAAACCAAAATCTATTTAGGATTGCCAATGAAAAAACTACTTTCTCTGATGCATTCAAGATGGCAGATGATGTCCTGTATGCAGGTGTTAGAGGTGTAACTGATCTTATGGTCCAACCTGGAATGATAAATTTAGATTTCTCAGATATCAAAACTGTTATGTCTGAAATGGGTAAAGCTATGATGGGCACGGGTGAAGCACAAGGTGAAGGTAGAGCAATTGCAGCTGCTGAAGCAGCTATTGCAAATCCATTAATTGATGATGTGTCTCTTAAAGGTGCAAAAGGTCTAATAATTAATATTACTGGTGGTAAAGATATTACTTTGTATGAAGTTGATGAGGCTGCAAATAGAATCAAACAAGAAGTTGATGAAGAAGCAAATATTATATACGGAACAACATGTGATGATAGACTGGAAGGTGTTGTTAGAGTTAGTATCGTAGCTACAGGCATTGATGCAAACAATAATATATCAGCTAAGCCGATAGAAAACTTTGCTCCAATAAATATAAATAATGATATTTATAAACAAGATACAGAAAAGTCTGAGTCATTGACTGAAAGTACCGCATTGCAGGAACATTCTTTACAAGAAGGAAGCACCTTAGATGAAGAGATCAATGGTATTTTAAATGAAGAAATTCTCAATAATCAAAATTCTGAAAATATTGTTTTAGATGAGCAAACAAATATTAACCAAATTGAGACTGCAAGTTTAGAAGAAAATATTGATGATAAAGTGTTTGAACATAATGAAGTTTCAGAAGCTGAAGAGCAAATTGAAAGTGATAATATTGTTAATGAAGTTTCAAACTCTTCTTCACACATTGAAAAACCAAATGAAACAAGTGTAAGAAGGTTGAGCTTATTTGATACTCTTTCCGCTTCAAATAAATCTGAAGAAATTGATTCAGAAAATAAAGTTCCAGGTAAGACTGAACCTGTTTTTGCGTCTTCAGCAGAAAAGATTGAAGAAAATAACTCAGAAGATAAAAACTCTGAAGATAATAATTTAAGCATCGATGAAAAAGAGGAGTTTAGTGCTGAAGAAACTGAATCTACTGAAATTGATGATGAGTTCAATCAGGAAACAGAGGAAGAACTTTTGGATATACCCACCTTCCTTAGAAGACAAGCTAACTAGTAATTAGAGCATATTTGCAATATTTTGAAATATTAGGTTAGTTGTTAAGATCGTCAAAAATATATATTAAAAAAAGTGCTGATTTCGGCACTTTTTTTTAAAATGATAGATATATTAAACACATCTAGCAATCAACAACAGACAATTAGCAAACCAGTATCAATAAGAGGTATAGGACTACACACTGGGACAGAAGTAAATATGAAATTATATCCCGCTAAAGTTGATTACGGAATTAAGTTTATTCGAAAAGATGTTAAGTATAATAATGTGATTGAGGCTTTATGGTCAAATGTAAGCAGTACAAAACTAAGTACAACTATAAGTAATCAAAATGGTACTAGTGTATCAACTATAGAGCATTTAATGAGTGCTTTATCAGGATTGCATATAGATAATATTAAAATTGAGATTGATGGACCGGAAGTACCAATCATGGATGGTAGTTCAATAAAGTTTGTTGATCTTATTGATCAAACTTCTACTCAAAGTTTAAATAAAAGAAGAAAGATTTTAAAAATTAAAAAAAATATTAAAGTAGAAAATAATGATTCATCAGTAGAATTAAAACCTAATGACCAGTTCTCAATAGATTTCGAGATCGATTTCCCTAGTAAGCTAGTTAGCAAACAAAGCTGTCATTTACAATTAGTAAATGGGAATTATAAAACTGATATCGCTTCAGCACGTACTTTTGGATTTGAAAAAGATGTTGATATGTTAAGATCAAATGGCTTGGCACTCGGTGGTTCTTTAGATAATGCTGTTGTTGTTGGAGAAAGTAAAATACTAAATTCAGATGGTTTGCGTTTTAAAGATGAGTTTGTGAGACACAAAATTCTTGATTCTATCGGAGATTTATATTTAGCAGGATCTCCAATTCAAGGTTATTTTTTAGGAAACAAATCAGGCCATCAATTAAATAATTTATTATTAAGGTCTTTGTTTGCTGATAAAAATAACTACGAATACATTTAGTTAAATCATTTTTTTTGGATCGACTATCTTATCAAAATCTTTTTCTGAAATTAATTTCAATTTTAGGGCAGCTTCCCTAAGAGTTAAGTTCTCATTGAAAGCTTTTTTTGCAATTTTTGCTGCATTATCATATCCAATACTTTTATTTAAAGAGGTAACAAGCATTAAAGAGTTATTTAAATGATTATCAATAATTTTTTTGTTTGCTTCTAATCCTTTTAAGCAATTATTACAAAAACTTTTAATACTATCACTAAGAAGTTTTACTGACTGAATAATGTTAAAAGCAATAACAGGTTTATAAGCATTTAATTGAAAATGACCATTGGATCCTGCAAGATCTACAGTTGTACTATTTCCAATTACTTGAACACACACCATACTTAATGCTTCAATTTGTGTTGGATTTACTTTGCCTGGCATAATTGATGATCCAGGTTCATTGGCAGGTAAAATTAACTCTCCCAAACCAGATCTAGGTCCAGATGCCAAAAATCTAATATCATTAATTATTTTTAATAATGAAAGTGATAAAGTTTTTAAAGAATTTGAAAAATTAATTAATGGATCATGAGAGGCTAATGACTCAAATTTATTTGGAGAAGGTTTGTAATTATCAATAGTGAGTTTATTCAAATATTTACAAAAAACTTTATCAAATTTTTTTGGAGCATTAATCCCTGAGCCTACAGCAGTTCCACCTTGGGCAAGATATTTCAATTCAGATTTTGCAATTTCTATTCTTTTTAAACAAGCTCTTAATTGAGAACAAAAAGCTGAGAACTCATCTCCTAAAGTAATTGGAGTTGCATCTTGTGTATGAGTTCTTCCTATTTTGATTATTTTTTTAAAAATCTTTTTCTTTTTTTGAAATTCCTTTATTAAAATTTTAAGATTTGGAATTAAGTCTTTAGTTGTTAATTCATTAATTGCAATATGCATTATTGTTGGAAAGGTATCATTTGATGATTGAGATAGATTCACATGATCATTTGGATGAATAGGCTCTTTACTTCCAATTTTTCCTCTTAATTTTTTAATTATATAATTACTAATTACTTCATTAGCATTCATATTTGTCTGAGTACCAGATCCAGTTTGCCATACTAATAATGGAAACTGTTCTATAAGTTTCAAATTAATTATGTCATTGCATGCATTTATAATTAATTTTCCTAATTTTCTGTCTAAGACACCAAGTTCAATATTAGCTTCAGCAGCAGCTTTTTTTTGTTGTCCTAAAGCAATAATTAATTCAACCGGTATTTTTTCACTTCCAATTTTAAAATTTTCTAAGGATCTTTGCGTTTGAGCACCCCAAAGCTTGTTTCTATCAATTTTTTTTGAACCTAGGCTATCAAATTCTATTCTTTTTTTATTTTTCATTAATAATTAACAAATATACTATAACATATTATAGATAACTTATGAACAAACTTGTTTTACTTAGACACGGCCAAAGTCAGTGGAATTTAGAAAATAAATTTACTGGCTGGAAGGATGTTCCATTAACTGAAAAAGGCATTAATGAAGCAAATAATGCAGGTCTTTTATTAAAAAAAAATAATATAGAAATTGATAAAATTTTCAGTAGTGTCTTAGAAAGAGCAAATAAAACAGCAGAAATTGCAATGAAGGCATCAGGAATAAAAAATTTGTATAAAAATGGTGTTCTAATTTATGAAAAAGATCAAAGACTTAATGAGAGAGATTATGGTGATTTAGTTGGTTTAAATAAAGCAGAAACTGCAGACAAATTTGGTAAAGAACAAGTACATATATGGAGACGATCATATCACACACCTCCACCCAATGGTGAAAGTCTTAAAGATGTAGTTGATAGAGTTTCACCTTATTTTTCTAATACAATTGAACCGCTTATATTAAATAAAAAAAATGTTCTTATTGTTGCGCATGGCAATTCTTTAAGAGCAATAATGATTAAGGTTGGAATGTATAAATCTGAAGAAATATCTTCAATAGAGCTTCCTACTGGAAGACCATTGTGCTTGGATTATGATAAAGGTCAAATAAAAAGATTTTATTATTTAGATTAATTTTTTTTAAAATTTGAAAAATTAATTACATTATCCTTGTTTGACTTCTGCTTTTCTATTTTTTTACTAACTTTTCTTTGAAATTTATTTTTTTTCAAAATTAACCCAAAATTAGCTGAAGGATCTGCAAAGGAGACAATAGCACTATAGTCAATTTTTAAATTTGTTCTAATATCATTAAATGAAAGTGAAATAGAAAAATTTTTTTTATTTATTTCAAGATCGTAATATTCATATTGAATTACTATAGTCATTTCTTCAGGATATTTTCGTTTTAACCAATTTGGTAATTCAACTTTTTTATGATTAGTTAAGAATGTAATATAAAGATGATTATTATTTGATAATCCTTTATCCCTAATATTAATCAGAATATCTTTAAATACATTTAACATATTATTATCTAGTATTTTTTGATATTCGATCATTTGTGATTTATTTACTTAAGATAATTTTTAAAGTATTACATTAAAATTTATGAGTCTAGAAAAAAATAAATTACATTATAGTAAATTAGCAAAGATATTTCATTGGGGTTTTGTCCTATTATTTATTTATGGTGTAGCTAAGCAAGTTGATGATATAAATCAACTTGAAAACAATGCTTTTTTTAGATTTGAAATTATTTTTGCAATAATTTTTTTATTTCTTCTATTAGTCCGTTTAATTTATATGAAAAAAACACAAAAATCATCCTTACCTGAAAATACACCTAGGGTACAAAAAATAGCTTCTAAAATAGTTCATAATGGAATGTATATTTTATTATTAGGAACTGTTTTGTCAGGATTATTAATTGGTTTTGTATTCAGGTTAGGATTTGAAAATGGTTTTTTAATCGATTTTATTATTACTATTCACGAACTAATTATTAACTTACTCTATTTATTTATAGGGATTCATATTTTAGCAGCAACCTATCATCGTTTAAAAAAAGATGGAGTATGGAGTTCAATGGTTCCCTTTTTAAAAGAAAAATATAAAAAATAATAAAAATATCTATTTATTATTTCTTGAATAACTTTCTGAGTCTTGAAAGGTATATGGTTTTTTAGGCCAAGCATTTACGATTATAGCTCTTCTTCTACCTCCTTCAATAGGACTTACTCTATGCGGGTAAGATGGATTAAACATAATTAATCTATTTTCTAATGGTTTTAACCTTTCAATTTTATTAGGTTCAACATTTTCACGATCAGGGGTGTTTGCAATTTCTAAATAACCTCCATCTAATCCATCTGAAATTGCATAATAAACTAAACCCATATTTGGCATAACCACTTCTTTTTTTTCTTTCATTAATTTTTCATCTTTATCAACATGCCAGTTTAAGCCTTCACCAGTTTGATGAACATTACTCCAATATTCGAAGCCAGCAACTCTATTTTCTAAATTTGTAAATTGCTTCCAAACAATTTGTATAAATTGTTCGCATATATTTCTTGGTTCAATTATCCACCAACCATCCCACCAATTTAATTTTCCAACACTAGACCAAAATTTTTCACTTCTTAATTCATTTAAAAGTTTTTCATCTCTAATATAATTATCCACAACAAGCATTTATTTTATAATAAATATCATATTTTTTGGTAAAATGGAATTTCCTTTTAGAAAATTCGAAACACAATTTGTTTAATTTTAAATTTTTTTGTTTTTATTTATTTGAATTTAATTTAAAAGTGCAATTTCAACTTAATATATAGTAATTTATGAAAAAGCTAATTATTCTTTTTTTAACTTTATTCTATTCTACTTCTTATGCCAATGATGAGTATATTGCTCTTAAAGGTATTAGTGAATTCGCAATTGACATACCTGAAATTGAAAATACATGTGGTTTAGACGCAGATTTTTTTCAGAGAGAAATAAAATATCAACTTGCAAGTACTGATATAATTACAAATGATAGTAGTGATATAAGTATATATGTTTATCCATATTTACTTGAGTCTGGAAACGGAATTATGACTATATGTAGTGGAACAATAATTTTTCAGATATATGGAATATCTGAAGCATCTTTCGTATGGAATAATCCGCTAGAAGGACCATTTATTTTATATGAAAATTATATTGGTGCTCACGCAGCTGATTATTTAGATTTTAAAGATCTCATGGAATCTGGTTTTGAAGATTTAATCAAACAATTCGTTATTGATTGGTATTCTGTAAATTAATTTTTTATACTTTACATAGGTAACAAACCTCATCTGCCTAAATATTCTATTTAAAGCTTAAAAAAAAATGCAGTGGGGCGTTCTGTAGAACAACAATCTAGTTATTATTAACAGAAAATAAGGATATTATAAAACTTCTTCGTAGAAACTTAGAAGTAAGTTTTCCTTATTTTCAGATTTCTTGTTTTGGTTCTTCGTTGTTTTTTGTTATAAAATTGAGTAATCATTAAATTTTACATAGAATATTGCAGATGAGATTAACAATATACTTTTTTATTATTTTACCATTAATTATTTTTGTATCTAGACCTTCCTATTCTGGAGAAGATGCAGTTCTATTGGCAATGAAACTTGAATGTGGCGGTAATAGCGCTGGAAAAAAACCATATAATGATTATTTTTTTGCCATATCAACAGATTATACTTTTCAAGGAAATAGATACTTTATTGGAAAAAATAAATATGAAGGAGATGTAGGTCTGAATATTTTTAGTGGCATAAGGACTGATAAATCACTTCTAATAAAAGGGGAGGGAAAGTGGTTGAAGAAAACTTCTAAAGATTGGAAACTACAATTTATATCTAAAGGGAATAAATCAATGTTTGAGCATCTTGAAGTAGGCGTTGAAGGATATGAAGGTAAGGATAGACATCGTAGAGAATGTAAATTAGTATTACTGAACAAAGTTAAAGCAGACGATGCAATTCGATTAGATTCTTATACTAG
>CACONS010000002.1 GCA_902628645.1 uncultured Alphaproteobacteria bacterium | reverse complement strand
GGAAAAACAATTATCAAAAAAAATTTTTGCTATTGATAAGGACAGTGAGGTAATAAATATTTCAAAAAATTTAAATCTTGTGGATGTAATAGAGAGTGATTTAAATAAATATAATCAACAATTTGATATTATTTTTATTTGCACACCTTTGAGTTCATATAGGGATATATTTAAGCAATTGAATAGCTATGTTAATGAAACAACACTAGTAACAGATGTTGGTTCAACAAAAGTAAGTGTTATAGAAGATTTTAAAGAATCAATTAATAATAAAAAAATTTTATTTGTTCCTGCCCACCCTATTGCTGGATTAGAGAAAAGTGGACCAGAATTTGGTTTCGCAAAGCTGTTTGAGAATAGGTATTGTATTTTGACCCCAACAGAAACTCAGAGTGAGATAACAAGATCAGTTTCAGATATTTGGGAGTCATTCGGAATGAATATTGAAATCATGGAACCTAAACGTCATGACAGAGTACTAGCTATGACATCTCATATTCCACAACTTATTGCATATTCTGTCGTAGGAACTGCAACAGAGCTTGAATCTCAAATGAAAGATGAAGTAATTAAATATTCAGCTGCAGGTTTTAGAGATTTCACAAGATTGGCAGGTAGTGACCCAGTAATGTGGCGTGATGTTTATGAAAAAAATAAAGAAGCCGTTTTAGAAATGCTTGGTCGTTTCAGTGAAGATCTACTTACTTATCAAAAAGCAATAAGAAATAATGATTTAAAATATTTGGAAGAAAAATTTATAAAATCAAAAGAAATTAGAAAAATTATTGAAGAGATTGGTCAAGCAGGAACTTTTGATCCCACAGAAAAGAATTAGTTATCCAATAATAAATTTGAAGCAGTTTCTATTCTATTTTGAACTTCGTTTAATAAAACTTTTTTATCTAAACCTTCATCAATTGTCGGTAAAAATTTTATAGTAATTAATCCTTTTTCTAATACCCATGATTGTTTTGGCCAACATAAACCTGAATTTAAAGCTACAGGAAGGATTTTTCTTTTTGTATGATTATAAATTCCAATAAAACCTGTCTTATAATCAGGTTTACTACCAGGCAGCTTTCTTGTTCCTTCGGGGAAAATAATAATTGAAGATCCAAAAGATAATTTTGATTGAACTTTTTGTAACATATCTCTCATAGCTTTTGTTCCACCATCTCTATTAATCGCAACCATATTAGACTTGAATAAATATTGTCCAAAAATTGGTATAAAGAAAAGCTCTCTTTTATGGACAAAGAAACAATCTTTTAAATAGTAATAGAGTGCGAGTGTCTCAAAAGCGGACTGATGTTTAGACGCAATTAAGACACTTTCATTTGGAATATTTTCTAAACCATCAATTTTATGTTTAATATTACATATAAGATTAAGAAAAACAAAAATAACACGTATCCAAAGTTTTGTTGGATATTTAAGTAAATAACTTGGTAATAAGAGAAAAGGTAAACATACAATACCCATCAACACAGTCCATATAACCAAGGAAATATAAAATATTATACTTTTTAAAATTAACATACTTAATGATTTTGTTTTATATACTAGCCTGACTGATCTATATATAATTTATGTTCATTGTTTGCTCTAATTGTGAATTCAAGTATTTAGTAAATTCTGCAGATCTTAAACCAAATGGTAGAATGGTTGAATGCGCAAATTGTAATCATCAATGGTTTCAAGAATTAGATGATACTGACATTACATCCTCAGTCCCGTCTACAAAAAAAGAAGAATTAGATCAAAATTTAAATAATAATAAACAAAAAGAAAAATTAGAAAAAGGTCCAGTCAGAAATTTACCAAGTACAGTTGTAAGACAAGAAAAACCAAGTCTTATTAATTCAACTATAGTAATTATTCTAGCTATAGTTGTAATTTTAGCAATATGGATTTATCGATCCTACGGTGTAAATACTTTTATTATTATTGATTTCTATATTAGGGAATTCTTCTTTAATTTAAATTTGATAATTTCAGACTTAGCTAAAATTATACATAATACTTTAAATTAGTTACAACCAGCTAGGAATAATATCAGCTTCAATTGTTTTCTCAATTTTCTCTGGAGAATAAATAATTGCATAATTATCATTGTGTACTAAAATTTCAGAGGGCAGTGGTCTAGAGTTATAATTTGAAGACATTACTTTTCCATAGGCTCCTGTATTTTTTATAACTAGTAGATTACCAATTTTTTGTTTAGCCAATTTAATATTTTTTAAAAAAACATCTGAACTTTCACAAATAGGACCAGCAATAGCATAATCCATAAATTCCTCTGAGTTTACATTTATCGCTGATATTTCATGATGTGCACCGTACATCGCTGGACGTATCAATGTATTCATACCAGCATCAACAATTAAATAATTTATACCTCCATTATTCTTAATTGTAAGAATAGAGGTAACTATAACTCCAGCCTCAGCAATTAAATACCGACCAGGCTCAAACGATAATTCATAGTTTGTTTGCGTAAAACAATTATCAAGCTCTTCTTTTAGCTTCTTGATATTAAAGTCAGGATCAGAATCTTCATATTTAACATGAAAACCTCCTCCCAAATCTACATGTTTAATATTAATGCCTGATTCAATAAATTTATCTGCAGCCATTTTCATTTGAGAAAAAGTATTTTTATAGGCCTCATTTTTACTAATTTGACTTCCAATATGACAACTAATACCAATTAAATTTAAACTTTTGCAACTTTTAACTAATTTGATAATTTTATCTATGTTATCGAATTCTATACCAAACTTATCAGTTTTTTTTCCTGTTGAAATTTTACTTAAAGTTTCACCATCAACATCTGGATTAAGTCTAACACCAATATCAACGATTTTATTTTTTTCATTTGCTAAATTATCGAGAAGTTTTATTTCTTCTAAAGATTCAGTATTAATTAAACGTATATTTTTATGTATAGCATAGAGTAAGTCTTGATCAGATTTTCCAACACCTTCAAAAATTATTTTATTTGGATCGAAACCAGCTTCCAAAGCTCTTTTTAATTCACCAACTGACACTACATCTGCTCCAATATCTAACGAGTTCATTAATTTCAAAATAGCTTGATTTGAATTAGACTTAATTGAATAAAAAATATTGTTACCTAAAATTTCTTTAGTTTTATTAACTTGATTAATAATTTTTTGTTGTGAATACACATAAAAAGGTGTCTGACAAACTTTAACTAAGTCATATAAAGAAGTACCCTCAATATACGGGTCATTATTTTTATAAGTGAGCATTTATTCAGTGTTTATAATAACGGATTGTTGACGTTTTTTCTCTTCTTCTAATTTCTCTAAACAGGCTTCATCACATGGATATGTAATTACCGATTTGTCTACTTGATCTTCTGGTAAACTTAAAGGACCAACTTTACCACAGCTAAAAGTAAACAACAAAAATGATAATAATATTAATCTGATCATTATAAGTATTTTTTTATAACAAGTTTTATCATTTTTTTAGTAATTTCAGGAGCCGTACCCCCAAAACTTGATTTTGATTTAACACTGTTAGTAGTTGATAGCACTTTTTTTGCGTCAGCCGTTATATTTTTGTCAAATTTTTTTAATTCTCCAAGAGATAATGAATCTATGTTTCTATCTTGTTTTGAACAATAAGAAACAATCTTTCCTGTAACAACATAAGCATCTCTAAATGAATATCTAAGATTTTGAACCAACCAATTTGCCAAATCGGTAGCGGTTGCATTTGAATTATCAATCAACTCTTTCATTCTAGTTTTGTTGAATGTAGATTTTGATAAAATTTCATTTATAACTTTTATACACAAACAAACATTGTCGTATGAATTAAATGTTATTTGTTTATCGTCTTGTAAGTCTTTACTATAAGAAAGTGGTAACCCTTTAATAATATTAAGCATTGAACTTAAATTACTAATGATAATACTTGTTTTTCCTCTAACAAGCTCTGCACCATCTGGATTTTTTTTCTGAGGCATAATTGAACTACCAGTTGAAAGATCATCTGGTAAATTGATAAAATTAAATTGTTGATTTGACCAAAGTACTATTTCCTCTGCTATTTTTGATAAATGAACAGCAATTAGTGATAGAACAAATAAAAATTCTATTACAAAGTCTCTATCTGAGACAGTGTCCATAGCATTTTTTGTTGGCTCTCTAAATCCCAACTCTTTAGTTGTATATTTTCTATCAATAGGAAAAGAAGTCCCTGCAAGTGCAGCTGCACCTAATGGGTTTTCATTAAGACGATATAAACAATCTTCAAGTCTTGTTCTGTCTCTACCAATCATTTCAACGTAAGCTAAAACATGATGAGCCAATGTTATTGGTTGAGCAATCTGTAAATGAGTGTAACCTGGCATAATTGTTTCAGTATTTTTTGTTGCAATGTTAATTAAAGTTCTTTGAAATTTTTTTAGTTCACTATCTAAAATTTTAGATTCTTTTTTAACCCATAATTTTAAATCAGTTACTACCTGATCATTTCTAGATCTTGCAGTATGAAGCTTTCCTGCAATTTTTCCAATTTTCTTAAATAATAAACTTTCAATGTTCATATGAATATCTTCAAGTTTTTTTGAAAATACGACCTTGTTTTTTTCAATATCTCTTTCAATTGCTTTAAGTCCAGAGACTATTGCACTTTGTTCTTTTTTATTTATTATTTTTTGTTTACCGAGCATTCTAGCATGCGCTATTGACCCAGTTATATCTTCTTTATACAGACGTTGATCGATATCTATAGATGTATTAATTGCATCTAAAATCTCACTAGGTCCTTTTGAAAAATGGACATTTCTTGAAGGATTTTTTTTCATTTTGCGCGCCTATAAGAGATATTTATATTAATTTCCACCCTTATGCTTAAATTATTTTCATACGGCAAATTTTTCTTATATAAGCTCACCTTTATAGAACTCACATGAATATTAAAAAAGTAGTAGTAATAGGATCTGGCACTATGGGCAGTGGAATCGCAGCCCAAATAGCAAATGCTAATATTGATGTTACACTTCTAGACTTACCTTCAAAAGAAGGATCTAGAAACCAAATTACAGAAAACGCTAAAGAAAGAATTAAAAAATCACGACCTCCACTTTTAGTAGAAAAAAACAAAGCAGAATTAATTAAGGTTGGAAATATTGAGGATGACTTTAATGAAGTTGCGGAAGCTGATTGGGTTGTGGAGGCTGTTGTTGAGAGAATAGATATTAAACATAACATTTATGATAAAATTCAGACTACAAGAAAGAACAATTCTATAATTTCATCTAATACATCTACAATTCCATTGAAAATCTTATCTGCAAATATGTCAGATGAAATGAAAAAAAATTTTTGCATTACCCATTTTTTTAACCCAGTTCGATATATGGCATTGCTCGAGATAGTAACTGAAGAAGTTAATGACATTGAAAAAATAAATTTATTAAAACAATTTTGTGATGAAAAACTTGGTAAAGGTGTAATTATTTGTAACGACACTCCAGGATTTATTGGAAACAGAATTGGAGTTTATGCAATGCAAGTCGCTATGACTGAAGCTTTTAAAATGAAGATATCAATTGAAGAAGCTGATGCAGTATTTGGAAGACCAATGGGTATTCCAAAGACTGGAATTTTTGGGCTATACGATTTAATCGGTATCGATTTGATGGCTGATGTTTTGAAAAGTTTTATCAAAGAACTCCCAAAAGAAGATCCTTTCCACGAGGTTGCTCAAGAAATTCCATTGGTCACAAAACTTATTGAAACTGGGTATACAGGAAGAAAAGGCAAGGGTGGTTTTTATAGAATGAATAAATCAGATGGTAAAAAAGTTCTTGAAGCTATTAATTTAGAATCTGGCGAGTATCACCCAAGTCAGAAAATTAATTTAGGTTTTGGGGATAAAATTAACATAAACAAACTTATTCAAAGAAAAGACAAATACGGTGAATATGCAAAATCAATTCTGACAAAAGTAATTAGGTATGCTGCATATTTAATCCCTGATGTATCATCAAAATATATAGACATAGATGATGCACTTAGATTAGGCTTTAATTGGACCGTTGGCCCTTTTGAAATGCTTTCAAATATTGATACAAAAAATTTTATTGATCAAAATACCGATATTAACTTCTTTAAAGATTTAAAAGGAATTTTTGAATTTAATAAAAGACCTGGATATTTAGATTCTAGTATTGATAACTTACGATCGTTAAATTTGCAAAAAACTTTTGAGAACCCTTCTGCTAATGTTAAAAACGCTTCATCATATCAGGTTGTTGAATTTACTACTAAGGCAAACGCTTTAGATACTGACTCTATGTTGGCGCTAAAAGAAGCTGCGCAAAACAATAAAAGCACAATTGTAATTAATGATGCAATGCAATTTTCTGCTGGTGTAAATTTAAATTATGTCATGGAATTTGCTAAAAATAATGAATGGTCAAAAATTGAAAAATTTATAATTGATTTCCAACAAACGTGCAAAACAATAAAATATTCAGATAAGCCTTTTATTGCTGCGCCATCAGGGCTTGCTATTGGTGGTGGTTTTGAAGTGGTATTGCATTGTGATTATAATGTTTCTCATACAAATGTTGTTCTTGGACTAGTTGAATCTTTAGTTGGACTTATTCCTGCTGGTGGGGGCTGTAAGGAAATGTTGTGGCGTTGGTTACAAACTCCAGAAGGTAAAGAAAATTCTGAACATGCGTCTATGAAAGTTTTTGATCTTATCGGTTATGCCATTACCGCTACTTCACCAAACGAAGCGATGCCAAATCAATTCTTTTTAGAAAAAGATAAGGTGGTAATAAATAGAGATAGACAATTATCAACGGCTATCGATTTGCTAAATACTATAGAGGGAGGTTATGAAAAACCATCTCAACCTAAATTCAATTTGGGCGGTAGTGCTGTCAGAGATAAAATGATTGAAAAACTTGAAGGACTATATAATGAAAATAAAATTTTAGACCATGGATTAGAAGTAGGTAAGCAAATTGCTTTTGTGCTTAGTGGTGGAAATACAAATATTGATAATGAATTAAGTGAAGATGATCTTTATAATCTTGAATTAGAAGCTTTCATGAGACTTATCCAGATGCCTAAAACTCAAGAGCGAATAAAACATACACTTGAAACTGGAAAACCATTAGTAAATTAAATTAATTTCTTGTAGTATTTGATCCTTATAGGAAGCAGATGAGTAATTTTGATACAAACTTAGATAAAAATTCAGCTAATTTTGTTCCATTATCACCTTTAAGTTTTATAACTCGAGTAAAAGATATTTATCCAAACTATGACTCTTTAGTTTACGGAAATAGAAGTTACACTTGGCTTGAAACCTATAATCGATGTACTAAGTTTGCGAGTGCTTTAGCAAAAAAAGGAATTACAAAAGGAAGTACCGTTTCAATTATTGCTGCAAATACCCCTGAATTATTCGAAGCACATTATTCAATCCCAATGACTGGTGGTGTTATTAATACAATCAACACCAGACTTGATGCAGAAACAATTGCATATATTTTAGATCATAGTGACGCAAAACTTCTTATAACTGATACTCAATTTTCACCTACAATGAAGAAAGCTTTGCAAATATATGGGAAGAATATTCCTATTATTGATATTCATGATGATCAGGCAATTTTTAAAGATGGTGAGGGTGAAAAAATTGGAGAGATGACTTATGAAGAATTTTTACAAACAGGAGATGATGATTATAATTGGTCTTTACCCGAGGATGAATGGCAAGCCATCTCACTAAGCTATACATCAGGTACAACTGGTAAACCAAAAGGTGTTGTTTATCACCACCGTGGATCATATTTAATGTCTACAGGAAGTGTTACAGCTTGGAATATGCCAAATAAATTAACATTCCTTTATACAGTTCCAATGTTCCATTGTAATGGATGGGGTTATCCTTGGACAGCTGCTTTAATACATGCAAAGATTATCTGCTGCAGGTACATTGTTGCAAAAGATATTTATAACTTGATAGATAAATACAAAGTAACTCATTTTGGAGGTGCTCCTATAGTTTTGAGTTTAATTGCTAATGCAGATGAAAAAGATAAAAAAGAAATAAATCATAAAGTATATGTACTTACTGCTGGTGCACCACCAACAAGTGCAATTCTAGAAAAGATGGATAACTTAGGTTTTGAAGTTATGCATGTATACGGATTAACCGAAACATACGGCCATATACTTCAATGTGCTTGGAATGAAGAATGGGAATCACAGTCAAAATCGGAAAAAGCTGATATTAAAGCAAGACAAGGTGTTCGTTATCCAAATACGGAAGAAGTATGTGTTGCAGATCCTGAAACCTATGAAAAAGTTCCAATGGATGGAGAAACAATGGGAGAAATTTTAATTCGAGGTAACGTTGTTATGAAAGGATATTATAAAAATATGGAAGCTACAGAAACATCAATGAAAAATGGCTGGTTTCATTCTGGAGATCTAGCAGTTGTATATCCAAATGGGTATATTCAAATTAAAGACAGGTCAAAAGATATTATTATATCAGGTGGTGAAAATATTTCATCGGTGGAGGTAGAAAATGTTGTTGCAAAACATCCCTCTGTCTCTCTTGTAGGCGTTGTAGCAAAGCCAGACGAAAAGTGGGGAGAGACGCCGTGTGCTTTTGTCGAACTAGCACCTGGAAAGAATGCCACAGAAGAAGAGATTATTCAGTTTTGTAAAGAAAATATGGCTGGATTTAAGAGGCCAAAAAATGTTATCTTTGGAGAATTACCAAAAACGTCTACAGGGAAGATACAAAAATTTGAACTAAGAAAAAAAGCAAAGGAGATTTAATATGGACCCAAAAACTTATAAATTTGATACTTTGAGTTTGCATGCAGGATACATGCCAAGTAAGAATGCAGGCTCAAGACAAGTACCTATATATCAAACAACATCTTATATGTTTGATGATGTTGATCATGCTGCTGCATTGTTCAACCTTGAAAGAGGTGGTCATATATATAGTCGAATTTCAAATCCAACAGTTCAAGTTTTAGAAGAACGAGTTGCAGCTCTAGAAGGTGGTACAGCAGCTTTAGCAACTGCATCTGGAATGAGTGCAATTTTCTTAACAATAATGACCTTATGTAATGCTGGTGATCATGTAGTTGTATCTTCTCAGTTGTATGGTGGGACTGTAAATTTATTTAGATTAACGCTTCCAAAGTTTGGAATCAAAGCAACATTTGTAAAACCTAGAGATACAGAAGGTTTTAAGAAAGCAATTCAAGATAATACTAAATGTATTTATGGAGAACTAGTTGGTAATCCTGGAAATGAATTAATGAATTTACCAGAAATTTCAAAAATTGCTCATAACGCTGGTATCCCAGTAATAATTGATAGTACTTATCAAACTCCTTATTTATTCAAGCCACTAGAGCACGGTGCAGATTTTGTAGTTCATTCTTTGACTAAGTGGATGGCAGGTCATGGATCGTCAATGGCAGGAATTTTAGTAGAAGGTGGAAAATTTGATTTTATGAAGACTGATAAATTTCCAACAATGACAGAGCCATACGAAGGATATCACGGTCTTTCTTTTGCTGAAGAATTTGGTCCTGTTGCATTTACAATGAAGGCAAGAGCTGAGGGAATGAGAGACATGGGCCCATGTCTTAGTCCTCAAAATGCATGGAATGTTTTGCAAGGAATTGAAACATTATCAGTTAGAATGGAAAAACATTGTTCAAATGCTTTGAAGATGGTTGAATACTTAAGTAATCATGAGAGCGTTGCTTGGGTTTCTCATGCAAGTTTAAAAGATAATCCTGATTATGAATTGGCCAAACAGCTATTACCCAAAGGTACTGGCTCGATGATTGCATTTGGAATAAAAGGTGGAAAAGAAGCAGGAGCTGCGTTTATTGACAATGTTAAATTAGCTTCTCATTTAGCAAATGTTGGAGATACAAGAACACTCGTTATTCATCCTGCATCTGCTACACATTCTCAAATGGATGAAGCAACTCTAAAATTAGCAAACATGTCCCATGACATGATTAGGTTATCAGTAGGAATTGAAGATATTGAAGATATCATTAATGACTTTGAAGATGGTTTTAGAGCAGCAAAAAAACCAAGATTAGTCGCTAATAAATGAAATTTAAAGTAAATAATAAAGAGGTTTTTGCATCAACTGGTGGAAGACCCTTTGATAAATCAAAGCCTCTTATTATTTTCATTCATGGCAGTGGATTAAGTCATATTACATGGGTTTTACAAACTCGCTACTTTGCTTTTCATGGCTATAGTGTACTTGCAATTGATTTACCTGGACATGGATATTCTGAAGGCCCTGCTTTAGAGTCTATAGAAGAGCAAGGAAAATGGATTTCAGATGTTATTGACTCAATGGATATGAAAGAAGCTTCATTAGTAGGGCACTCACAGGGTTGCTTAGTTGTATTGGAATGTGCTTCACAATTTCCAGACAAAATAAGATCTATAGGTTTAATGGGTGGAGCGGGTGCTATTCCTATGAATCCAGAACTTTTAGAATTAGCAGAAAATGGTGATCCTAAAGCGGTTGATCTTATGATGGATTGGGCGCATGGACCAGCAGGTCATTTTGGTGGCCATCCAGTGCCAGGTCTCCATCATATGAATTTAGGAGGTTCAATTGTAGTAAATGGATCCGTTAAAAATGCCCTTGGCGTAGATTTTAGGGCGTGTGACAATTACAAAAATGGTTTTGAAGCCGCAAAAAAAATAAAATGTCCAGCTATTAATATACTTGGCGATCGAGATAGAATGTGTCCAGTTAAAGCTGGAAAAAAATTGGCTGAAAATATTGAGAATTCAGAAGTTGAAATTATTGAAAATTGTGGACACATGATACTACTTGAGGAAGCAGGGCAATCATTAGAAATATTAAAAAAATTTATTAGAAAAAATCATCCAGCTTAAAATATATACTAGTTTTATTTATCTGAAGATTTATCAGGTCTTGTTAATTCTTCTAATTTCCTCATTTCCTCTTCTTGTTTAAGACGCTCTTGTTCTTCACGTTTCTTTTTACGCTCTTCAGCTTTCATTTTTAGCTTAAGCTCTTTCTGCATTTTGCGGTCTCCCGCTTTAGACTTATGATTAAAATGAATTCCCATGATTTTGCTTATATACTAAAAATTTCATGATTTATCTAGACTCTAAATGTTAATTCCTTGCAAGCCAGACGATAACGACAAAAACAAATATGGCTATAGCCTGAAAAAGTACTCTTAAACGCATTAGTTTATTACTATGATTTTTATTAAGTTTACCATTTACTGCCATTGCTATCACTCCAATAACTACCACTGCTAGAGTTGCAGCCATAAATAGAACTAATACTATTTGCATAGTGCTCATGTATGTATCTATATAAAACTTTTCTTGAATGAAGCAAGAATTCATACATAAGATCAATATGAATAATATACTATTTGGCCCATCAATATCAAAACACGATAAGCCAAAGAAATTAATGATAATGCTTCATGGTTACGGTGACAATGCTGCTAATTTCATTCATTTAGCAGAACCTCTAGATCAAGATGAATGGGGAATGCACTATGTTGCTTTAAATGCACCAAGTATTATGCCTGGCAATCCAATGGGTTATCAATGGTTTGATTTATATTTGAATGGTGTTTATATTTCTGATGTTGGTCCTAAAGAATTTGAATTTGTTAGAAATTTAATAAATGAAAATGTTAAAAAAATTTATAACACAATATCTCTACTTATAAATGATCTAAATATTGAGATGAGTGATTGTTTTGTTATGGGTTTTTCTCAAGGCGGAATAATGGCTTTTGAATTAGGCCAATCCCTTGATAAAAAATTAGGTGGTATAGCAATTATATCTTCAAGAATAATTACAAGAGAACACGTGCCTAAAAATTCATTTTTAGAAACGCCAATATTTATTTCACATGGAGGATTAGATAATGTATTGCCCGTTTCTAATTTCAATCAATCAGTTGAAGTTCTACAAAAGTATAAATACAATTTTGAATCTCATCTTTTACCAAATGATGAGCATACTATGTCGCAAGAGACAATAACTTTATTCCAAAATTTTATAAAAAAAAATATTTAAAATTATAGAATCTTCATATTATATAATTAAAAATATATGACATGGGTGAGTAGAAATTAAAATGAGTACTGCAGAAAATCCAGCTTTGATACTTAATGCTGATTTTCGACCGCTATCTTATTACCCACTTTCCTTATGCTCATGGCAAGATGCCATTAAAGCAGTTTTTCTTGAAAGAGTTTCAGTGATTGAAAATTATGAGCATGAAGTTCATTCTCCCAATCTTACATTTAAATTACCAAGTGTAATTGCACTTAAAGATTATGTAACACCTCAAAGAAGACCTGCGTTCACTCGTTTTAATGTATTTTTAAGAGATAATTTTACTTGCCAGTATTGCACTAATCGTTTCCCTGCTAATGAACTAACATTTGATCACTTAGTGCCTAAATGCTTAAATGGTAAAACTACATGGGAGAACGTAGTTTCTGCTTGTACGTCCTGTAATTTAAAAAAAGGAAGAAAATTAATTAATAATACAGATATGAAACTTTTTAAAAAACCACTTCGACCATCTTCAATTCAATTACAAAATAATGGAAGAAATTTTCCTCCAAATTTTTTACATGAAACTTGGAGAGATTATTTATATTGGGATACAGAATTAGAGAACTAGATTTTTTTTGATATTGCAATTGCTGTTTTACATCCAATCTCAATTACTTTAGACATAAATTTATAACCTGGAGCACTTTCTGCGTCATGCTCTATACCAATATCATGGTGTTCTAGTTCATCATCTCTAAATTTAGAAATTGTTTTTTTTAAATCTTTGTGATCATCACCCAAAAGATCCAATTGTTCTTGATAATGTTCACCAATAACTTTTTCAACAGCAACAGTACAAGCCATAGCAGCTTTTTCACCCATTAAGGCAGTAGAAGCTCCAAGAGCAAAACCAGCAACATTCCATAATGGAAGTAGAGCGGTTGGTCTGACACGATGTTCCAATATTAATTCATTGAACTTATCTATGTGTTCTTGCTCTTGATCAGCCATATGCTGAATTGTTTTGCCAAGCTTTGAGTTTTTTCCAAATATTGCAATTTGACCATCGTATATTTTAGTAGCTCCATACTCACCAGCGTGATCTACTCTTATAATTTCTTCTAAAACCTCTCTATGAGTGGTTTTATTTGATAAAGAGTTTTTTTTAAATGGTTTTTTCTTTTTTTTTGCCATACTGATTAAATAAATAAATAGCGTTTAAAATAAAAATAACTAGTAAAATAAGTGTATTAATTGAAGCAGCAGAAATTCCAAAAAAACTCCAAATAACTTCATCACAACTGATCACTTCTTTAGATAAAATCTGCGCTTTAAGATCTGTAGCATTCTCAGTATTTGTCAGCATTGTTGAACAACCAGCTGGTCCTTTAAGAATTTTATTTTCAACTCCTACATGCCATATAGAATAAAAAAGTCCATAAACTGATGCAAATTGAATTACCAAATAAAGCCAAATATTATTTAAATTTTTCAACAGAAATATCAAAATCAAACATATTAAAATTAAATAATATGGATGTCTTTGCTTTAAACATAATTCACACGGCTGAAGATTAAAGAAATATTCCGCAATCAATGCTGATGATATTGAAATAAACGAAATTATAAATAATAGGGCGGTCCAATTACGAATTATCATAAAAATCTAATTATAAAAACACTTCCTACAAGTAAAATAAAAAACACAATAGTTAAAACATTAAAATATCTATCAATAATTAACTTTATTTTTTCACCAAAAAAATAAAGAAGTATTGCTATTAAATAAAATCTGAATCCTCTTCCAATTATAGAAACAAAAATAAATAAAAATATATTTAATCCAAATACACCACTTGCAATTGTAATAAACTTATATGGAAAAGGTGTTATTCCAGCACCTAAAACAATTAGCATACCAAATTCATTGTAATAATTTTCAAAAATACTAAAAGAATTTTCTAAGTGATAAAATTCAACAATGTAAATACCTATGGTATTATAAAAATAGTATCCTATTGCATAACCCAGAATCCCTCCAAGAACTGACGAAAAAGTACAAATAAAAGCAAAAAATATAGCTTTTGTCTTTGAAGCCAAAGCCATGGGTATAAGAAGTATGTCTGGTGGAATAGGAAAAAATGAACTTTCAGCAAATGAAGTTAAACTCAAATACCATTTAGCATTTTTGTGATTTGCTTTATCTAAGGTCCAATTATATAATCTCTTTAGAGAATTCATTTTACATTTTTTATAAAGTAAATTTAGCTTATACTATTTACAAAACTAAATCTAAAAATTTATTTTCAACATTAATTATTATGAAAGTTTCTAAAGAAAAAGAATTAGTCATAGCTTTTAGAGCTACATTCTCACAAGGTTTTTTTGCAACTGTTACTTTTAGTACATATCTAGTTCACACTCCTATTTTATTCCAACTCATCGAAATGACTGAGTCTGAATTTGCTCTTGGTTTTGTTCTTTTTGGGATTTTTAATGTTATAACTAATCAATTAACAACAAGATTTTTATTGCCAATGATAGGAAGTACTAATTGCCTTATTCTTGCAAGATTAATGTATTCTTTTATCCCATTTTTAATTTTTTATACCTCATCCTACAATATCTTTATTTTGCTTTCAATTTTTTGGGGAGTAACTATTGGTATTCAAGCACCAAATCTTTTTACACAAGTTGCTATTATAGAGGAGAATACTAAAAAAATTTTAAACCCGATTTTTAAATCTTCTTTTAGTATTGGATTTATATTTGGTGGAGGTATAAGTAGTATAGGGATGGGTTTACAAATCTCTCCAATAATTACAACATTTATTACGGGATCTGTTGTTTTTCTCTCTTCGATCACTATGTTTTTTTACGGTTTAAAAAGAAAATATGACATACAAAATGATGAGCCTCGTTTTGTATTACCAAGCTCTAAAATTATAATGTTCGCATCTATAAATATGTGTATTTTCGCTTGCATGGGTATAATTGTGCAATGGTCACCTCTTTGGCTGGTTAATGATTTAAAGGCTCCTCTTTTTTTAGTAGGTTCTATTGTTATACTTTTCAATTTAGGCGAAATAATAAGTAATATTTTTGGATCAAAGCTTATTAGGCTTTTCAATGAAAAAATTGTTGGACCATATTTTGCAATGCTTGGTTCAGTGATACTTCTTTTAAGTGTTATTTCTCAAAATATTTTAATAATTTATTTAGCTGTTATTCTTTTTGGATTTTTAATTTCAAATGTTATGCCTATAGTTAATAGACAATCTATAAAATTTTCCCCTTATTCTATACCCGTAACTATGTCTCATGTTACAAGTATTTCATTTACAGGTGTAATATTTGGCCCTGCTCTTGTTGGCTTGTCAGCAGAAATATTTGGTTTAACATTTAATATGTATCTTCTCGGCATTCTAATGTTCTCAATTTCTTCATTAATGCTGTTGATAATGAATACCTCAAATTCAAGTACCCAAAAAATAAATTAAAATATTTTTCAAAGAAAATGGTAGGAGTAGAGGGAATCGAACCCACACCACCGAAGTGACCGGATTTTGAATCCGGCGCGTCTACCAGTTCCGCCATACTCCCAAAATTGATTTTTACTTCTATAAACCAGAATATAAGATAACGTAACAAATATGAAGAAGTTTATAAAGACTTTAGTAATTATAATAGTATTAATTATAATTGCAGTTTTAATTGTTAATTTTTATTTTAATGTGCTTGAGGATATTTTTGTCTTTCAGTCTTTTTAATTTAAAGATAAAAAATTAAATTATCTATGATTTAAATAAGAATTTAATTCTTTCTTTTCAATGAGAATTTAGAAGCAATTGTAGTATATTCACTATATCCCATTCTCGCGATATATCGCATTGAAACACTATCAACTCTATTGTTCTTAATAAATTTGTTATTTATATAAATTCCAATTACTTCACCAACAATCATCGTAGAGATTTTTTTTGAATTTGATTTTAATTTAATTGTTTTAACTAATTTACATTCTAAATTCACAGGACTATCTTTAACTGATGGAGCTTTAACAAGTCTTGATTTTTTCTTTTTACAATTTGACAAAATAAATTCATCTTTATCTGGTTTGTACTCCCTAGACGATATATTCATTTGATTTCGTGCAGTGGAAGTTGCAAAATTTACAACAAATTCTTTTGTAGTCAAAATATTTGATAATGAATCCTTATATTTTCCATGTGCTGAACTACCATTCGAACAAAACATAACCTGTGGAGGCTCATCAGCCACAGCGTTAAAATATGAATATGGTGCTAAGTTCGCTATTCCATTTTTACTAATTGAAGAAATCCATCCAATAGGTCTAGGAAAAACTAGTGACTTAAATGGATCTATTTTAAAAGGAATTCCCTTTTTTGGCTCATAAAACATTATCTATTTTATAAATAAGAATTTGCGTATTCTTTTATTTTTTCAAGCATTGAATAAACCCCATTCCTTCTCCCTGGAGTTAAAAGAGTATCAAGCTCTAAAGTATTTAGCATACTAAAATCAGAATTTTTAATTTCAGAAGGGTTTCTGTCACCATAAATATCACATAGAATTGTTACCATACCCTTTGATATAAATGCATCTGAGTCGTAATAAAATGAAAGTTTATTTTCTTTTAATTGAGGAACCAACCAAACTTGTGCCTGACATCCAGAAACTTTGAATGAGTCATTTCTATATTCTTCAGGAAAAATTTTTGCGTTTTTCGCTTGATCAATTAAAAACTTATACTTATCCATTCCGTCATCGAATAGATCTAGACTCTCTTTGTAATAATTTATTTTTTCTTCTATTGTTTTCATGACATATATTTTCTTAATACTTTAGCAGAATCTTCTGGCAATACATCCATAATAAAAACACCAGCCATTGACTCAGAACCTGCTAAAACTTTTGGTTTATCTCCGTGTCGTAAAGGTGGATAAAATTCAACGTGAAAATGAAACTGATTATCATTTAATTCAGGGGAAGCATGTAAACCCATTATATATGGGCATCTTTTATTTAGAAAAATATCATACCCTTTCACAACTTGCTGAATACATTTAGAAAAATCTTCAATTTGTATATCATTAAATTTCCAAGGTCCTTCAATTTGAATTTTTGGTATTATCCATATCTCATAAGCATATCTAGCAAAGGGCGGTACAGCAGCAATAAAATTATCATTTTGATACACATAATATTTCTCCTCCAGTTCCCTCATAATTTTAATTAAAAAGTTTTCTTTTTTAAATGCACTTATCTCTTTTTCAATAGCAGGAGGGATAAAAGGATAAGCATAAATTTGACCATGTGGATGATGAAGAGTAACACCACATTCTTCCCCTCTATTTTCAAAAGGTAGAACATATTTAATATCAGGTTTTTTTTGTAGCTCCCTATATCTATCAATCCAAACTTTAGTTAATAATTCTATTCGCTCCAAAGGCATTTCAGAAATAGTATCAAGATGTGCTGGAGAATATACAACTACTTCACACTCTCCTTTTGAAGGTTTACTTAAAATTTTTTCTAAAAATATATTTTCTCCATTTGGATTAAAGCTAGCCCAACGATTTGGAAAGACTGCAACTTCGAAGTTTGAAAATGGTATTTCTGTTGGATAATTTAAATTTGCCCCTGGACAAAGTGGGCAATATTCTTTTGGTGGAAATGAAGTTCTATTTTTTCTTCCTGCTGAGTAGGTAACCCATTCTTCTCTTGAAGGGTTCCATCTCATATGAGGTTTAGGAATTTCTGTTACCTCAAGTTCTTGGCTTGGGGACTCTTTATTTTCCTTATAGCCATAAAGATACAGTTCTTTTTTATCATTTCTTATAAAAATTCTTTTATGTATTTGATTCATTAATTTTTTCTTCCCATTTAATTGAAGAATTTATAATTTCACTTAGATCATTATATTTTGGCCTCCAATCAATATGTTTTAATATTTTTGATGTATCTGCAATTAATTTTTCAACATCCCCATCTCTTCTATTTGAAAATTTGTAATCAATTTTATCTCCTGAAATTTTATTTGCAGTATTTATAACATCTAAAACACTAAAACCATTTCCATAACCACAATTAAATACGTTAGATTCTGAATTTTCTAATAAATATTTTGCAACTTTTAAGTGGATATCAGCAAGGTCAGAGACATGAATATAGTCTCTGATAGCTGTTCCATCAGACGTATTATAATCATTGCCAAATATTTCAATATAATCTCTTTTACCTACAACTACTTCAGATAAAATTTTTATTAAATGTGTTGATCTTTTAGATATTTGACCTGACCTTAATTTTTTATCAGCACCAGCAACATTAAAGTATCGCAATATTATAAATTTGAAGTCATGTTTATTTTTAAATAAAAAATTTTCTGTTTTTATTTTAGACTCAGCATATGGATTTTGAGGATTTAAATTTGTATTTTCATCTACTAATTTATTTTCACTTACCGATCCGTATGCAGCAGCTGTTGAAGAAAATACTATTTTATTTAATCCATTATTTTTACAAGTTTCAAATAGTTTAGTTGCATTTTCGGTATTATTATCAAAATATTTCTGCGGATATTTAACAGATTCCTCAACTTGAATAAAACCAGCAAAGTGCATTAATAAATCAAAGCTATTAGATTTTATAAGCTCAGAAATTACTTCTTCATCATTAATATTACATTTTGTAAAAAATGCATTTTTAGGAATAAGACTTTCGTTTCCAGTAGATAAATCATCAATAATATGAACACTATGACCAGCATCTAGAAGAGAAAGAGCGGCATGACTTCCGATATATCCTGCACCACCCGTTAAAAGAAAATTCATATTAGTATCTAATAAATTATTATTAATTAATTTAAAATTGATATATTTTATAAATGACTAATATTATGAGCCTCTTTATTTATTGAATTCAAAATAAAGTCTGTTAATGCTAAAAAAAGACATATTGTGCTAACATATGAGATTAAATAAAAAAAATATTTTAGTTACTGCAGCTGCACAAGGTATTGGAAGAGCAACCGCCCTTAAATTTGCAAATGAAGGGGCTAATGTTTTAGCAACTGATATTAATGAAGATAAACTAAATGATTTAAAAAAAGATAATGAGGTTATCCAAACTATGAAATTGGATTCAACAAACAAAAAAGATGTAGAGGCCTTTTGTTCTTCTGTAGATAAGATTGATGTTTTATTTCACGCAGTAGGTTTTGTACATCACGGAACAATTCTTGATTGTGATGAAGATGAATTTTCACGATCAATCAATGTTAATATATTTTCTGCATATTTAATGACCTACAATCTTTTGCCAAAAATGTTGAAAGAAAAGAAAGGTAATATTGTTATTGTTTCTTCTGCTGCATCTAATGTTAAAGGTGTGCCTAATAGGTTTATCTATGGAACTACAAAGGCAGCATTAAATGGATTTGTAAAAGCTATAGCTATTGATCACATTAAAGATGGAATTCGCTGTAATGCTATTTTGCCAGGAACTGTTGAAACACCTTCTTGGGAAGGTAGAGTTAATATGGCCGATGATCCTGTTAAAGCAAGATCAGACTTTATAGCAAGACAGGCAATGGGAAGATTAGCACAACCAGAAGAAATAGCATCGCTTGCAACTTATTTAGCAAGTGATGAATCAGACTTTGTTACTGGAACACTTAACTTAATTGATGGAGGATGGACTTTATAATGAAAACTTTAAGATACAGAATTGGAAATGAAGTTAAACCAGGAATACTTGATCAAGAAGGAAATATTCGAGATGTATCATCTCTAGTTAAGGATTGGGATAATAAAAATGTAACTATTGGCAAATTAAATGAAGTGAAAAAAATTGATCCTATATCTTTACCTCTAGTTGAAAACAATGATGGATATGCACCTTGTGTTTGTAAAGAAAGTATTGGAAAATTTATTTGTATCGGCCTCAATTATTCTGATCATGCTGAAGAAACAGGTCAGAAAGTTCCACCTGAACCAATTATTTTTGCAAAAGCAACAAGTGCCGTTATTGGACCAAACGATAATGTAGAGATTCCAAAAAAATCAGTAAAATCTGACTGGGAAGTTGAACTTGGTGTTATTATTGGAAAAGAAGCAAAGTATATTTCTGAGAACGAATCACAATCACATATTGCAGGTTACTGTGTTATCAATGATCTAAGTGAAAGAGAATTTCAAATAGAACATTCTGGTCAATGGGTTAAAGGTAAGTCTTGTGACACCTTTGGTCCAATTGGACCATATTTGGTTACTACTGATGAAGTACCAGATCCTCAAAACTTAAAAATGTGGCTGGATGTAAATGGTAAAAGAATGCAAGATGGGTCAACAAGCACAATGGTTTACGGAGTAAACTTTTTAATAAGTTATTTAAGCCAATTTATGTCATTACAACCTGGAGACATCATATCTACAGGAACACCGCCAGGTGTTGGTATGGGAATGAAACCACAAGTATTTTTAAAAGCAGGCGATGTAATGAAACTTGGTATTGAAGGCCTAGGAGAGCAAACTCAAAAAACTATTCAGGCGTAATGTTTGGCAATATCAATAATTGTCATAATGTTAAAGATTTTAGAAATTTAGCAAAAAAAAGATTACCCAGTCCAATATTCCATTACATTGATGGTGCTGCTGATGATGAGATAACCTATAAAAGAAACACAGATGCTTACGAGCAATGTGATTTAATTCCAAACGTATTAAGCGGTGTTGATAAGGTTGATATGTCAACTACTGTAATGGGACAAAAGTTAGATATGCCTTTGTATTGTGCACCAACTGCTCTGCAAAGGTTATTTCACCATGAAGGTGAGATTGGAGTTGCAAAAGCAGCTGAAAAATTTGGAACAATGTTTGGAATTTCTTCTTTAGGGACTGCCAGTATTGAAGAAATATCAAATTTAGTCAAAACACCAAAATTATTTCAACTCTATGTTCACAAAGACAAAGGCCTGAACAAAGCTCTTATTGAAAGATGTAAAGAATCAAATTTTGAAGCAATGGCTGTAACTGTAGATACTGCTGTTGGAGGAAACCGTGAAAGAGATTTGTATACGGGTTTCACTATTCCAATGAAATTAAAACTCAATAGTGTTTTAAGTTTTATGCTCCATCCAAAGTGGGCAGTAGATTATTTTACAAAACCAAAATGGGAGCTAAGTAATTTAAAGGATCATATTAATGAAGGTACAACAGTAATGACGACTATAGGGGATTACTTCACAAAAATGCTTGATAATTCTATGAGCTGGAAGGATGTAGAAAATATTAATAAAGAGTGGGGACGTCAATTTGCTATCAAAGGAGTGATGTCCGTAGACGATGCAAAAAAAGCTGTTGATGTAGGCGCCTCCGCTATAATGGTTTCCAATCATGGAGGTAGACAATTAGACGGTTCAAGATCCCCATTTGATCAATTAGCTGAAATTGTTGATGCAGTTGGAGATAAAATAGATGTAATTTGTGAAGGAGGTATCAGAAGAGGCACACATGTTTTAAAAGCATTATCACTTGGTGCAAAAGCCTGTTCTGGTGGAAGAATGTACTTATACGCTTTAGCAGCAGGAGGTCAAAAAGGTGTAGAAAAAAGCTTGTCTAATCTACATAATGAAATTGAAAGAGATATGAAATTAATGGGGGTTTCTAACGTAAAAGAACTAACAAGAAAAAATTTAAAATTCAGATAAATTAACAAATTTCTTAAAAAAAATATTTATTCCAATCCAATTTTATTTTACAATTTTTTTATGAATGATGAAATTGATCCAATATTGGTTGGTGAAACTGACGATATTGAAATTGGAACTGTGGAGAGTTTTGAACATGACGACCTCAACTATGCAATTTATCATTTAGAGCCAGGATATTTTTGTACCCAGGGTAATTGCAATTGCGAGGAGAAAGCACCTTTAAGTGAAGCTGAAATTGAAGAAGAAGAATTAGAATGTGTTGGTTGTGGAAATACATACAGTATTGTTTCAGGAGATTGTATAAGTGCTCCTGAATTGGATGGTTTAAAAATTTTTGATATCTACGAAGAAGATGGTAATCTTTACCTTAATATTTAACTAAGCACATTTAGATTTATAATATTACTTTTATTTAAATTTTTATTTTTAGTTAAGAAGTAAAAAACATTCTCACATGATTCTACAGACATTCTTTTTCTGCATTCTAGTGTTAAAGCAGCATTATGAGGGGTTAACAAAATATTATTCAATGAAAAAAGTTTATGTTGTTCTATCGGAGGTTCTTTTTCAAATACATCTACACCAGCCCCAAAGATTTTTTTATTTTTTAAAGCTTCATACAAGGCGTCTTCGTTAATTATACCTCCTCGAGCTGTATTAATTAAAATTAAATTTGATTTAAATTTTTCAAATTGATCAAAAGATATTAAGTTTTTAGTTTCTGTATTTAAAGGTAAATGAATACTGATATAATCTGAAATTTTAAAACCTTCTTCTTTATTAATTGGAATACAGTTCAGATTTTTTATTTCTTGATCAGAAAGAAATGGATCATGAACATAAACTTCCATCTCGAACCCCAAACATCTTTTTGCTAGAGCTTTTCCAATTCGGCCAAATCCAAGTATTAAGATATTTTTATTGTACAATTCAAAGTAGTTAGGAAGATTGCTTTTTTCTTGAAATTTACCTAATCTGACTAACTTATCCGATTCAAAAATATTTTTTGTTAAGCAAAGCATCATTGTCATAACATGTTCAGCAACGCTGACAGCATTTGCTCTTCCAGTAATAGCCATTGCTATTTTATTTTTATTTAAAAATTCAATATCTAAATTGTCATAACCAACTCCGTGTCTAGCTACAATTTTTAGTTTTTTTGCATGAGATAGAATATTTTTATTTATTTCTGCTGTTCTCACAACTATTCCATCAACATCTTTAAGTTTTTCTATTAGATGTTTTTCTTCGATATTATTTGTTACGAAGTATTCTATATTATTTGTGTCAAAAATTTCATATCCACTTGGATGAATTTCACCAACAACCCCAATTTTCATGAATAATTTTATATTCTAAAATATTAGAAAAATAAATTGTTTAACTCTTTAATTTTTTTTTTATTATAATAATATCTATTTTTTTTGAAAAGGAGCCTATGAAGACAGTTAGAATATCATGCTCACATGCATTAATTAAATATTTAACCATGCAAAAAATTTTAATTAATGGAAAAAAAGAACCACTATTCCCAGGTGCTTTTGGTATTTATGGCCACGGCAATGTTGCTTGTATTGGACAAGCTATGGAAGAATATCAAAATGAACTTCCAGGATACAGGGGTCATCATGAACAAAATATGGCTCTAACAGGAATTGCATATGCACGTGCAAAAAGAAGAAAACAAATATTTGTTGCTACTTCATCTGTAGGACCTGGTTCTACTAACATGGTTACAGCAGCTGCAGTAGCATTAAGTAATAGACTTCCAATTTTACTTTTACCAGGTGATACATTTTCTAGTCGTTTTCCAGATCCAGTTTTACAACAAGTAGAGCATTTTAACTATCCATCAGAAACTCAAAATGATTCTTTTAAATCTGTATCAAGATATTTTGATAGAATTACTAGGCCTGAGCAAATTTTAACATCATTACCCCAAGCAATTAATATGATGTTAGATCCTGCTGATTGTGGTCCTGCTGTAATATCTATGTCTCAAGATGTTCAGGGAGAAGCGTATGATTATCCAGAAATTTTTTTTGAAGAAAAAATTCATCAAATAAGAAGAATTTATCCTGATCCAAATCAAATACAAATGGCTGCTGACAAATTAAAAAATTCTAAACAACCAATTATTATTTCTGGAGGAGGTGTTTTATATTCAGAAGCAGAAGAGGAAATTTCTGCTTTTGCAAAAAAACATAATATTCCTGTAACAGCAACTGTGATGGGTATTGGATGCATGAATAAAGATGATCCTTATTATATAAGTGCAATAGGGTGTTTAGGAGAAGGTTCATCAAATAATCTTGCTACTGATACAGATTTAGCACTAGCAGTAGGAACAAAGTTAGGTGATTTTACAACCGGCTCATGGACTAATTTTGAAAATAAAAATTTTCAACTAGTATCAATAAATACTTCAAGATTTGATACAACTAAACACCTTGCAACGCCTGTTGTGAGTGATGCAAAAATTGGTCTTCAAGAATTATCAAAAGCTTTAGGGGACTGGAAAGCGCCAGATGTTTGGTATCAGCGTTCAATTCAGGAAAGAAATAAATGGGATAAATATGTTACTAAAGAGAGTGGACCAACCAATCAAGAATTACCATCCTATGCTCATGCTGTAGGTGCAGTTTATAGAAATTCAGATCCATCAGATATTGTAGTAACTGCAGCTGGAGGATTAGTAGGTGAAGTAGTTCAAATATGGAAACCAAAAGAATTAAATACGTTTGAAACTGAGTGGGGATTTAGCTGTATGGGTTATGAAATTTCAGGAGCACTTGGAATCAAAATGGCAAAACCAAATCAAGATGTAATTGTATTTGTAGGAGATGGATCATATCTCTTACAAAATAGTGATATTTATAGTTCAGTAATATACGATAAAAAATTGATAATTGTGGTATGTGATAACGGAGGCCACATGGTTATAAATCGTTTACAACTTGCTAAAGGCGGTAAAGAATATCTTTGTAATTTAAGATCAGCGAGAGCATCTAATGTACAATTTGTTGATTTTGAAGCTCATGCAAAGAGTATGGGTGCTAATGGTGAAACAGTAAAATCTACTTCTGAGCTTGAAGCTGCCTTTAAAAGAGCAAAAGAATCAGAAAAAACTTATGTGATTTCTATGCTTACGCATGGATACGAATGGTTGGAAGGATCGGCTTTCTGGGAAAGCCCAACCTTAGAAGTTCATTCAACTGATGAAAATAAAAAAGCGTACGAGGAATTTATAGAAGGAAAAACTAAACAACGTAAGGGTGTTTAAAATCAATAAACCAAATAAATTTTTTTGTGAAAATAAAACCTATTATCTTAGTAGATCCATTTCCACGCACAATGGAACTAATTTTTTCAAAAGATAAATTAAATTATCTAAATTCAAAATTTAAATTAATTAAAAGAGGTAAAATTTTAGAAAAAGATTTTTATGAAAAAAATATTGAAAATGCCAAATTTATAATTGGTCAACCAACACTTGAATTATCTACACTAAAAAAAGCGAAAAATTTAAAAGCAATTTTTAATGTTGAAAGTAATTTTTTGCATAATATGGATTATGATTACTGTTCTAAAAAAAATATATATGTACTTTCTACATCTCCTGTATTTGCTCAACCTGTTGCAGAAATGTCACTCGGACTATTACTATCTATCGCAAGGAGTATTCACATTGCTCATAATGATTTTATTAATAAAAAAGAAAAGTATGGTGGAGAAATAAGCCAGAACAATTTTTTGATCAAAAATAAAAACTTTGGATTTGTAGGTTTTGGCGATCTTGCAAAAGCAACTCTCCCCGTAATTAAACCATTTGCAAATAAAATTCTAGCATATGATCCATGGATACCTAATATTAATATTAGGTCTAAAAATGTTAATCCAGTATCTTTAAAAAATCTATTAAAAAACTCAGATATTATTTTTGTATTTGCTACATCTACAATATCTAATAAACAAATGATTAATTTTAAAAATCTTAATTTAATTAAAGACTCATCAACAATTTTAATAATGAGTAGAGCAGCAGTGGTAAATTTTGATGATCTATATAAATTCCTAAAAAAAAGAGATGTTTTTGCAGCAATTGATGTTTTTCCAAAGGAGCCTTTTCCAAAAAATGATCCAATGAGAAGACTCAAAAATGTAATCTTTTCTCCTCACAGAGCTGGGGCATTAGATGTTGTGTTTAAGAATATGGGTGACATTGTAATTAAAGATTTAAAATTAATTTTAGCTGGAAAAATACCTGAATATTGCAAAAAAGCTGAATTAAAAACTGTCACAAAATTAATATCAAAGCCAGTAGATATTAATTAAGCTAAAAATTTGTTATTTAATTAAAATTACTAATATTAGTTGTTGATTTATAGATTTTGTTCTTGTAGTTTTTTTTAAAAATTGGAGGAATAATGAATAAATTCAAATTATTTATCATCAGTTTATTTTCAGTTTCATTCTTCAGTGTTGCAGCAGTTGCTACTGAAGCTTGTTTGATTACTAAAACTGATATCAACCCTTTCTTTGTTAAAATGAAAGAAGGTGCTGAAGCGCGTGCAAATGAATTGGGTATAAAATTATCATTCTTTGCTGGTAAAGTAGATGGTGACCATGAAACTCAAGTTAGAGCCGTAGAAACATGCATAGCTTCTGGCGCTAAAGGTATATTAATTGCAGCATCTGATACAAAAGCTATTGTGCCAGTATTAAAAAATGCTCAAGATAACGGTCTTCTAGTAATAGCTCTAGATACTCCACTTGAACCAATTACTGCAGCAGATTCAACATTTGCTACTGATAACTTCAAAGCAGGTGAATTAGGTGGAGCATGGGTTGCGGCAAAATTAGGTGCTGACGGTGTAGCTAATGCAAAAATTGCAATGCTTGACTTAAATGAAAGCCAACCTTCCGTTGGTGTTTTAAGAGACCAAGGTTTTTTAACAGGTTTTGGAATTGATGTTAAAGACGTTTCAAGATGGGGTGATGAAGATGATCCTCGTATTATTTGTAACGAAGTTACAAATGGTAATGAAGAAGGTGGAAGAACAGCAATGGAAAAATGTCTACAAAGAGATCCAGACATTAATGTTGTTTACACAATCAACGAGCCTGCAGCAGTTGGCGCTTACGAAGCACTAAAAGCTATGGGTAAAGATGATGGAAGTGTACTTATTGCTTCAGTAGACGGAGGTTGCCCTGGCGTAAAGGATGTTGAAAGAGGTATTATTGGTGCAACATCTCAACAGTACCCGTTACTAATGGCTTCACTTGGTGTGGAAGCGATTAAAGCATGGGCTGAAGATGGTTCAAAACCTGAAAACACTCCAGGACTTGACTTCTTTAACACTGGCGTAAACTTAGTTACAGATAATGCTGCTAGCGGAGTTGAGTCAATCAGTGTCCAAGAAGGTATGGACAGATGTTGGGGTTAATGAAAAAATAAATTAGTACTTCAGGGCAGAATATTCTGCCCTGATATTCTTAATGATTTATAAAAAAGATTCATGAATAATAGACCTGATAACATTGAGAAAGATTTAAGTGAGCAACCTAATTTTAAAGATGAAATAGGCTCTAAAAATCAAGATCATCACACATTTGATCTAGGAAATCAATCTACACTAAAAAAAATTCAACATTTTCTTCACGGTAATCCAACTATAGTTCCAGTAATAATATTAATATTAAGTGTTATTGCCTTTGGGTTTATAGCTGGTGGAAAGTTTTTTTCAGCTTTTAATCTATCTCTCATAGTTCAGCAGGTAACAATAGTCGGTATTTTGGCTGCTGCACAAACATTAATTATTTTAACAGCAGGAATTGATTTGAGTGTTGCGGCTATGATGGTTTTGGCATCTGTATTTATGGGTAAATTATCTGTAGAGATGGGTATGCCAACGCTACCTGCAATAATTGTTGGTATGATCGTAGGAGTAGCAACTGGTGCAATTAATGGTTTATTGGTTACTAGACTACGACTCCCACCTTTCATAGTTACTTTAGGTACATGGAATATATTTTTTGCATTAGTAATTTTCTTTACAGGCTCACAATCAATTAGAAGCTCAGATATTGAAATAAACGCACCTCTTCTTCATTTTTGGGGTGAAAGAATTAATTTAGGAGGTTTTGTTTTTACTTACGGCGCATTTCTTATGATAGCCATTTTTGTTTTTTTGTGGTTCTTATTAAACAAAACAGCTTGGGGAAGGCATGTATATGCAATTGGAGATGATAAAGAGGCAGCAGAACTCTCAGGAATTCGAACAGATAGAATGCTTGTATCAATTTATGCAGTTGCAGGATTGGTTATTGCAATTGGAGCATGGGTTTCAATTGGACGAGTTGGGTCAGTTTCACCAACAAGTTTCTATGAAGGAAATTTAGATTCAATTACAGCAGTAGTAATTGGAGGAACATCCTTGTTTGGTGGAAGGGGCACAATAATAGGCTCATTGTTTGGGGCTTTAATCGTTGGTGTTTTTAGCTCAGGCCTATCAATTGCTGGATTGGATGTATTATGGCAAAGATTTGCATTAGGTTGCTTGATTATTATTGCAGTTGGAATTGATCAGTGGATTAGAAAGGTTTCAAATTAATGGAACCAGTTCTTGTTGCAAAAAATTTATCAAAAAAATATGGAACAGTTGTTGCTCTAGAAAGTGCTAATTTAGAACTTTATCCTGGAGAAGTACTTGGAGTAATTGGTGATAATGGAGCTGGAAAATCTACTCTTATTAAAGTTCTATGTGGTGCAGTAAGACCAGATAGTGGAGAAATTTTATTAGATGGAAAAAATGTTTCATTCACATCTCCAATTGAAGCTAGGACATTAGGAATTGAAACTGTGTATCAAAATCTTGCACTCTCACCAGCTTTATCAATAACTGATAATATGTTTTTAGGAAGAGAAATAAGACAAAAAGGCTTTATTGGAAAATTTCTTAGATTTTTAGATCAAAAAGCTATGGCAGAAGAAGCAAGAAAAAGATTATCCGATTTAGGTTTATTAACAATCCAGAATATTAATCAATTAGTTGAAACTTTATCAGGTGGACAACGTCAGGGTGTTGCAGTTGCGAGAGCTACATCTTTTGGAACTAAAGTAGTTATTATGGACGAACCAACAGCTGCATTGGGAGTAAAAGAAAGCAGAAGAGTATTAGAGTTAATAGGAGAAGTAAGAGCAAGAAACATACCAATAATTTTAATTTCACATAACATGCCTCATGTATTTGAAGTTGCTGATAGGATTCATATTCATAGATTAGGTACGAGACTTTGTGTAATTGATCCAAAAGAATATGAAATGTCTGATGCGGTTGCTTTTATGACTGGTGCCAAGGAACCTCCTAAATCAAATTAGTCTAGAAAGTAATTTAAAATTACTTATCTTTTATGAATATCAAAGATCTTCAATTAAAATCTATAGAATACAGAAAAACAATCTTAGAAATTATCTATAATAGTGGTGCTGGTCATACAGCGGGAAGTTTATCTTGTATTGATATATTAAATGTATTGTACAACAATATTTTAGAAATAAATCCAAGTAATTTTAATTCTGTAGATAGAAATCATTATATTCAAAGCAAAGGACATTCAGTAGAAGCTTTGTATACAGTATTATGTGACAAAGGTTTTTATACAAGAAAGGAATTAAATACTCTTAACAATTTTAAATCACATTTTATTGGACATCCAACAAGGAAGATTAGAGGTATTGAACATAATACAGGAGCTTTAGGACACGGATTATCAGTTGCAGTAGGTATGGCAATAGGGCTAAAACTTGATAAAAAACCATATAATGTTTTTACGCTTTTAGGTGATGGTGAACTTAGTGAAGGCTCAATATGGGAAGGATTAATGTCAGCTAATAAATACAAATTAGATAACTTAATTATTATTATTGATAGAAATAGGCTTCAAATTACTGGAAAGACTGAAGATGTAAATCCCATTGAACCACTAAAAGAAAAATTTTTATCTTTTGGACTTGCAGTTCAAGAAGTAAATGGAAATTCTGTAAAAGAACTCGAAAAAATATTTAAAAAAATTCCTTTTGAAGAAAATAAAACCAATCTTATAATTGCTAATACTACTAAAGGAAGTGGAATAAGTTTTATTGAAAATGAAGTTGTATGGCATCATAAAGTTCCAACTGAAACTGAATTCCGTGATGCTTTAAAAGAGTTAGAAAAACAAAAATTAAACTTTGGAAATGATTGAAAAAGCAAACCTAGAAATTTTTGCAGAAATCTTACTTTCTCTTGCAAAAAAAGATAAAGATATCATTGTTGTTACAAGTGACTCTAGGGGGTCTGGAAAATTAACAAATTTTGGAAAAGAGCTTCCAGACCAAATTGTTGAAGTTGGAATTGCGGAGCAGAATTTAGTTGGAATTTGTGCAGGCCTCTCAGCTGTAGGAAAAAAAGTATTTGGAGTATCACCTTCTAGTTTTTTAACTGCAAGGGCTTTAGAGCAAATAAAAAATGATATTGCTTACTCTAATCACCCCGTTACACTCGTTGGAATTAGTTCTGGTGTTAGTTATGGTCAACTAGGATCTACACATCATTCTATTCATGATATTGCTGTCTTAAGAGCTATTAATAACCTAAACATTGTTATCCCATGTGATAATTTCGAAACTCAAGAAGTAATTAAATCAGCGGTAAATTATAGTGAACCATTATTTATAAGATTCGGAAAAAAACCAATGCAAAAAATACATAGTGATTATCAATCATTTAAAATAGGCAAGGGAATTAAAGTAAAAGAAGGTAAAGATTTAGTTTTTATTGCAACAGGGGAGACTGTTCAAAGAGCATATCAAGCAATAGAAATACTTGAAAAAGATAATTTTGAATGCACACTTGTAAGTATGCACACTATTAAGCCATTTGATGAAGATCTTTTTTTACAATCTATTAAAGATACTAAAGGAATCATAACTGTAGAAGAGCATAGTGAAAACGGAGGTCTTGGAGAAAAATGTGCAGGTATTTTAGTACAAAAAAAAATAACAACCAATTTTAAGATTATTGGTTTTCCTGATGAATACATGGTCAATGGATCACAAAGTGATGTGCTTAACTATTATAATATGTCTCCAAAGACATTAGCAGAAATTGCAAAAGACCTAATTTGTTAATGTATTTATCAATTGATCAAAGTACTTCATCTTCTACAATTTTTTTATATAATAAAAAATTTAAACTTATATCTAAATATTCCAAACCACATAAACAAATCCAAAAATCTTACGGTTATGTAGAGCATGATGCAAATGAAATAATTAGTAATATTTTTTTTTTAGTTAGAAAAATTTCAAAAAAGATAAAATTTGAAAAAGATTTATTCCTTAGTATTACAAATCAGAGGGAAACTTTTGTAATTTTTGATAAAAACTCAGGTAAACCTCTACACAATGCAATTGTTTGGCAATGTAGACGAGGACAAAAAGTTTGTGATAAAATAAATAAGTCAATAAAAAATAAAAAACTAATTAAAAAAAAGACAGGTCTTACTTTAGATACTTATTTTCCTGCCTCGAAGTTAAGAGAATTATTAAATTCAAATAAAAAAATTAAAGACAAATTAAAGAATGGTACTGCTTTATTTGGGACAATAGATACATATCTAATTTATCGATTAACCAATCAAAAAATATATTGTACTGATTTTACAAATGCATCAAGAACTCTTTTTTTTGATAATAGTTCTCTATGTTGGAGCAAAGATCTATTAAAATTATTTAATTTAAATTTACAAAATTTACCAGATGTTAGAGAAAGTTCTTCAATATTTGGATACACAAATTTTAATGGTTTATTAAAAAAAAATATTCCTATTTCAGGAGTCATTGGTGACTCACAAGCTTCGATATTTGCAAATCACTGTTTCAACAAGGGTAATACTAAAATTACATTAGGAACTGGTGCTTCAATATTAACAAACATTGGACAATCATTTGAATATAATAATAATATTATAACCACGCTTTCTTATGTTTATAAAAATAAACCATCATATTCATATGAATGTTTAATTAATTACGCAGGCGCTACATTAGGTTGGTTAAAAAATAATTTAAAAATTATTAGAAATGAAAATCAAATAAATAAGATTTTTACTAAAACTAAAAATACTGAAGGTGTAGTTTTTGTGCCTGCTTTTGTAGGCTTGAGTTCTCCATATTGGAAACCTAATAGCAAGGCTTTGATTCATGGTTTAACACCTGCTATTAATAAAAATCAAATTATAAGAGCAGCTCTCGAGTCTATAGCATTTCAAATAAAAGACTATTTAGTTGATTTAGAGGTTAAAAATAAAATAAAATATAATGAAATATATATAGATGGAGGTATCGTCTCGAATACGTCATTTATGCAGTTTCTAACAAATATTTTAAATAAAAAAATTTATGTTACCAATTATCAAGATATGTCTTCTTATGGAGCATTAATGATGGGTTTACTAGGTATGAATATTAAAAAAAATTTTAAAGAAATAAAAAAACTCAAACAAAAGTACTTTATTTATGCTCCTTCAAAGGACATAGAAGCAAATCAAAGCTACGAAAACTGGAAATTTGTTTTGAAAAAATTTTATCTATAAATTACAAAAATTTGTAGAGAGATTTTTGAGCAATTTTTAAGGCTGTCATAGCATCATGACTAGATTGTGCTTCTTCAAGAGCCTTCATATCTAAATCATCCAAAGCTTTATCAATAGATTTTAAGAAATCTATAGCTTGATTAGCCATTTGTACGCTATCTTCTCTAAAAGGAAATTGATCAAGTTGCCAAACTCCTTTCCAATTATTCTTTTTCAAGACATAAAAAAATTCAAATATTTCTATTGGGTGCAAACTACCAGCTATTAGATCATCATCCCAAGATCTATAATTATCGTTTACATCCATTCCAAATAAACGACCATAATCTATTGCTAATTGTGCAGAGTCAGCTGCTGATTCACCTCCGTAAATTGCATGTCCAAAATCCAGTAATATTCCAATATTTGGAAGTCCTATTTTTTCTATTCCTAGTAAAGTTCTTGAAACAGAATCATAACTCATTTTAACTCTAGGCTCACGTGGTTTGTACTCAATTACAAATTTAAGATCTGGATTTTCACTCGCTAATCTTGCTACTCCATCCATGGAGTTTTTCCATAAAGTTCCATGATCAACTTGAAAAGGGTAGTCCCAACCATCTTGACCAGGCCATAATTTAACATAAGCTGCATTAAAGAATCTTACTGCTTCACAAGCTTCGGTAATAAGTTCATGAGCTTTGTTACGAATACCTGGATCAGGATTTGTAAAAGCTCCCTTTCTAAACTCTTTTGTATAAATTTCAGGTGTAATACCGATTACCTCCAAATTAACTTTATCTAGCTCATCTTTTATTTGCTGATTTGAAAAAGAACCACCAAAATAAGGATAATTTATATCAACAACTGATAAATCATTAACTTGTCCTGCTAACTTTATTGCATCTAGCACACTTCTAGGTTCACCATAGCCTTCAGTATTATACCTATCTACATATGTCGCAAAGTGCCAAATCCCAGCACCAAATCTTTGTTTCATATAAGGATAATAGTACCTATGTTTATAAAATAAAAGAATAAAAAATTTTTATTATAGAAAAAAGATCTAATAATTTTCTAATTTAATCTTTTACTTATTTCGCATATAAATAGTTAATCTATGAAAAATATAGGAATTATTGGATGTGGAAACATTCTTGAAACTTACATGCGAGCTGAAGAATATTTTAATAATTTAAATTTTGTCGCTTGCGCTGATATCAACTTAGATGCTACCAAAAAAACAGCTGAGCAATATAATATTATTCCTTTATCAGTCGATGAAATACTTAATGATAAGAACATAGATATTATTCTCAATCTTACAATTCCACAAGCGCATTATGAAATATCTAAATTAGCACTTGATTCAAATAAACATGTTTATTGTGAAAAACCAATGAGTGTTAAATACAGTGATGCGAAAAATCTATTAAACCTTGCATCTAAAAATAATTTATACCTTGGAAACGCACCTGATACCTTCTTAGGCGGCGGCGGACAGCTTGCAAGAAAAATAGTTGATAACAATGACATTGGTCAAATTTTAACAGGTAATTTTGTATTTGCTTTTCCAGGTGTTCAAGATTTTCATCCAAATCCTGAATCATGGTTTCAAGAAGGGGGAGGACCAGTAATCGATATGGGTCCATATTTTTTTACAACTCTAGTTAATCTTCTCGGTCCAGCAAAAAGTGTAACAGGTAGAGGAATGAAGTTTTTTGAAAATCGAGAATACAAAGCAGGTCCAAAAAAAGGAAAAATGTTTTCTGTTGATATTCCAACTTCTTATATGTTGAACATTGAGTTTCATAATAAAGCAATGATTCAAGGTTTTATTTCTTTTGATGTTTTAAATCATAAACGTAATCACATGGAGCTTTATGGTACTAATGGTTCAATAGTTGTTCCTGATCCAAATATGTTTGGAGGCCCAGTATCAATATCAGGTGAACTTGGATCTGAATGGAGAGATATAAGTGTTGAAGATAAACCTCTAGGAAAAACAAATATTATAAATCATAGTGGAAGAAGTAATGAAGCTCCAAAACAAGCTAATTATAGAGGTATTGGTTTAGCAGAAATGATTGATTCAATGGAGAACAATAGGAAACATAGATGTAATAGTGAACTTGCTCTTCATGTATTAGATTTAATAGAGTGCACAATGCTATCATCATCTAAGATGGAAGACATCCAACTTCGAACAACATGTTTAAAACCTGAGCCACTTGGGGATGATTCTGTCAAAAAATTGCTTAAAGTTGACACTCAGAAATGAGTCGGTACTCCCTGCGCTATTTTTACTTTCGAATACCGATATTTCTCCTTGTTTAACAATCCTATTCTTGTTAGAAATTCATCATTAATAGGAGGAATATATGAAAAAATTTGCTTCAATTATTCTTGCCTCAGTAGCTTTATTTGCTACTTCAGCAAAGGCAGAATATAAATTTAACTTCGTTATGCACAGTGATACAAATAACGCTTTCTGGGCTGCTGTTCACAAAGGTTTTAAAGATGCTTGTGCACAAATCAATGCTGATTGCCAAATGTTAACTTTATCAGGTGATGGAGACCAACAAGAGCAATTACAAAACTTAGAGTCTTCAATTGCTCAAGGTGTAGATGGAATTGTAACTACAATTACTAATCCAACTATCTTTGATGCTGCAGTTGATGAAGCATTAGCTGCTGGTATTCCAGTAATTACAGCTAATACTGATGATCCAGAAGGTGCTGCTGGAAGTAACAGACTAGCATATGTTGGACAAGACTTAGAAGCAGCTGGTTATGAATTAACAGCTAATCTTTCTGAAATGTTTCCTGATGGAGATATCCACGTTCTAATTGGTGTAGCAGACATGAACCAATCATGGGCTTATACTAGAGGAAACGGTATTGCTCGTTTCATGGAAGATTACAAAGCAGCTAATCCTGACAGAAACGTAACATACGAAAAAATTGAATCAGGCTTAGACCTTTCAACTGTTGGAAACAGAGTTGCAGCTTATGTACAAGCTAATCCAAATACAACTGCATATCTTGATGTAGGATTTTGGGAAGCTGGTGCAGCTGCTGCAGTAAGAAACTTAGGTTACGGACCAGGTGAAATTCTTCTTGCTGGTTTTGACTTAGTTGACGTAGTTTTTGAAGAAATGGACAAAGGTTATGTTCAACTTACTGTTGACCAACAGCCGTATTACCAAGGTTACATGTCTGTTCACCAATTATACTTAATGAATAAGTATGGTTTAAGTGCGCTAGATATCAACACTGGTAAAGCTATGATTGGCCCAGATGATGTTGAAACAATCAGATCATTCAAAGGAATGTCTGTAAGATAACTTTTTACAAACAAACCGGGCTTTAAAAGCCCGGTTATTTTTTTTATGAAAAATCTTAATCTTAAAAGTTTATTAGTTAGACCAGAAGTTGCTACATTTATTATGTTTGTAGTTATTATGATCGGTTTCTATTTGGCAAATGAAAGATTTCTTGATGCAAGAAATATTAGAATTGTTATGGGTATTACTCCTGAGTATATGATAGTTGCAATAGGCATCGCAATATTAATGATCTCTGGAGAATTTGATTTGTCAGTTGGATCTGTTTTTGCTTTAGTCCCAATGACTATGGTGCAAATGGTTCATCAAGGCGTACCTCCCTGGTTTGCAATTTTTTTAGGATTAATGATTGGTGTTATAGTTGGCTTTGTTAATGGATTTATTACCTTAAGGTTTGGAATCCCATCTTTTATTGCTACTCTTGGTATGCTCTATATTGCTAGAAGTCTTACAACCGTAGCTACAGCAGGTTTCCCTCCACCATTTCCACATATTTTGCCTAATGAACTTTTTGTTTATCAATTTGAACTATTTAGAGCTTCATTATATTGGGCCTTGTTAGTCGCTTTTGTTCTTGGAATAATGCTCCACCGAAGTAATGTAGGAAATTGGATTTATGCAACTGGTGGTGATACAAATGCAGCTTCTTCAATGGGAATTAAAACTAATAACGTAAAAATGTTTTGTTTTATCTTATGTGGCTTTTTAGCTGGCTTTGCAGGAATGATTCAAACGTTTAGATTAGAGGCACCATTACCATCCCAAGGATATTTATTAGAACTAGAGTCAATTGCAGCTGCAGTTATTGGTGGAGTTAGTTTGTTTGGTGGAATTGGTACTATTTTTGGTGCATGCATAGGAGCGATACTAATTCGTTTTCTTGAAAGTGGTATCATAATGGCAAGAATTGATGCCGAATGGTTTAGAGCAGGCTTGGGCTCTTTAATTATTATAGCCGTAGTGTTTAATACTTATATTAGTAGAAGAGCAACACGAATTGGTCAAAACAAGGCAAAGGATTAACATGGAAGATATAATAGTTTGTGAGGATTTAAATAAATACTATTCAGGAGTCCATGCTTTAAAAGATTTAAGTCTAAAGATAAAAAAAGACTCCGTTGTAGGTCTTATTGGAGACAATGGTGCTGGTAAATCAACATTAATTAAAATCTTGTCTGGTGCACATCAACCTGATTCAGGTCATATATATTTTGAGGGTAATGAGGTAAAATTTAAATCTACAAAAGAAGCAATGAATTTAGGTATTGAAACAATTTATCAATATTCAGCTTTGATTCCAGAAATGTCTATTGCAAGAAATATTTTTATTGGACGTGAACAAACTCAATATAATGTTGGTAATTTTGGTTTAATGAAAACTAAAACCATGCAGGACGATGCTATGAAAGCATTAACAGATGTAGAACTACATCTTCGATCTCCAGATACACCAGTTAACCAATTATCAGGAGGTGAAAGACAAGGTGTAGTGATTGCAAGAGCAATGTATTTTAAATCAAAAGTTCTAATATTGGATGAACCAACAAACCACTTATCAGTAAAAGAAACAAACAAAGTACTAAGGTTTGTAGAAGGATTAAAAAGTCAAGGTGTGACATCAATATTTATTACTCACAACTTGAGTCATGTGTATCCAATTGCTGATCATTTATGTGTTATGGCTAGGGGTGAAAAAATTGCTGATATGGAAAAAAAAGATACAACAATAGATCATCTAACTGATTTATTAGTGAATGGATAATTTTGGGAGGAATTATGATTAGTGATGCGCAAATAAAACAATACAACGAAGAAGGTTATACAATTGTTGAAAATGTTTTTAGTATGGATGATCTCAATCCTATATTAAATGAATTTGAAGAAATTGTTGATGATTTTGCAGAAAAAGCTTTTCAAGCTGGAAAAATTACAAACAAATATGATGATAAAGATGTTTTTAAAAGACTAGCTGCTCTCGAGAGAGATTTTAAAGGTTCTTCCGTATTAATCCATCATAGGGGAGAATTAAAACCAGCTCTTGCAAATTTATGGGGATCAAAAAAGCTTTTGGATATTGTAGAAAACTGGGTTGGAAAAGATATTTCCGGTCATCCAGTTTGGAATATTAGATCTAAAACACCTCAAACAGCGAGAATGACTGTTCCTTGGCATCAGGATTCAGCTTACTTAAAAGAGGGTGCAGAAAAAACAACACAACCAGCGGCATGGATACCTTTTTTAGATGTAAATAAAGATAATGGTTGTATGCAAGTTGTACCAGGCGGCCATAGACCTGAAAGAGTTCTGAATCATAAATTAGAAAAGAAAGATGGATCAGTAAAAGATTCTTGGTATTTATTTATTGAAGACAAAGATATTCCAGAAGAGAAAGTTGTTACCTGTGAAATGAAAGCTGGTTCAGTTTTATTTTTACATCAACTAGTACCTCATCGATCACTTGAAAATTTATCTGATGATGTAAGATGGAGTGTTGACCTAAGATTTCAAAATCCAAAAGATGAAGCTGGTTTTCATACTGGTTTGGTTGATCCAATAATAATGAGAAAATCGGAAGACCCAAGCTATACAGCTGATTGGGATTCTTGGTTTAAAGGTTATGAAGAACAACACACAAAATTCAGAGGGACTTCAAAAAAAGACCAATTTGACTCTACTGTTGATGGGTCATGGTTAGAGCGTTGGGATAATTAATTTAATCATCAAGCATGGAAGTTAATCTCGATGATTGGTACAGACCAGAAGTCGATAGAAAAAAATTAAAAGTCTTAAGTAAAAGAAGAGATCTTCCAGGACTAATTCATTTCATCTTCTATTTTTTATCTTTGTTTATTTCAGGATATTTAGCATACATAACTTTAGGTACTTGGTGGACTTATTTGTTCTTTTTTATTTACGGTACTATTTATGCATTTAGTGTAGCAAATTGGCATGAAACTGTTCATCGAACTGCCTTTAAGACACGTTGGATCAATGAATTCTTTTATCACATCAGTTCTTTCATGTGTGACTTTGAAGGTTTTAGATGGCGTTGGAGTCATACTTTTCATCATTCAAAAACATTACAAACAGAAGATGATTATGATCACGAAATACAAGTATCAAGACCTATAGAATTATTCGCTTTCTTTTTGAACTTTATACCTCTTACAGATTTATTATACCCACATAAATTAATTAAGTTTGAAGTTCTAAAACATGCTTTTGGAAAATTTACTTCAGTTATTGATATAACAGCACCTAAAGAAGAAAAGAAAAAAATTCTTTGGAATTCCAGATTGTATGTCCTGATTTGGGTATTGGTATTTGCTTATGCTTTTTATATTGGTTCTTTTTTACCAATTATTTACATTATTTTACCAACTTATATTGGGAAGCCAATTTGGTTTGCTGTCAATGTTACACAACACTTAGCTGCAAAAGTTGATACAAAAGATCATCGTTTAAGTACTTACTCAGTGAGAATAAATCCAATTTTAAGTTTTCTATATTGGCATATGGAATATCATTTAGAACATCACATGTTTCCAATGGTACCATCTTATAATTTAAAAAAATTAAGAAAAGAAATTGATAATGAACTTCCACAACCTTTTACTAGCCTTTTTGATTTTTATAGAAAAGTTTTGCCAGCTGTTATTGCTTTGGCAACTGACCAAAATAAATATTTTAAAGTAAAATTAAATAACTAAATTTACCAAGATCCTGAATTCTCCATTGATTTCCAAGGTTCTTGTTCAGGCAATGATTCACCTTCTTGTAAAATTTCAATTGAAATCCCATCAGGAGAACGAACAAATGCCATATGTCCATCACGTGGTGGTCTATTTATTGTAACACCATTTTTCATTAATTTTTCGCATACTTCATAAATATTATTAACACTGTAAGCTAGATGACCAAAGTTTCTTCCACCAGAATATTTTTCAGGATCCCAATTATACGTTAATTCTAATAAACCAGTTTTTTCATCACTATTATCAGCAGCTAAAAAAATTAGTGTAAATCTTCCTTTTTCATTTTCAACTCTTCTAACTTCTTTTAAACCAAGTTTGTTACAATAAAAGTCCAGTGAGGCATCAATATTTTCAACTCTAACCATTGTGTGTAAATATTTCATAACAAATAATTAATACTATTAATAATTTTTTTTCAATTGTTATTTTATTTTTAAAATACATAAAAATTTTAATAATATTAATTATTTTATTATTGATTGTTAAAAATGTAAGAATTCTTCAAAAAAATTCATTATTTCTAAAAAATATTATGTCTTAAAAATATTGTATAAATTTCTATATCGGCTAGATTAAATCCATTATTTTAATAATTTGGGAGGAAAAATGAATTTTTTAAAATTTATTACAAAAAAAATTTACTTATTTATTTTCTCATTTTTTTTATCATTTGGTTTTATAACAACTAGTTATGCAATTGATATAACAATATGGGATTTAAGTGGTAGAAATGGTCAGGATGAATTTTATGATAATCTGAACAAAGAATACAAAAAAATTAATCCTGATGTAAATATTATTCTACAAACATTTGAAAATGAAGCTTACAAAACTCAAATTCAAGTGGCCTTAAATGGTAATGATGGACCAGACGTATTCTTTAACTGGTTTGGAGAAGATAGTGCTCGTTTAGCAAGAGCTGGATTAGCATTAGATATAACTCCTTATGCAAATGTTGAAGGCGGATATGGTAATTATATTAGTGAAGGATTATCAAATACAACTGCAGTTAATGGTAAAATATATGGAGTCCCAAATACTTCAGTTTCAAAATATTTTCACTATGACCCTGCTTTTTTTGAAGCAAACAGTCTGGCAGTTCCAAAGACATTTGATGACTTATTAAATCTTTGTAGAGATATTAGAGCAATTGATTCTTCTATTGTTCCATGGCCTCTAGGAAACTCAGAAAGATGGAAACTTAATCACGTTATAACTATGTTAAACCAAAGAGTTGTAGGTGAAGAAAATACTGCGGCAGATTATAACTTATCTGCATCAGAAGATGAGTTATTTACTAACCCAGCGTATGTTGAGGCTTGGCAAAAAGTTGTAGATCTGCAAGATGCAGGTTGTTTCCAAGATGCTCCAAATGCTACACATCCAGATCTAACAAGATCAATGTTTGCATCACAAATTTCACCAATGATTTATTGTGGTACTTGGTGTGGAGGTATCTTTGATAGTGAAGGTTTTTCAGACTTTAGTTATTTTAGATTCCCAGAAGTAGTTGGTGGTGCTGGTGCTGGAACTGTAGGTTTCCTTGTTCCATCTGGTATGATGGTATCAGCGAAAACTGCACATCCTGAAATTGCAGCACATGTTGCCTCGTTCATGGTCTCAGATGATATGGCTTTACAAGCTGCTGAATTGATGGGCTTCATGCCGTCCAATCCAACAAAAATTGGCGAAATGAGTAATCCAACTCATTGGTTTAATTTTTATGTTAATGATATTGCAGACAAGACTGGTCACGTAAATGTTTTGGATGTTTTATTAGAAGCTAATGTTTCAAATGCTTATCTTGATATGGGTACTGAAATTCTAAATAGAACGAAGACTCCACAAGAAGCTATGGATTTTATTAGGCAGGTTGCTTTAGAAGCTAAAGCAGCGATGTAAATCTTTTATTAATTTCGGCTATTTCTTAATAGCCGAAATTTTTTATGAACAAAAATAATACACAAATAAATAGTTTTTCTTTGTCAAATGACAAAGTATCAGTCACTATACTTCTTGTACCGGCTTTAATATTTTGTACGATTTTTATATTTATTCCTGCCATTGGTACAATTGTAGGATCATTTTATAGCTACAGCCTTACTTCAATGAACAATTGGAAATGGGTTGGCTTTGGGAATTACGTTAAAGCAACGCAAGACGAGTATTTTTGGGTAGCGTTGAAAAATAACTTTATAATAGTTTTTGCTTCAATTGTGCTTCAGGTAGGTGTTGGAACAATTTTAGCAGCAATTCTTGATAGAGGAATAAAATATGGAAGAGTAATTTTTCGAACCATAATATTTACTCCAATGGTCATATCATCAGTTGCAGTGAGTTTAATTTGGTTAATAATCTATGACCCAAATGTTGGTATATTAAATGCTATCGTTAAATCTATTGGTTTATCAACACCGTCTAAGGGGTGGTTAGGAGATCCTAATATTTCAATTTGGATGATAATGATAACAGCTGCATGGCAAAATACAGGGTTTATGATGGTCTTAATTCTTGCTGGTCTGCAAGGAGTTTCTAAAGAGGTGTATGATGCAGCTGAAATAGATGGTGCAACTGGAGTTAAAGCTTTTTGGTATATTACGCTTCCAATGATTAGAAATGTTTTGATTGTTGCAATTTTAATAACAACCATCGGGGCATTTAAAGTTTTTGAATTTATTTTTGTATTTACTCAAGGAGGGCCATCCAATGCAACTCAAGTTTTAGGTACTTACATTTATTTACAAGCATTCAATTTGCTTCATATGGGATACGCTAATGCATTATCAGTAATATTGCTAATTATCGCATTATTTTTAGGGTGGTTACAACTTAAATCCAGTAGGAAAGCTTAATGAGTCGATTTAAAATAGCAAATGTAATAGCTTATGGTTTTGTAACACTGTTTAGCATCTATGTTTTAATGCCAATTTTAGTAATGGTATTAACAACATTTAAATCTAAAAGAGAAATTTTTTTAGAACCTTTGGGCATTCCTAGTCAATTTGGAATTTCTTCTTTTGAAAAAGCTCTAACTGTTGGACTGGGAAGTTTTATGTTGAATTCTTTCATAGTATCTTTTTTTGCCGTCTTTTTAATTGTTACAATTTCAGGAATGGCAGCGTACGTACTATCAAGAATCGATTTTAAAATTAATAAATATGTTTATTTACTGATAGTAGCAGGTTTTGCAATTCCACCTGCAGCAGTGCTTGTTCCTCTATATACAATGGTTTCAAACTTAAATTTATTAAACAGTTTATTTGGGGTTATCATGCCTCTAACTGCATTTGGTATTCCTTTTACTGTTATACTTTTTTATGCTTTCTTTTTAGACTTTCCAAAAGAAGTAGAAGAGGCTGCTACTATTGATGGATGTACAAAGCTTCAAATATTTTTCAGAATTATTGTACCTCTATCAGGACCAGTTATTGCAAGTGCTGCAATTTTTCAAACAGTTTGGATTTGGAATGAGTTTTTATTAGCATTAATAATGCTAACTTCAGATGATTTTAAAACTTTGCCTATAGGTCTATTAAAACTAAGGGGAGAGTGGACATCTGATTGGGGGGCGATTATGGCAGGACTTACAATAGCGGTAATTCCTGTATTAATAGTATTCCTAATATTCCAAAAGTACTTTGTTAGATCATTGGCAGGATTAGGAAAATAGTATAAGTTTATTACATGGCAAAAAGACAAAAAGTTTTAGTTCTTTATTTAAAGTTTCCAAGTTTAGAGGCTGAAGTTATTTCCTGGGCAACTTTTGATGGTACAGGAAAAAAATTACATATGACTGGAGATACTGACACTCCACCATATCCTACGGGTCTTGACGCATTACTAGATGGGTGGAGATTGTTTCAAGCAAGTCAAGCTATACCAGAACATCCTGGTGAAGAATTTAGAACATCGTATTTAAAACATGAATTTTTTTTTGAAAAATTAGAAGAAGGAGATTTTTAGTATGCCAAAATTATTAACAACGGAGCAAATGGCAGAATTTGCCAGCAGTGGATGTTTATTTTTTGATGAATTAATTGATGAACAAACTAATAAAGAATTTTTAGATGATATTGGTCATACAAATATTGATGAAGTTGACAGTGTTCAAGATTTTTATAAGAATATCAAAGCTACTAGTAGCATACCAAGAATACCAGCGGGAACACCACTTAAAGAAGCATTTCCCAAAAATTCACCTCTTGATAAAATTTTCAAAAACGAAGTTGTTGAAGGTGCTATTACAAGTTTAGTTGGAAGTAATACAATTGTTGATCACCAGTTTCTTCATATAACATTTCCAACAAAATATTTTAATCAAGCAAATCAACGGCAAATGTCTCAAGCAAACCATCAAGATAGTACAATAGATCCAAGAAGTACCTTTGATGTTCAGTTATTTTATTTTCCAACTGAAGTAACGAAAGAAATGGGTGGAACAAGATATCATCCAGGCACACACTTACGTATTGTTAATGAAAATGCCATTGCAAAATATCAAAATATTCTTGGTCAAAAAAGTATTGTGTGTAAACCTGGCACCATAGGTATTTTTCATAGCGGGCTTTGGCACGGTGCTGGAGTTAACTTTTCAGAAAACATTCGTTATATGTTTAAAGTTAGACTTCAACCTACAGAGAAACAAGAATTACTATGGGATCCTGAAAAAAAATATCAACCACTTCCAAACCGTGCTCTCTTTTGGACAGATGAAACAAAAGATCAAACTATCAATGATATTTTAATGAGATCCTATCCTTGGCAAGAAGCAGATACAAATAGACTTGATAAAATAAATGTTGTCAAGTTTTGGAGGTTGTTAACGGGCCATAAGAAAATGGATGTTGACTATTGGCTTACAAGAATTGAAAACGAATTATATTAATGGGGATCACTTTTTTCGCCTTTTAAAAGAACAGAATGGTAAGCTTCCTGATTCTATGAAAGCATTTTATACTTTAGTTTGCTTAAGTTCTGAAGCATATTGTAGATCATCAATAACATTAGTAATTAATTAAATTGAAAGTAAGAAAATGAAAAAAGCTCTTATAGTTTACGGAGGATGGCCAGGACATGAGCCAGAAAAATGTTCAGAAATAATTAAGAATATGCTTGAGCCGGAAGGATACGAAGTAAGAGCAGAAAATGAGACATCAGCATTCGCAGAGGATTATGTTCACGAAATGGATTTGCTTATACCTATTGTCACTATGGCCTTTCATTTTGATCCTAAAGGGGAAATAAAAAAAAATGCTGTGAATAATATTATTAAAGCTGTTCATAATGGCTGTGGTCTTGCTGGTCATCATGGTGGAATGTGCGATGCTTTTAGACAATCAATTGATTGGCAATTTTTAACTGGCGGCCAATGGGTAAGTCACCCAAATGGTATTCATGATTATAAAGTTAATATTACAAATAGAAATGATCCAATAATGGAAGGTATTGAAGATTTTGATTATCATTCTGAACAATATTACATGCATGTTGATCCAATGAATGAGGTTTTAGCAACTACAACTTTTAAAGGAAATGAAGTTTGGAAACTTGAACAAGAACCTGGTTCATCGAGTGGTGATGCATATACTACAGAATGGTTAAAAGGTGTTGAAATGCCTGTTGCTTGGAAAAGACGAATAGGTAAAGGAAAAATTTTTTATATTTCTCTTGGTCATTTTGCAGATGAAATAAACCATCCACAAATGAATAAAATTTACAAACGTGGTTTACTTTGGGCATCAAGATAGAGTAATATAAGCAAAGAAATCATATGTCAGAATATTTTAGAAGAATACCCGAAATTAAATTTGAAGGTGAAGAAAGCAATAATCCATTTGCTTTTAAGTTTTATGATGAAAATAAAAAAGTTTTAGGCAAGTCTATGAAAGAGCATTTAAGATTTGCTACTTGTTATTGGCATACATTTACTTGGCCTGGTCTAGATCCATTTGGGGGTCAAACGTTTGATAGGCCTTGGATGCAAGCAGGAGATGAAATCAAAATGGCTGAAATGAAACTTGATGCTGCATTCGATTTTTTTACTAAAATAAAAACACCCTTTTTCTGCTTTCACGATAGAGATATTTCTCCTGAAGGTTCAAATTATGCTGAAACGCAAAAAAATTTCTTTCATATTATAGATTTAATGGAACAAAAAATTAATGACTCAGGTATGAAATTACTTTGGGGAACAGCAAATGCTTTTTCTCATAAAAGATATATGAGTGGTGCTTCCACAAATCCAGACCCTGAAGTTTTTGCATACAAAGCGGCACAAGTAAAAGACTGTATGGATGCAACTATGAGATTAGGTGGTCAAAACTATGTTCTTTGGGGAGGAAGAGAAGGATACGAAACTATTCTTAATACTGACATGACTAAGGAAACAGCTAATCTTCAAAGATTTTTAGAATTAGTTGTTAATTATAAACACAAGATAGGATTTAAAGGTCAAATTTTATTGGAACCAAAACCTCATGAACCAACTAAACATCAATATGATTTTGACTCTGCAACCTGCTTAGCGTTTTTACGAAAGGCAGGTTTACAAAATGAGATTAAATTAAATGTTGAAGTTAATCATGCAACTTTATCTGGGCATAATTTTGAACATGAGATTGCTTATGCAACTTCAAATAATGCTTTAGGAAGTATCGATATTAATAGAGGTGATACTTTACTAGGATGGGACACAGATCAGTTCCCAAATAATCCTGCAGACTTAATAATGTCATTTTATTTTATTTTTAAGAATGGTGGTTTAGGCCAAGGAGGCATGAATTTTGATGCAAAAATAAGAAGACAATCTATTGATGCTGAAGATTTATTTCATGCGCATATTGGTGGAATGGATGTTTGCGCAAAAACTCTTATAGCTGTTGAAAAGTTAATGAACGATGATGTGATTCCTAAATTTATTGAAGATAGATACGACGACTGGAATAAAAATTTGGGGCAGTTTATTCATAATAAAGATACTGGATTAGATGATATAAATAAAAAAGTAATCGATGATAATATTGAGCCAAAACCTCGTTCAGGAAGACAAGAATATCTGGAAAATATCTTAAATAAATATTTGTAGTTACTAATCATAATTTTCTATACTAATTGATCTATAAATATTATGAAAATTTATAAATTAGATACAGCATCAGATTTTGAAAAATTAGATCTATGTCTCGCTATAGGTAACTTTGATGGAATACATAAAGGGCACCAAGAAATAATAAATAAAATTAAGGAGATTGCATCAAACAATAATTTATTATCTTCTATAATGAGTTTTAATCCTCATCCTCGTATTTTCTTTAATCAAATTAATGAGCCTTTTAATATTTATACTCAAACTGATAAGATAAGTTTTCTAGAACGATTGGGTTTAGATATATTTATAGATTTTTCTTTTGATAATAATCTATCAATATTATCAGCTGATGATTTTGTAACTAAAATTCTTATGAATAAATTAAACATTAAATACTTAGTTATAGGTACTGACTTTAAGTTTGGAAAAGACAGAAAAGGTAATTTTAAAACATTAGAAAAGTATGCTGAAAAAAATAATTTTAATATTTATTTAATTGATCCTATTATGCTTGCCGATAAATCAGATAAATATTCATCTTCAATAATTCGATCACAAATAAAAGATGGTTATATGGAAGATGTTACAGAGTCTTTAGGTAGGCCCTGGCATATGTGCGGTACAATAATTGAAGGTGATAAAAGAGCTAGAGAAATCAATTTTCCAACTGCAAATATGATACCAGATCAACACATATTACCAAAAAGAGGTGTTTACTGTGTAGAAGTGAAATTAGAAGGTAAAAAATACAAAGGTATTTCTAATTTTGGTTTAAGACCAACAGTAGACGGAAGTAAACTCCTTCTAGAGACACATATGTTTAATTTTAGTGAAGAAATATATGGTAAAGAATTGACTGTTGAATTCCTTACATTTATTAGGTCTGAACAAAAATTTAATAATTTTGAAGAATTAACCAATCAAATCAATAAAGATATAAATAAAGCCAAAGAATATCATCAACTATAATGGAATATAAAGATACAATTTTTCTTCCCAAAACATCTTTTGAAATGAGAGCTAACCTTCCTTCAAAAGAGCCTGCGATAATAGAGGAATGGGATAAAGAAAATATTTTTAAAAAGCTAAGAGATAAGTCTAAAGGTAGAGAAAAGTTTATTCTTCATGATGGTCCACCATATGCAAATGGACATATTCATATGGGGACAGCTCTTAATAAAATTTTAAAAGATGTAATTGTGCGAACACAACAAATGGCGGGTAAAGACTCCATTTATGTTCCTGGGTGGGATTGTCACGGTTTACCAATTGAATGGAAAATAGAAGAAGAATATAGAAAAAAAGGAAAGAATAAGGATGATGTCCCAACTGTTCAATTTAGAAATGAATGCAGAGAATTTGCAGAAAAATGGATCGATATACAAAAAAAAGAGTTTAGGCGACTTGGTGTTGAAGGTGATTGGGAAAATCCTTACCTCACAATGTCAAATCAAGCAGAAGCACAAATTGTTCGAGAGCTTGGAAAATTTCTTCTTGATGAAAGTTTGTATAAAGGAGCAAAACCAGTTCTATGGTCAGTTGTAGAAAAAACAGCTTTAGCTGACGCTGAAGTTGAATATGAAGATCATACGTCCAACACCATATATGTTAAATTTTTAATTAAAAACTCTAACGATAAAGATTTAATTGATTCTAATATTGTCATCTGGACTACAACTCCGTGGACTATTCCAGGAAACAGGGCTTTGGCTTATGGTAAAGAATTAGATTATTCACTTATCGTAGTTGAAGAATTAGAAGAGGATAGTTTAGTCAAAAAAAATGATAAATTAATATTTGCGTCAGAACTTTTAGAGACTGTAACTAAAGAAATTGGTGTAAAAAAATTTACTACAAAAAAGAAGTTTAAAGGAGATAATTTATCTTCTTGTGAATGTGAGCATCCATTTAAAGAACTAGGATATGATTTTATTGTAAAACCATTTCATGGAGACTTCGTAAATTTAGAGCAGGGTACAGGAGTTGTACATATAGCTCCTGGACACGGAGATGACGACTATGTTTTAGGGATAGAAAATAATGTTGATATTATCCAGACAGTTCAAGATGATGGAAAATATAATCAACATGCCGTTGGTTTTGAAGGTGAACATATTTATAAAGTAGATCACAAAATTGCAGATAAATTAGAAGAATTTTCAAAATTATTATTTAAAGGTACGCTTCGTCATAGTTACCCACATTCGTGGAGGTCTAAAGCTCCTCTTATTTATAGAAATACTCCACAATGGTTCATTTCTATGGAAAAAAATAATTTAAGAGACATTGCTCTTAAATCAATTGATGAAACTATTTTCTATCCTCCTCAAGGCCAAACAAGGCTTAGATCAATGATTGAAACTAGACCAGATTGGTGTGTATCTAGACAAAGGGTGTGGGGTGTACCTTTACCATTATTTATAAATAAAAAAACGGGTCAACCTTTGAGAGATGAAAATATTATCAATAGAATAGCTGACATATATGAAAAAGAAGGAAGTAATACCTGGTTTACTGAAGATCCACAAAGATTTTTAGGGGATGAATATTCAATTGATGATTATGAACAGGTAAAAGATGTAGTTGAAGTATGGTTTGATAGCGGTTCTACACATGCTTTTTGTTTAGAACAAAGAGAAGATTTGAAATGGCCTGCATCAATGTACTTAGAAGGAAGTGATCAACATAGAGGATGGTTTCATTCATCTCTTTTAGAATCTTCGGGCACTAGAGGTAAAGCGCCATATGAAAGTGTTCTTACACATGGATTTGTTGTTGATGGAAGAGGGCGTAAAATGTCTAAATCTCTAGGTAACGTTATTTCTCCAGATGATATATTAAAAAAATATGGAGTAGACATTTTAAGATTGTGGGTCGTTGCTTCTGATTATTATGATGATCTTAAACTTGATAATGCTATCCTCCAATCACAAGCAGAGTCTTATAGAAGAATAAGAAACACCTTTCGTTTTTTAATTGGCAATTTAAATGATTTTACTAAAGAGGAAGCTATTGATGAGAGTGAGTTTCCAGAGTTAGAAAAATATCTACTTCATCGATTGTGGGAAGTTGATCAAACTGTACAAAGATGTGTGAAAACTTTTAATTTTCATTTGATGTTCACTACACTTTTAAATTTTTGCTCAAGTGATCTTTCAGCTTTTTATTTTGATATCAGAAAGGACACTATATACTGTGATAGTAAACTGTCGATTAAAAGAAGATCTACTAGAACTCTATTAAATATAATATTTAATCATTTAGTAAGGTGGTTTGCACCATCTATCTCTTTCACTACTGAAGAAGCATGGAAAGCTATGGGTAATACTGAAAGTATACACCTACAAGATTTTTTAAATTGTAAAAAAGAATACAAAAATGATCAATTAAATGAAAAATGGAATTTAATTAAAAATATTAGAAAAGTTGCTACTGGATCAATTGAGAAAATTAGAGAAGAAAAAATTATACGTTCAAGTTTAGAAACTCATTTGGATATATTTATTTCAAAAGAAAATTTTGATAAAGTTAATGAAGTCATGTTTGATGAAATTGCTATTACTTCATCATATAAACTGCATGTACTTGATGAAAATAGCCAGGGCTTTTCAATAGATGAAATTGAAAATATAAAGGTACAAGCATCAAAAGTTAGTGGTCAAAAATGTCAAAGATGCTGGAAATATGAACAAGAATTAGTGAATAATGAAATTTGCAATCGTTGTAATGATGCAATAAGTTAAGTGATTAAGATAGCTATACTAGTATCATTAATTTTTTTTGATCTTCTAACTAAGTATTTAATTCAAGATAATTTGTTTTTAAATCAATCAATAAAAATCAATGAATTTTTTGATTTAGTTTATGTTCAAAACTTTGGTGTCTCTTTTGGTTTATTTTCAGGGTATGTTTCTCATTGGATACTAATATTTATAGCGTTAATAGTTGTTATATTGATTCTTTATTTATTTATTAAATCAGATAAACAACTTGAAAAACTGGCTTACTTTTTTGTTATAATTGGCGCATTATCAAATATAATTGATAGATTGATAAATAAATATGTAGTAGACTTTATCTTACTACATTATGAAAATTTTTATTGGCCAGCATTTAATCTAGCAGATATCTATATTACAATTGGAATTATCATGTTAATAACGAGTTTTTTTATAAAATCGAAAACAGTAAAATGAAAAAAGTTATCTTTATAACAGTCATTTCATCAATCTTTCTATCTTCTTGTAATACTATAAGAAGTAGTGCGGGTGTAGAAAGAAAAGTAATAGATGAATACAATGTAGTTGAAAATCCTCCATTAGTAATTCCACCAAATTTTAATTTACTACCACCCGATCAAATTGAATCAAAAGATATTGATGATACCGATAGTGAGCTTGCAAAGGAAATTCTCTTTGGTCTGGATGAAGAAAGTGATGAAACATCTTCTGAAAATTCTGTTATCGACAATATTTTAAAAGAAACAGAAGCAGATCAAGTAGATAATAGTATCAGGGAAGATATTGATGTAAACTCAGAAGATGAAATAAGCCAAGATAGTACAGATGTTGAAAGTGAAAATATAGAAGAGCCAAAAAAGAAGAAAAGATTTTTCTTTTTCAACAGTAAAGAAGAAAATGAAGATGACGAAGAAGATGAGCCTAAAAAGAAAAAAAGATTTTTCTTCTTTTAATTTTATAAATGGAAATAAAATACTTTAATTCAAATTTTGACAAAATCACTCAAAATAAAGATATTGATCAAAGTATAACTAATTTAATAGAAAAACTTTCTTCTCTAAATATTGTTTCAAATAAAAATTTATTAGAAGAAACCATAAAAATTTCAAATCAATTTAAAGAGAAAAAGGAAAAAATTATTGTATTTGGTACAGGAGGTTCAAATTTAGGAGCTAGAGCATTAAATAATATTATTTCTAATAATAAAATTATCTTAGAATTTTATGATAATGTTGACCCTATTAATTTTGAAAAAAATTTTCAAAATATTAATTTTGAGCTAACTGGCTTCTTGGTTATTTCAAAATCGGGTACTACACCAGAGACATTATCTCAATTTTCATGTCTCTATCAAAAGGCAATAGAAGCTAACAAAGTTGAAGATTTTTTTTCAAATACTCTAATCATAACTGAATTTAAAGAATCACCACTTTTTAAAATTGCAAAAGATAATAATTGTTTACTATTAGAGCATCATAAAGATGTTGGAGGCAGATATTCTATATTTACCAATGTTGGTATAGTTCCTGCAATCATTTCTGGATTAAATATAGACGCACTTTTTGGCGGAGCATCTGAGGTAATTAATAATATTGATAATTACAAACCGTACGATCTTGGAAGATATTTAACTCAAAAAGAAAATGTAAAATTTACTAATAATGTTTTAATGACATATTCTGATTCACTTTATTTTTTTGGAAAATGGTATCTGCAACTTTGGGCAGAAAGTATTGGAAAAAATAATAAAGGTATTACAGCAATTCATTCAGTAGGGACCACCGATCAGCATAGTCAATTACAACTGTATTTAGATGGACCTAAAGATAAATATTTCACCTTTATAACTACAGATCATTCAAATAAGGGCATAAAAATTAATAATGATATGTTTGAAGGTACTGCTATTGACTATTTTAAAGATAAAACAATGGGAGATTTAATGGAAGCTGAACAGCGTGCAACCATTGAAACTTTTAAACTAAATAATTTTAGTTTTAGAGAAATCTATATTCCTAAAATAGATGAACAAAACTTAGGTAAATTATTATCGTTTAGTATAATAGAAACAATTGCTTCCTGTATGTATTTAGATGTTGATCCTTTTGATCAACCTGCTGTTGAACAGGGTAAAAAACTAACTAAAACTTATTTAAGATAATTTAAAAAAATAAATTATTGTTTTACCATAAGTCTTTTTTTGAAACAGATTTAAATTTTCTGGTATTACAATTACATCTTTCACACTTGTCTCCAAACCAATCAAAGTAGTATCTTTAATGTTATTTGATAAATTTTCTAAAAGATTTGTTAAATTATATTTTTCATATGGTGGATCAATATAAATGACTGAAATGTTCTTAAATTCTATTTCTAATTTAGAGTGAATAATATTTTCTTCATAAATTTCAAATTGATCATATTTACAAACAGCTAAACAATTTTTTTTTAATATTTTAAGAACTTCTATATTATTCTCAAAAAAAATTACTTTATTCATGCCTCTAGAAATTGCTTCTAAGCCCATTGTGCCAATGCCTGCGAAAAGATCTAAAAAAATTTTATCTTTATATAAATTGATAGAATTTTTGACTGCATAGCTTTCAATAATTGAAAAAAAAGCTTCTCTTTTTAGAGAAGAAGTAGGTCTAACAAAATTATTGATGCTAGCTAATTTTTTTTGCTTAAACTTTCCTCCAGTAATCCGTATCATTTACTAAATGAATCTAATTTTTGAAATTGTCCTTCTTTAAGTTTTCCAAGCTTATAAGGACCATATTCAGTTCTAATTAATTTAACTATATTCCATGAGAAATAATTACAAATATTTCTAATTTCTCTATTTTTTCCTTCTTTAAGTTTAAAAATTAGCCAACTATGATTTTTTAATTTTTTTTCAAAGGAAACTTTAATTTTTTTATAACTAACTTCTTTTATTGTAATGCCTTTATTTATTTTTTGTAAATCAGTATTCTGTACATTGCTATTTATACAAACTCTATAGACCCGTTCAATGTTTGAGGATGGATGCTCTAAATATCTTGAATAATCACCATTATTAGTTAGTAAAATTAACCCTTCACTCATATAGTCTAGTCTTCCAACACTTATTAATTGACCAACATTTTTTGGTAATAAATCAAAAATTTTTTTTCTTCCTAAATTATCTTTCGTACTACAAATATATTTAATTGGTTTGTATAACTTCCATACTTCAACTTTATTTATTTTTTTAACAATCTTATTATTAACTTTAATAATATCTAAATCACTTACTTTATGACTTGGATGAACACATAGTTGATTATTAATTTTAATTTTTTTTTCAACTATTAATTTTTCTGCATCTCTTCGTGAACAAACCCCAGCACCTGATAGATATTTTGAAATTCTAATATTCACTATGCTTCATTAATAAAATTTTTTATTATTTTTATATCATATTTTGTAATTAAAAATTCAGGATGCCATTGTAAGCCAATACACCATTTGTGTTTTTTATGCTCTATTCCTTCAATAACACCATCATTGGCTGCACATGAAACATTCAAGTCTTTACCAATTTTATTTACTGACTGATGATGTGCACTATTAACTTTAATTTTTTGAGTCCCACATATTTTATGTAGTTGAGTATTTTTTGAAATATTAACACTATGACTAGTTTGATTTCTTGGATTTATTTGTTCATGATTTATTGGATCTTTTTTTAAATCTTGTATTAATGTTCCACCACATGCAATGTTAATAAGTTGTGCACCACCACATATTCCCAATATAGGTTTGTTATATTTAAAAAAATTATTGAAAATATTTAATTCAAAATTCGTTCTCTTACTTTTTATGTTTTTTGAATTAGAATTACCTGCATTATATAATTTAGGATTAATATCAAAATCTCCTCCAGTAATTATTAGACCGTCAATTAGATGACAAAAATCAGTAATATATTTTTTTTCATGTAATAATGGAAACGGAATGGCATTAAATTTAGTCAATGAAGTTAAGTAATTTTCCCTCAATGCATACCATGGGAATCTTGAGTATGTTTTCTTTTTTTCACTATCAAGAGTTATTCCAATAATTGGTTTTTTCATTATAATTCAATTATAATGTACAACATAAGTGTGTTCCAGAATGAACGTTGATTTTTTTATGAAAGAAGCAATTTTTGAAGCAGACAAAGCTTTTAATTTAAATGAAGTTCCAGTTGGAGGAATAATTGTTGATAATACATCTAATAAAATTATTTCCAGAAGCTACAATACAGTAAATAAAGACAAAAATGCTATAAAACATTGTGAATTAAATCTAATTCATGAAGCTTGTGAAAAACTAAAGCTTAAATATTTAGAGAATATGACATTGTTTGTAACTTTGGAACCATGCACTATGTGTGCTAGTGCAATAAGTGAAGTACACATTAAAAATGTTTATTTTGGTGCCTATGATGAAAAAAATGGAGGAATTGAAAAACTTAGAGTTGCTTTTAAAAGAGAAAATATATTTATGCCTTCCATTTATGGGGGCATTATGGAAACAGAATGTAGTAATTTATTAAAAAAATTTTTCAAAAATAAATATGATAAAAAAAATTAATATACCAGAGTTTGAAGTTTCAGAATTTAATCAAGCATTTAAAGAAGTAATTGAGTCTAATTTTAATTATGTAAGAATTAAAGGAGAGATCTCCGAAGTTAAAACTGCAACAAGGGGTCAAATTTATTTAACACTTAAAGACGAGGATTCAATTTTAAGTGGAGTTATTTGGGATCAGAAAAAAAAATATTTAGATATAAATCCAGAAATAGGACTTGAAATAATAGCAACAGGTAGAATAACAACTTGGTCTCGCTATAAAACTACTTATCAAATAGATATAGATAAAATTGAAATTGCAGGAGAGGGAGCACTTTTAAAACTCATTGAAGAAAGAAAAAAAAGACTTCAAAAAAAAGGTTATTTTGACCAAGATAAAAAAATTCCATTACCTTTTTTTCCTGAGAGATTAGGTATCATTACTTCTCCTACAGGTTCTGTAGTACATGATATAATTAATAGAGTGAAGGATCGTTTTCCAATGCCTTTAGATATATGGCCAGTATCTGTACAGGGTGTTGACGCGGCAGATAGCATCATAAATGCTATCGAAGGTTTTAATAAACTTAAATCAGGCAAACCAGATATCCTTATTGTTGCTAGAGGTGGAGGTAGTACAGAAGATTTAATGGTTTTTAATGATGAAAAACTTGCGACAAGTGTTTTTGACTCAAAAATACCGATTATTTCAGCAATAGGTCATGAGACAGACACAACTATTATTGATTTAGTATCAGATTTAAGGGCATCAACACCAACTGCAGCAGCTGAAAAAGCAACTCCAGTCAGATTTGAATTAATAGAAAAAATCAAAAATTTACAACTCAGATTAAATACAAAAGTTAATTCACAAATCCATTCCAAAAAGGAGAATTATGAATACTTAAATAAGTTTCTCAAATCCCCAAGTTCAATAGTCAATAATTATAAGGAGAAGATTTTAGATAATTTTAAAAATTTAACATTATCTATTGAAAACAAATTTAGTATATCTGAATTGAGTCTCCTTAATTTAGGCAAATCTATAAATTCTCCGGATTCTTTAATAAATTTAAAACAAACAAAGATAAATAATCTTTCAAAAAATTTAAATTTAAATATAGCTAATAATTACAAAGATAATCTTGAAAAGTATAAATCAAATATTAGACTACTTAATTCAAATTCTATTTCTTCAAATCTTAAAAAGGGATATTCTATTTTGATGAACAAAAAGAATATCATTAAGACTACAAAAAAAATTGTCACTAATGATGAATTATCTGTTAAACTTATTGATGGTGCAATAGATATTAAAGTAAAAAAAATTAACTAAATCTCTTGTGTTGCCAGAACCACTGCGAAGGTTCTGATTTAATCCACTTTTCTATTTTGTAATGTATTTTTTCCATCATTTGATTATCGCTTATATTTACATCATTGTGATAAAATGGTTCAAAAAAAGTTAATTCAATATTTCCATTATCAATTCTTTTATTTTTAATTGGGATTATTGGCAAATTATACTTTCTAGCTAATTTTAAAAAACCTGTTTGTGTTTTAACTTTTTTATTAAAAAATAAAACTTCTTCACCAGATGAATCTTTTTGATCAATTACAACTAATATTGACAAAGAATTTTTTATGGCTTCAGTTATATCTTTTGCACTTTTTTTACCTTTTGGAGTATAAAAACTCTTTGATGAAACAAGTGAATTTGTTCTAATTTTTAATAATAGTTTATCTAAAAAATGATTATTAATATGTCTATATATTGCGCCCAGATTTATGCCAATTCTATCTAGACCAGGTACTACAACCTCCCAATTAGACTGATGAATACATATAAATATACCTTGATTATTATTTTTAATTAAATTTTCAATATTTTCGATCTTATTGTATTTTATTTTTTGTTTATCAAATAAATAGTTTAACTTTGGTATTTCAGAAATTGTCATTCCTAGATTTTGCCAACTTTGTTTAACTATGCTTTGAATTTCTTCATCTTTCATTTCAGGAAATACATATTTACAATTATTAATTGCAGTCTTATTTGCACCAGATAATTTACCAAAAATACTAAACAAAAAAGAAGCAAATTTAGTCGATATATTTAGTGGTAAAAGTTTAAATATAAAAAGTATTAAATAAACAATAATATATTCAAAAAAATAAATTATATTTTTCATTTTGCGTAATCATTTATTTTATTCTCTAAAATATTAACTAATATTTCTTTAAGTAGATTTTCATCTTCAAATTTAATTTCTCCATTCAAAGCGCTTACTAAAGATCGATATGATTTAGGAATTCTAACAAAATCTTTTTTTGTAGTAACTAAAACTGATTTTGTAAGATTTGCATTTTCTGCTAGATTTAACATATCATTTTCATCAAAAATATGGTGATCAGGATAGCTGATTTTTTTTTCTAAAATAGCACCTTGTTCAGAGAGTGAATTATAAAATTTTTCAGGGTAAGCAATACCCGCAAAAGCTGTCACTTTTTGATTTTTATATATTTTATTATCTGTGCTAATTTGAAATTTTGAATGAATAATAGGAACAGTACTTGGAATTTTATCTTTTACATCTTGAGATATCTCTCCAATTACAATTACAAGATTTGCTCTAGAAATGCCTCTTGATATACTTTCTCTAAGAGGACCAGATGGAATCACTCGTTTATTTCCAAACCCTTGTTCACCATTAATAACAATAATTGAAAAATCTTTTTGAAGAGTTGGATTTTGAAAGCCATCATCCATAATTATACAATCAGCACCTTTTTCTTTGGCTAAAATAAATGACTTATTTCTATCCTGGCCAATCCAAGTTGGTGCGACTTCAGCTAATAAAAGAGATTCGTCACCTACACTTTTAGCAGAATGCCATTCTTCTACTTGTATATTTGATGTTTCAACCCCTCCATATCCTTTTGAAACGAAATGTGGATTATATCCATTCAATTTTAATAAATTACCAATTTTTAAGGCCACAGGTGTTTTGCCAGCACCGCCCACAACTATGTTACCAATACAGATTACAGGTATATTTGAGAATTTTTTTCTACTTATAAAATTTCTAATTTTTGTTCCAAATCGAAATAGTAATGAAAATGGATACAATGAGTTTGATAAATATGTGTCATTTTTTTTGTACCAAAATTTAGGAGCTTTAAGCATTTTAATTTACATGTAATTCAATATTCTTGAATAGTTTTTCTTTTTCAAAAAATGTTTTATTGGAAAACTTTAATGCGTTATTTTGTAATTTTTTCATTTCTACAACATTGTTTAATAGTTCATTTATTTTTAAATCAATTTCTTCAAATTTACTGACAAGTATACATGAACTAGCTTTTACCATATCTTCATAAATATTAGTCCAATTATCAACATATTTTCCGCTGATAACTACACATCCATAACTTGCAGGTTCTAAAGGATTATGACCACCTATATTTTTAAAATAAGATCCACCTAATATGACCATATCACTTATTTTAAAGTATTGATCTAACTTTCCAAAACTATCTATGATAACAATATCATTATCATCATATATTTTTTTAGACTCCAAAGAAAAGTTTAAATCTTCTTCTTTTAATTCATTCTTAATAGTATCAATTCTTTCTGGATGCCTAGGCGCAATATAAATTTTTAAATTGTACTTACTAATAGTTTGTTTGATACTTTTAATTATATTCTTTTCTTCATTTGAGTGAGTGCTTGCAATTAATAGTTTGTTTGATTTATTTTTATTTATTGTAATTTTTTTTTTATTATTCGCCAGCTTTAAATTTCCAATATAATCAATTTCTAAATTTGTTAATTCAAATATTCTTTTTTTATCATCTGTACTTTGTGCAAAGATTTTATCGAAATTTTTTAATAAGCTTTTGTAAAATTTTTTAACTTTTTTCCATTTTTTAAATGAATTTGGAGAAATTCTTGCATTTAAATATAAACATTTAATATTTCTCTTTTTTATTTTATTTAGCATATTTGGCCAAACATCAGATTCTATCCAAAGAATAAGAGTTGGTTTCCAAAAATTTAAAAAGTTTGAGCACCAAAACGATACATCAAATGGAATAAATTGATGAATAACTTTATCTTTATAAAATTCATTAACATAATATGCTGATGATTTTGTTGTTGTAGTTACTAGAATATTAAAAACCTTACAATATCGTTCAATAATTAAATCAGCTGATTTAAATTCACCAATACTTGCAGCATGGATCCATAGAATTTTTTTATCATTATTTTTTTTTACCGTTGGTTTGCCAAATCTTTCAATAAATCTATTTGAGTCTTCTTTTTTTCTGATTATACGAATAAATAAATTAATAAGTATTAAAGGAATAAGAAAAGTAATAACAAAATTATATATTTTAAGCATCTAAGTTTTTTTCCGCTAAATTCATACAAACATTAATTTTCTCTTCTAATAAATTTTTATATTTTGCTAATTCATCCTCTTTTGTAGAGGAAGGCATTAATATAGGATCACCCCACACAAATTTACATTTAGAAAATGGATAAGTTATTAAAAATGAATCCCAAGATTTCAGTTTTAGATTTTTATTTGAAGCAAAGCCAAGTGGTATAATTGGAACTTGAGAATGTATTGCAATTTTTATTATTCCCTCTGATACTTTTCTATTTGGTCCTCTAGGCCCATCAGGGGTAATACCAATATAATTCCCCTCATCTAAAATTTTAAATACTTTTCTTAATGATGATGATTTATTATCAGACTTAATTTCCACATTTTTCAAATTAAAATAACTTCCAATATAAGAACCAAAACGGCCATCACTATGACTAGAAGCTAGCATATTTAATATTGTTTTGCTTTTCCATACATACCCAATCATCATTAATTGACTATGCCAAAAAGCTAAAATGAATGGCTGTTTTTTAATCCACATTTTTTCTGGTAAATCAGAATTTTTTATCTGAATGTTAGATGTGTAACCAACTAATAAAATATAGAGATATCCAATAAAAGCTAAAATTTTTTGTGATATAGTAAACTTAAAAATTTTTTTTTTAAAATTCATTTTCTAATTTCTCTCTTAGTTGTAATTTTTTATAAATATTTGATTTTAAAATAAGCTCTTCATGCAATCCTTGACTTTCAATTTTACCTTTATCTAATACGTAGATTATGTCTGCGTCTTCTATTGTGCTTAATCTATGTGCAATTATTAATTTGGTTTTATTATTCATAAGATTATTTATTGTTTTATGAATTTTATTTTCAGTTATGTTATCAAGAGAGGATGTAGCTTCATCCATAATTAAAAATGGCGCATCTTTTATTAGAGCTCGAGCAATCGCAATTCTTTGTCGTTGTCCACCTGACAATTTTATACCATTTTCTCCAATAACAGTATGTAGTTTTTGATCTAATTCTTCTGAAAAACTATTCACTCCGGCATTTTGAGCAACTAAATTAATCTCTTCATCACTTGCTCCAAGGTTTCCATACTTAATATTATTAAAGATACTTTCGTTAAATAAAACTGTTTCTTGCGTTACTATTGAAACACTATCTCTTACATCCTTTAGATCCAACTCTTTTATATCTTTAGAATTTATTAATATAGAGCCCGAATAATTATCAAATAATCGTAAAATTATATTTGCTATCGTCGATTTACCAGAACCAGATAAGCCAACTAATGCAACTTTTTTTCCTTTTGGTATTGTTAAACTTATTTTATCAAGCACTTGTTTATCGTCATACGCAAAAGAAACATCTTTAAAAACAATGTCTCCATCTAGATCTATAGTTTTTTTTGAAGAAATGTTTTCCATATTTTGTTCACTTGTATCTAAAAGTTTAAATATTCTCTCAGCTCCAGCAAGTCCTTCTTGCACACTAATATTTAGATTTCCAAGTGCCTTTACGGGTTGATAAGCTAAAAGAAGACTTACTAAAAAACTCATAAATTGTCCTGTTGTCATACTTTCATTTAAGACAAAAACACCCCCTGCATAAATCGACAGTGCCACAGCTAAACTTCCAATAAATTCCATTAAAGGGCTTAAGCGATTGCTGATAAAAGCAGATTTTGTAAAATATCTTTGAATGAAACTAATTGTTTTATCAGCTCTTTTTTTCTCATAATTTTCTCTTGAGTATGCTTTTACTTGTCTTATACCTTTAATACTTTCTGCTAAAACATTAGAAAAAACCGCTATCTCATTTTGGATGGTATAAGTAATTTTTCTAATACTTTTTCCAATTTTTCTAATAGGCCAGATTGCTAAAGGGAATGCAAAAAAAGCAAAAAGGGTAAGACTCCAACTTTGGTAAAACATATTACCTAGTAAAAAAATGATAACTAAAACATCTTTTATAATCCCTGTTACAGATTTAACTATTGCAAGTCTTAAGTAGTAAGTATCATTGATGAGTCTTGAAATTAAATTACCTGACTTAGAATCATTATAAAATTTCATATTCAAATACATGAGTTTTTCAAACATCTGAGTTTGAAGTTTTGCAATAATAGAATGTGCAACTTTACTCATTTGATAAGAGTGAGTATAGGTTGCTAGTCCTTTACAAAGTGTGACTATAATAATTGCAATTGGAATTAAAAATAACATTTCTTTATTCCCTTTAATTAAAACTTCATCAAGCGCAGGTCTTACTAACCAAGCATGTAAACCTGTTGCTGCTGCTGAAATAACCATCATAAATAAAGCTAAAATTATTTTGAGTTTATGACTCATTAAATAATCAAAAATTATTCTTGAAGTAACTGACTGTTTTTTATCTGAAGACATTAAAAAGTATGTAAAAGTAAAAATAACATAATTGCAAAAATATTATTTTGTCTGAAATAATAATTTGAACTTAACGGTGATGTTATATCCCATTTCTGAATTGCTATATACGTACAAATTGCGATAGTGGCTATAATAATTGAACTAAGTAAAAAATTTGAGGAATTCCATACGAAATAAGACAGTATAATTAAGATAATAAGATAGCATGTTTGAACAAATCTTTTACCATTTTTATCAAAATAAACTGCAGTAGATTTGATTTTATTTAAAACATCATCTGACCTATCTTGGTAGGCATAAATCGTATCATATGCTAACGTCCAAAAAATACATACAAAATACAATAAAAGAAAATCAAATGTAATTCGTGTATTAAATTGCATTGAAACTATTAGCACACCCCAACTAAAAATAATTCCAAGGAATAATTGTGGGAAGAAAGTTATTCTTTTCATAAAAGGATATAAAATAACAAATGGCACACTTAACAAACCTAATACAATTGATTTAAAATTAAACTCGAGAAGAATGATAAAACTAATTACCAATAATATTATTAATAATAATATTGCTTCAGTAATAGAAATCTTTTTTGATGCTAAAGGTCTAAATTTAGTACGTGTAACTTTTTGATCAAAATCAATATCAATAATGTCATTAATTATACAGCCCGCACTTCTCATTAAAAAAGAACCAATTAAAAAAAGTATATACCAAAATAATAGTTTAGAAGTTTCTGTTTTTAGTAACGCTAAACCAAACCAGCAAGGCCACATTAATAGAAGGAAGCCAATAGGTTTGTTAAGTCTGATTAACTCGCAGTAATCAAATATTTTTTTTACAACTAAGTTATCCCACATATATGAATATAATGTTATAATTCTAAACTATTGTAATGAAAATGTCTAAAACACGATTATTTGTACCAAAAAAATTATCAGCCAATATTTTAATTTATATAAAAAATAAGCAGCACCACTTTCTGAAAAATGTTCTTAGAATAAAAAAAGAAGATAACATAAATTTATTTGATGGTTTGACAGGTGAATGGATATCTAAAGTAATTTCTATCAATAGAGATAACATTGTTTTACAAATACAAAACAAATTGAGAGATATTCCTCAAGAATCTGATTTATGGCTTATATTTGCTCCAATTAAATCTTACAGAATGAATATTACTATTCAAAAAGCTACTGAGTTAGGTATCTCAAGATTTATTCCTATTATGACAGAATACACAAACCAATCAAAAATAAATTTTAAAAACTTCGAATTAAATATGATTGAAGCATCAGAACAATCTGATAGGTTATCCATTCCAACTTTAGATAAAACAATTAAATTAGATGATTTAGTTAATAATTTTCCATCTGATAGAGGATTAGTTTTTTGTGATGAAGGAAATGAAAATTTACCAACTATTTACGATTCACTTATAAACGAAACTGAAAAATATAAAAAATGGGCTGTTATTATTGGACCTGAAGGTGGTTTCTCTGAAAAAGAACGAAACACCATCTCTTCTTTATCTTCTTGTATTGCTGTGTCTTTGGGAAGAAGAATTCTACGATCAGACACTGCCACGACAGCCGCAATTTTTTCTATGCAATCAATTATTGAATAAATGATAATGAGCGACAACCTGTCCTAGAATTTTAGCTCTAAATCATTGGTTAATTTACTGAATATTTTATTTATTAGTATATACATTGATTAAATAAGATGCGCATTTTATCCTTTATTACTGCTACATTTATAACTTTTGCTTCTTCAGCAAATGGCATTTCAGATTGGCAGCTTGGTTTTCAAAAACCAGCAAGTGACGTTATGAGAAACGTCTACGATCTTCATAATTTTGTATTAATTATGATGACTGGAATTACAATATTTGTTCTATTTCTAATTTTCTATGTTGTATTTAGATTTAGACGAAAAGTGAATCCAGTTGCTTCTAAAACGACTCATAACACATTTATAGAAATACTTTGGACTGGGATACCAGTTATAATATTAATTTTTATGGCAATCCCTTCTTTTAAGTTAGTATATCAGCAGGATGTTATACCTGAAACAGATATGACTATTAAAGTCATAGGTCATCAGTGGTATTGGGAATATCAATATCCAGAATATGATGATATTTCCTACGAGAGTTTTATGATACCTGATGACGAACTAGAGCCAGGTGATATAAGACTATTAACAGTAGACAATAATTTAGTTCTACCAGCAAATAAAAATATCCATGTGTTAGTGACTGCTGGCGATGTGCTCCACAGTTTCGCTATGCCTTCTTTAGGTGTAAAGAAAGATGCAGTTCCTGGAAGACTTAATGAAACATGGTTAAATATAGATGAGCCAGGAATATACAGAGGTCAATGTTCCGAATTATGTGGAACTGGTCACGGCTATATGCCTATTGTAATAGAAGCGCTTAGTGAAAAAGATTTCAAAAATTGGGTAATTGAACAAAAAAGTAAATTAGCTTTAGCAAACGAAGCAACAACAAAAGAGAATACAATAGAATAGGAGAAAAATGAGTTACGCAGATTCAGCAAGCCACGACCATCATGATCATAAACCAGGATTTATAAAAAGATGGTTCTTTTCAACCAACCATAAAGATATTGGAACTCTCTATATAATATTTGCTATACTAGCTGGATTAGTTGGAGGTTTCTTCTCATTAATAATGAGAGCCGAATTAGCTGCTCCAGGTTTAGATGTAGTTGCAGATGGACAAGTTTGGAATGTAATAATCACAGCACATGGTTTGTTGATGGTATTCTTCGTTGTAATGCCAGCATTAATAGGCGGTTTTGGAAACTGGTTTGTTCCTTTGATGATTGGTGCACCTGATATGGCTTTTCCAAGAATGAATAATTTCAGTTTTTGGATACTTGTTCCTGCTTTAGTTTTATTAATTGTTTCAGCAACAATTGGAACCGGTGCTGGTACGGGATGGACGATTTATCCTCCATTATCTAATAAACTTGGACACGCAGGACCTTCTGTAGATATGGCAATTTTTGCTCTTCATTTAGCTGGCGCTTCCTCAATCCTTGGTGCTGTTAATTTCATAACAACAATTCTAAATATGAGAACTCCCGGAATGACTCTTCATAAGATGCCACTTTTCGTATGGGCTATGTTAATTACGGCATTCTTACTCTTATTAGCGGTTCCTGTTTTAGCTGGAGCAATTACAATGCTTCTAACTGATAGAAATTTTGGTACAACATTCTTCAATCCTGCAGGAGGCGGAGATCCAGTACTTTTCCAACACCTTTTTTGGTTCTTTGGTCATCCTGAAGTTTATATTATGATACTACCTGCATTTGGAATTGTAAGTCAGGTTATTTCTACCTTCTCAAGAAAACCAGTATTTGGATATTTAGGAATGGTTTATGCGATGATATCAATAGGATTTATTGGTTTTATTGTTTGGGCTCACCACATGTTTACTGTCGGTTTAAGCGCTGATTTAAGAGCATATTTTATGTTAGCTACAATTATTATCGCTGTTCCAACAGGGATTAAAATATTTAGTTGGATTGCAACTATGTGGGGTGGATCACTTACATTTGAAACTCCCATGCTATTTGCAATTGGATTTGTTTTCTTATTTACACTTGGAGGTGTAACAGGAGTTATTTTAGCTAATGCTGGAATAGATACCGTAATGCATGATACTTATTATGTCGTTGCACACTTTCATTATGTCTTAAGCATGGGAGCTATGTTTGGAATTTTCGCAGGTATATATTATTGGTTTGGTAAAATGTCTGGAAGGAAATATAATGAATTTTTAGGCAAACTACATTTTTGGTTATTTTTTATTGGGGTAAATGTAACATTTTTCCCTCAACATTTCTTAGGACTTGCTGGTATGCCTAGAAGAATTCCAGACTATCCAGATGCATATGCGGGATGGAATCTTGTATCAACTTATGGTTCTTACATTTCTTTTGCTGCAACTTTGATATTTCTTTTTGCAATTATTTACGCTTTATTTTTTGGAAAGAAAGAAGTTGCTAACCCTTGGGGAGAAGGAGCTGATACACTAGAGTGGACATTATCATCACCCCCACCATTCCATCAGTTTGAGACTCTACCAAAATTCAAAGGGTAATATAAGTGGATGCCAAATCCTTAGAAGCTGGTTATAGCGATAATTTTCTTTTAAGAAAATTAAAAGGTTACTATGAACTAATGAAACCAAGAGTTATGTCCTTGGTTATTTTTACGGCGTTTGTTGGAATGTTTATGGCACCAGGACAGATAGCTTTATTAAATAGTTTTCTTGTAATAATTGCTGTCGCACTTGGAGCCGGTTCTTCTGCTGCAATCAATATGTGGTTTGATGAAGACATAGATAAAACTATGGAGAGAACTAAATTAAGACCAATTCCCCTTGGAATTGTTTCAAAAAATGAGGCCTTAGTAATAGGAATATTAACAGGTACTATTTCTTTAATTTTAATGCAATGGTTCTCAAATTCTCTAGCAACAAGTTTACTTCTTTTTACAATTCTTTTCTACGTATTTATTTATACATTTTGGCTTAAACGAACAACTTCATTAAATATAGTTATTGGAGGAGCAGCTGGAGCAATACCTCCAATTATTGGCTGGACAGCAGTTACGCCTGAATTAAGTTTTTTACCGGTTAGCCTTTTTATAATTATATTTTTTTGGACTCCGCCACATTTTTGGGCCTTATCAGTTTATAGATATAATGATTACAAAAATGCTAAAGTCCCTATGCTGCCTAATGTAAGTAGTATTGAAGATACAAAAAAACAGATTGTTTTTTATGCTGTAGTATTAATTTTATCCAGTTACCTTCCCTGTTTAGATAGTAATGTTGGAATAATATATCCATCTATTGTCACTATATTAAACTTATTATTATTTAATAGTTCTTTAAGATTAAAAAAATCTAAAGAAAAAAAATCAGCACCAAACTCTGAAGGATTAAAATTCTTTGCTATTTCAATCCTTTATTTATTCAGTCTATTTTCAGCATTGTTGATTGATTATGTGGTTTTAAGATGAAAAACAGAAGAAGAAAAAATATTATAACTTTAATAATCCTACTTTGTATCGTTGCATTTTTTTATTTGTGGACTTTATTTAAGGCTAATATTTTTGGAGTATAATGACAAATACTAAAACAGCCTTAGGACTATCATTTATTGTTTTAACAATGATTACTTTGGTAGCTTTTTCTGTTCCCTTATATGACTTATTTTGTCGTGTTACTGGTTATGGCGGAAAGACAAGTACATCCGAGTTTCTTTCATCATCAATTTTGGAAAGAGACATAGACCTTAAATTTAATGCTGATGTAAATGATAGTATAAATTGGACTTTTACTGCACCAGAAAATATTAAATTTAAAGTTGGTGAAAATAAACTTGTAAACTATAAAGCGACTAATCAATCGGACGTTGAAACTATTGGAACTGCCACATTTAACGTTTTACCAGAAAAGGTTGGTCCTTATTTTATTAAAACACAGTGTTTCTGTTTTGAAAAACAAGCTTTGAAACCTGGAGAAACGGTTGAAATGCCAGTTGTATTTTATATTGATCCTTCAATTAACGAAGATCCAACTATGAAAGATGTAGAGGAGATTACATTGTCATATACATTTTTTAAATATATAGAATAAATTATGGCTAACAAATCAACAACAGGGCAAAAACATCCATACCATTTAGTGGACCCAAGTCCACTTCCATTTTTATCCTCAGTTGCGGGACTTGCAATGGCAGCTGGTCTTGTATTTTATATGCATTATGGAACTTCGTGGCTCTTAATTCTTGGAACAATTGGCTTATTAACCGTAATGTTTTTGTGGTGGAGAGATGTTATTAAAGAATCAACATTTCAAAATGTACACACACCTGTCGTAGAGCTTGGATTAAGATATGGAATGGCACTGTTTATTGCTTCAGAAGTTATGTTTTTTGTAGCCTTCTTTTGGGCTTTCTTTGATGCAAGTTTGACACCTAAATTACCTATAGAAGAATTCTCAGAAACCTTTGATAGTAATGGTGCCGTGGGAATTTGGCCGCCTGAGGGGATTAAAACATTTGATCCTCTTGATGTTCCTTTTTTAAATACATTAATATTATTAATGTCAGGAACTACTTGTACTTGGGCTCACCACGCTGTTAGAGAAGGTCACAGAGATCAAGCAATACAAGCTTTGTGGTGTACAGTTGGCCTTGGTGTTTTCTTTTCTTTTATGCAAGGTGTAGAATATTACGAAGCAGCTCATCATTATTTTAGCTTCACTGATGGTATTTATCCATCAGTTTTTTATATGGCAACTGGTTTTCATGGTTTTCATGTAATGGTTGGAACAGCATTTCTGTCTGTTTGCTTATACCGAGTTTATAAAAATCATTTTACTCCAGACAGACACTTCGGATTAGAAGCTGCAGCATGGTATTGGCATTTTGTTGATGTAGTTTGGCTGTTTTTGTTTGTTTGTGTATATGTTTGGGGTGCATAAATTAAAAACTTTCCAATAAAATTTTTTTTATTTAGTTTATTTTGTATTGCGTTGACAATATTTTTAGGAATTTGGCAGATACAAAGACTTGATTGGAAAGAAAAATTAATAGCTGAATTTAATGAACTAAAAGATCAAAAACCACTTTCACTATCGATGGGAAAAATGAAGTATCCAAACATTGACGAGTTTACAAAAGTTATTACTTTAGGGACTGTCGATAGAAGTAAAAAAATTTTTTTTCCTGCTAAAACATTAAATGGTATATCTGGAGTTAGAATAGCTAGTTTATTAACTGATAATCATGGTAACAATTATTTAATAGATGAGGGTTGGTTCGAACAAAGTAGATACAATTATTTTAAAGATAATAAAGAAATAATAAAAACTGAAATTCTTGGATATATTCGATATCCAACTCAAAAGAAAATGTTTACGCCTGAGAATTCTATTTCTTCAAATGAATGGTATTATTATGATTTGCAGCAAATCCAAACTTTTTTTAATATTAAGATAAATGAGAAATTTTTTATAAAAAATATGAGCAACTATGCTGAGAATTTTCTAATACCATCATCACAAAATCACAACTTTTCAAATAATCATTTGCAGTATGCAATTACATGGTTTTTGATGAGTTTTTCTTTTTTGATTATTTTTATAATTTATTTATTTAGGAAAAAAAAATGAAAACATATTTAAGACTTAAAGAAATCTTTAATGAAGTTTCGTTGGCATCAGATATTGCGGGTATTCTACATTGGGATATGTCAACGATGATGCCAAGTAGCTCAAGAGATCAAAGATCAGAACAATTAGCTTATTTATCTAAACTCAGTCATAGTAAAATTTCCTCTTCTGAGGTTGGTGATTTAATAGAAGAATCAAAGAATCTTAATCTAAATAATAGTGATCAGAAAAACTTAAATGAAATGGATAGAGAATATAAATTAGCTTCTGCTATACCAACTAAACTTGTAGAAAAAATTTCAAAATCTTCAGCTAAATGTGAAGGTGTTTGGCAAGAGGCAAGGGAAAAGTCTGATTTTAATCTTGTAAAAAAAGATTTAGAAGAACTTACAAATTTAACAAAAGAAGAAGCAAATATATTAGGGGAAACTTTTAAAGTTTCTCCGTATGAAGCACTAATAAATAAATTTGAACCTTCTTTGGAAGAAAATCAAATATCTAAAGTATTTGATGATTTACAAAAATTTCTTACACCACTCATTGATGAAATTATAGATAAACAAAAAAAAGAAGAAATGCTTAAATTTGAAACAAGTATAGATGAACAAAAGCAAAAAAATATTTCTGAGTATATAATGAAACAAATAGGTTTTGATTTTACAAGAGGAAGACTTGATAAAAGTGTTCACCCTTTTTGTGGAGGATCCACAAATGATGTTAGAATCACAACTAGATATAATAATGACAATCCATTTTCATCTTTAGATGGTGTTATGCATGAAACTGGACATGCATTATATGAGCTAAACCTTCCAAAAGATTGGATGCACCAGCCAGCAGGTAAATCTAGAGGGATGGCCATGCATGAAAGTCAATCTCTATTAATTGAAATGCAAATTACTCGATCTTTAGCTTTTAAAAAGTTTTTATCTAATACTTTAAATAAAAAATTTAATGTTAAAGATAAAGCTACAAATCCAGAAAATCTTTACAAATTAGGTACTCGAGTCAATAAATCTTTTATAAGAGTTGAGTCGGATGAAGTCACCTATCCCCTGCATATTATTTTAAGATTTAATTTAGAAAGAAAAATTTTTAACAATGAAATAAAAATTGTAGACATTCCAGATGCTTGGAATGATGAATTTAATAGATTATTTAATATATCCATAAACAATGATACTGATGGATGTTTGCAAGATATTCACTGGTTTGCAGGATTATTTGGATACTTTCCTACATATTCTTTAGGAGCACTTACTGCTGCTCAATTTGCATCTCAATTGAGAACTGATCAAAAGGAATTAGATAAGGAAATAGAAAATGGCGAATTTTCAAATTTAGTTAAGTGGCTTAAAAAAAATATTCATGAAAAAGCTAGTTTTTTTTCAACTAATGAGGTTTTAGAACAGGTTACAAAGTCGCCTTTAAATGCTAAATATTTCAAAGAATATATTACTAATCGCTATCTTTAATGAAATATTTAAGTACAAGAGATGATTCTCTAAGCAAAACATTTAATGACATTCTTTATCAAGGATTATCGAGAGATGGTGGTCTATATTTACCGTCTAGTTGGCCCAAAATAGACTTACTAAGTTTAAAAAATAAATCATACGAAGAAGTGGCATGCGAAATTATTTTTCCTTATGTAAATGAAAATATAGAAAAATTAGAATTACAAAAAATTTTACATGAAACTTATTCAAATTTTAATCATGAAAAAATAGCACCATTAGTAGAATTAGAAAATAATAAATTTTTATTAGAATTAATCTATGGGCCCACTTATGCTTTTAAAGATTATGCTTTACAATTTCTTGGTAACCTATTTTCTACAAGTTTAGAGATTTCTCCAAAAAAAATTACTATTTTAGGCGCAACTTCTGGTGATACTGGCTCAGCTGCTATTCATTCTTTTAAATCAAAAAAAGATATAAATGTATTTATTCTACATCCTCATAATAAAGTATCACTTATTCAACAAAAACAAATGACCACAGTAATTGATAAGAATATCTTTAATATTGCTGTAGATGGTAATTTCGATGATTGTCAAAAAATTGTCAAAGAATTATTTGTTGATGATGAAATACAACAGTCTACTTCTTTAACTGCTGTAAACTCAATAAATTGGGCACGATTAATTGCGCAAGTTGTTTATTATTTTTGGGCTTACTTGCAAACTGAAAAGCAGCAAATCAATTTTATTGTTCCTTCAGGAAATTTTGGAAATATTTTTTCTGCCTTTGTGGCTAAACAAATGGGATTACCTATTGGTCATTTACATATAGCAACTAATTCTAACGATATCTTGAAGTCCATAGTACACAATGGAGAAATGAAAAAAAAATCTGTTTCCCAAACATATAGCCCTAGTATGGATATACAAGTTTCAAGTAACTTTGAGAGGCAAATTTTTGAAAGTCTAAATAGAGATAGCAAAAGAGTAAATGAAGTATTTGAAAACTTTTCATCAAAAGGTTTTTATCAATTTGATGATTCTGTATTAGCTAAGTTTCAGCAAATATATAAGGCTTCCTCAATTGATGATAAGCAGACTCTGGAGACAATTAAATATGTATATGAAAAATATAATTATATTGCTGATCCACATACTGCAACAGGGCTAAAAGTATTATTAGATAAAAAAGATGATGAAGCTTGGGTATCTTTGGTTTGTGCACATCCTGCAAAATTTGACAATGCTGTGAATAAAGCAATTAATAAGGAAATTGATATACCGAAAGAATTGAGCAATCTCTTTGATAAAGAGGAAAAGATGACTATATTACCTAATAGCACTATGGATGTAAAAAACTTCATCTTAGAAAAAATAAGCAATGCATAAAATTACAACATTAGAAAACGGATTAAGAATAGTAACCCAGAATATGCCAGGGCTGGAAACAGTATCAATGGGTATATGGAATTATGTTGGTGGTAGAGATGAAACAAAAGACATAAACGGTGTTGCTCACCTTTTAGAGCATATGGCTTTTAAAGGTACATCAACTAAAAATGCTCTTCAAATTGCTGAAACAATTGAAAATGTTGGTGGAGACATCAATGCTTATACTTCAAAGGAAATAACAGCTTATTATGTTAAACTACTAGCTAATGATCTTCATTATGGAATAGATATTTTGACAGATATTTTGCAAAATTCTACATTTGCTGAAGATGAACTTAATCGAGAAAGAGGGGTCATAATTCAAGAAATTGGAATGTACCTTGATACTCCTGATGATATGATTTTTGATTATTGGCAAGAAAAAGCATATCCGGACCAGCCAATGGGACGTTCCATATTGGGCAAAACTGATATTATTAAAAATATTTCAAGAGACGAAGTTAGAGACTTTATGATGAATCATTATAATCCAAAAAAAATGATTATAAGTGCAGCTGGAAAAATTGATCACGATCAATTCGTAGAATCGATTAAAAAATCATGCACTAACTTACCAAGTGGATTATCTATTGAAAGACAAAAAGCTGATTATAAATCTGGAGAATACAGAGAAGATAAAAAATTAGAACAGATTCACTTACTACTTGGTTTTGAGGGTATAGATTATCACCATGATGATTATTATTCTTTATTGGTTTACTCTTCTTTATTAGGTGGAGGTATGTCATCAAGATTGTTTCAAGAGATTAGAGAGAAACGAGGTCTTGTATATGGTATTTCCTCTTTCAGTTCATCTTACACTGACACGGGTGTTTTTGGTATTTATTGTGGAACAGGTGAAAATCAAATTCAAGAGCTCATCCCTGTTTTATGTGATCAATTAAATGAGAGTCCTAATTCAATTACAGAAAAGGAAATAAATAGAGGTAAAGCTCAGTTGAAAGCAAGTTTAATGATGGGTAGGGAAAGTGCATTCAGAAGGTGCGAAAGTGCTGCTAGACAACTTTTGGTCTTTAATAGAATAATTGAACCAGCTGAAACTATTAAAAATATAGATAATGTCTCTAAGGAGACAGTTCAAAAGATTGCCAATGAAATTGTAAAAGGGCCAATAACTATATCAAGTATTGGACCATTATCTAAATTAGAAAATATTAATAAAATTCAATCGCGTATAAATTAAACTTAAAACTATACTAAAAAATTATTTATTTTATTTTCAAAGATTCTTTAATAGTATGATTAAGCTCTCCATCTTCTGATGACAAATTCATAGATACTTTTATGGATTCACCTATTTTGATACTTCCTTCAGTAAATTTTTTTCGTATGTAATTTTCTATTTCACGTTGAGAACTAATACCAACTTGTTTAAGAAATTTTCTAATTTCTAAATTTAAATTATCTTCATCCATAAGTTATTATAAATTATTTTGATAGATTCATTCAATAATGATATTAATTTTATATGGAAACTGCTTCTTTTGAAACTAAACTTGGTTGGATTACAGTAAAAAAAAAGAGCGGTTGTATCTCTTCACTACGCTTTGGAAAAACAAATAAAAAGATTAATTTAATTAATATTAAGAATCAGATAGATTTATATGCATCTGGAAAACTTAAAAATTTCAAACTTAAATATTCTTTTGAGGGAACAACTTTGCAAAAAAAAATTTGGAAAGAATTATATAAAATAAAATATGGTAAAGTATCAACATATGGAGAAATAGCAAAAAAAGTTGGTACATCACCAAGATATGTAGGTAATGTCTGCGGACAAAATAAACTTTTACTTATCATACCTTGTCACCGAGTGATACGTAGTGATGGTAAACTCGGAGGATTTTCAGGAAGAGGCGGGATCAAATTAAAAAAAAGATTACTCAACTTAGAACAAAATGTCTCATAAAATAATTATTCTTCAACATACACCACTAGTAACGCCTGGATACTTTACAAAGTTAATGAATGAAGACTTAGTTGAAACAACTATTATTCGATTGGATGAAGGAGAAAAGATTCCTGTTAATCTTGATATATTTGATGGAATGATATGTTTAGGTGGGCCAATGGATACTTGGATGGAAGAACAATATCCGTGGATGATTGAAGAAAAAAATAAGATAAAGGAATTTGTCCTAAATAATCAAAAACCATATCTCGGAATCTGTTTAGGCTGTCAATTTTTAGGAGAAATTCTTGGCGGTAAAGTAATTAAATCTAATCCTCCAGAAATCGGAGTTCTAAATATAGATATTTTAGATAATAAAAAAAAAGATCTACTTTTTCAAAATTTTGATAATGAGATTAAAGCATTGCAATGGCATAGTTATGAAGTAAGTGAATTAAATAATTCTGATGTTACTATTTTAGGTTCATCAGATATTACAAAATTTCAAATTTTTAAGTACAAAAATCACGCCTATGGCATTCAATTTCATATGGAAGTAGATGCAAACACAATTATTAAATGGTCCAAAGTCCCTGAATTAAAAAATGCTTTGGAAAAATATCTAGGAAAAAACTCTATTGATGAACTTGATAAATTGCTTAGAAATAATATTCAAGAAATGAACAATAATACTAAAATATTATACGAAAATTTTAAAAATTTAATGACTACCTAAAAGTTTCATGTTTAAATAGTTTGGAGAAAATTTATGAAAAAAATTAAAGGGCCTGCTATATTTTTAGCACAGTTTATAGGAGATAAAGAACCATTTAATTCACTTCCCAGTATCTGTAAATGGGTATCTGATCTTGGATATAAAGGAATTCAATTACCAGCAGAAAATTTAGCAGTTTTTGATTTAGACAAAGCAGCTTCGAGTAAAGATTACTGTGATGAAATAAAAGGAATAGCAAAAAATTTTAATCTTGAAATAACTGATATTGCATCTCATCTAACCGGTCAATTGGTTGCAGTTCATCCTGCTTACGACACACTCTTTGATGGTTTTGCTGCTGATGAGGTAAAGGGTAATCCAAAAGCTAGACAAGAATGGGCTGTAAAAAGGATGATGAATGTCGCTCAAGCATCAAAAAACTTAAATTTAAAAACTGCTGCTACATTTTCTGGTGCTTTATGTTGGCCCTTTCTTTATCCATTTCCTCAAAGACCTGCAGGTTTAGAAGATGAAGCTTTTGGTGAATTAGCAAAAAGGTGGCATCCAATTTTAGATAAATTTGATGATTGTGGGGTGGATCTATGTTACGAAATTCACCCTAGTGAGGATTTACACGACGGTTCAACTTTCGAAATATTTTTAGAGAAAGTAAATAATCATAAACGTTGTAATATGTTGTATGATCCAAGTCATTATGTTCTCCAATGTTTAAACTATCTTGATCACATTGATATTTACCATGAAAGAATAAAAATGTTTCATGTTAAAGATGCAGAATTTAATCCATCTGGCAGACAAGGAGTTTACGGAGGTTATCAATCATGGATAAACAGAGCAGGAAGATTCAGATCACTTGGTGATGGTCAGGTTGATTTTAAATCAATTTTTTCAAAACTCTCTGGTTATAATTTTGATGGATGGGCAGTTTTAGAATGGGAATGCTGTATTAAAAGTCCTGAACAAGGCGCAGCTGAAGGAGCTCCATTTATTCGAAATCACATTATTGAAGTTACAGACAAAGCATTTGATGATTTTGCAAGCTCTGGAACTGATGAGCAAGCTAATAAAAAGATTTTAGGTATTTAAGGAGTTATTATGGGAAGAAGATTAAAACTCGGAATGATAGGTGGTGGCCAGGGAGCTTTTATAGGAGCTGTACATCGTTTATGTGCAAGAATGGACGATAAGTATGAATTTGTTGCTGGTTGCTTATCTTCAACTGCTGAGAAAGCAGCTAAATCTGCTGAAGAAATTGGTCTTGATCCTTCTAGAAGTTACCCTGATTTTAAAACTATGGCTGAAGAAGAATCTAAAAGAGATGATGGCATTGAAGTAGTATCCATTGTTACACCAAATCACATGCATGCTGCGCCAGCAATAGAATTTCTAAATAAAAAAATTCATGTCATTTGTGATAAACCTATGACTTCTACGATGGAAGATGCTCATAAATTACTTGAAGCAGTTTCTAAATCAAATGCTCATTTTTTCTTAACTCATAATTATTCTGGATATCCAGTTGTAAGAGTGATGAGATCACTTATTGAAAATGGAGCACTTGGCAAAATTAGAATTGTTAAAGGATCTTATCTTCAAGGCTGGCTTGGGTCAAAAGAAGAAGACTCAGGTTCAAATAAACAAGCTGAATGGAGAACAGATCCTTCAAGAAGTGGAGCTGCAGGAGCTGTGGGTGATATTGGAAGTCACACTATGCATTTGTTAGAATTTATAACTCAATTGAAATTACAATCAGTTAGTGCAGATCTTACGACCTTTGTTGAAGGAAGAAAATTAGATGATGATGCTTCTATAATGATCAGATTAAATAATGGAGCTAAGGGATCATTATCTATTTCTCAAGTTGCAACAGGTGAAGAAAATAATTTTAGTGTTGCCATTTACGGTGAAAAGGGTGCATTGAAATGGAGTCAAGAAAATCCAAATTATGCAACTTTTAGTCAAGTAGGGCAGGCGAGTCAGATAATAACTAGAGGTGGTTCGATTAAAGTTGAAGGAACTGAAGCCAATGTCCGAATCCCTGCAGGTCATCCAGAAGGATATCTTGAAGCGTTTGCACAAATTTACTCAGATGTTGCAGATGTTATTCTAAATAAGGAAAATAAAGAAGAATTATTAAAGCTTCTTCCAAATATTGACGATGGTTTGCATATAATGAAGTTTATAAATGCTAGTGTAAACTCTAGTAATAATCATTCTGCTTGGACTGATTTATCAACAATAAAATAGACAAGATTTCCCATAATCCTAGGAAATATTTGCATATGCAATTTTTGCATATTTATTTTAACCATTATAATCTTACAAAAAATTAATATTAAATTATATCAGCACATACGTTCATCACTCTTTTGAGTGACGGAAGTAGACGAAAGTCGAAGGAACGCATGCTAAGTTATTAAATCGTTCAATCTGTGAAAGCAGATCGGAAGTAGGTTAAACCGAAGGAACGCGGATCTTATATTATAATTTCCATAGCTACGCATGAATTAAACACCGCTCAAGGTGGGCAGGTGTTGTGAAAATTATAATGGAGGATTGATGTTTAGAAAATCTCTTTATTTAATAGGAATAATAATTCCTACTTTATTTTTTAGTTCATATGCAAATGCAGAAGTAGATGCAGAGGTTGCATATATTTTAAATACATTTTCATTTTTAGTTTGTGGTTTTTTAGTAATGTGGATGGCTGCAGGTTTTTTATTTTTAGAATCTGGGCTTGTTACAACTAGAAGTGTTTCAACAATTGCTGCAAAAAATATTGGCAAATTTGCAATTGTTTCCATAGTGTTTTATTTGTTTGGTTATAACTTAGGCTATGGAGTTCCAGAAGGAGGTTATTTAGGTTTTCCTTCTTTATGGACTGATAATACATCAATAGAAACTGGATATTCAGATGCTTCTGATTGGTTTTTTCAAGCATTATTCGTTTGTGCTACTGTTTCAATTGTTTCTGGTGCTGTTGCGGAAAGAATAAAAATTTGGCCATTTTTTGTTTTTGCTGCAATACTTGGAGGTTTTATTTATCCTATACAAATGGGATGGGAATGGGGAGGCGGTTGGCTTGATGCCATTGGCTTTTCTGATTTTGCTGGATCAACATTAGTTCACGCATGTGGAGGATCTGCTGCTTTAGCCGGTGTTATATTATTAGGTCCTAGACTTGGTAGATTTACTGAGTCAGGTGAACCTGCCAATATGGCACCATTTGCTCCTTCTTCGATACCTCTCGTAACACTTGGAACATTCATCTTATGGATGGGTTGGTATGGTTTTAATGGAGGATCACAACTAGCATTAGGGTCCTATGAGGATGCAACAGCCATGTCACAAATATTTATGAACACACAGCTAGCTGCATGTGGAGGATGTATGGCAGGTGCTGCAATAACTAGATTAATTGGTGGAAAGACAGATATTGTTATGATGCTCAATGGAGCTCTTGCAGGATTAGTTTCTATTACAGCAGAACCTTTAATGCCGTCACCACTTCTAGCAATTTTTATTGGAGCTATTGGTGGAGTAATTATGTATTATGGAACTCAGCTTTTAAATTCCCTAAAACTTGATGATGTAGTTGGAGCTATTCCTGTTCACATGTTTGCAGGTATATGGGGTACTCTAGTTGTACCATTTACAAATCCTGATGCTTCTTATGCTACTCAATTACTTGGTGTAGCTTCAATATGTTTATTTGTATTTATCACATCATATATAGTTATTTATATAATTAAAAATACAATGGGTCTTCGCATTAGTGAGGAGGCAGAAAAACTAGGAACTGACAAAGCTGAAGTCGGTGTAATAGCTTATTCTATTCGTGATTAAATTAGGTTTAGTAGTTAACACAATACCTTCCAATAGTTAGCTGCTATTATTTGGGGGAGATTATCTCCCCCTTAAATATTATAAAAAAAAAATTTCAAAAAAATAATAAATTGGATTTCCCTTTTTGATTGATTTAATGACTTCTATAAGTAAAAAATTAATGTAATTCTAAAATTTAATGGAGAAAAAAATGAAAACTGTTTTTGTAATTTCTGGCAAAAAAAATATTTTAAAATACGAAAGAAAAATGCCTGAAAAAGAGGTGATTAAAATGAAATCATTCATGACTAATAAAGGAGAAAAACTTAGTAAGACATCAAAGTTCAAAATTAAAAAAATTATTGAGAAGGATAAAGAAAGAATTTTTGAGATAAATCTTTAGTTAACAATTTCCAGAAAACAATGAAAGTTTGTTCGCATCAATTCCTAATAAGTTAAATGCATCTTTCCATTTGTTGTTAACTTTTTCATCAAAGATAAAATCACTGTTTGCTTTAAGTGTCATCCAGCTATTTGAAGCTAATTCTTTTTCAATTTGTCCTGGACCCCATCCTGCGTATCCAAGAGCTAGGATGCTATTTTTAGGTCCATTACCTTTAGAAAGGTCTTCAAAAAATTCTGAAGTACTAGTTAATGCAACACCCTTATCTATTGTTAGCGTTTCTTTTTGAATTACTTCATCAGAATGTAAGACAAATCCTCTACCACTTTCAACAGGTCCACCATAGCGAATGTAAAGTTTCTTATCTTCTAATGGCTTGTCTATACCCAGTTGTTCAAGCAAATCAGGGTAGAGATCATAATCAATTTTTTTGTTAATTATTATACCCATTGCCCCATCTTTTGAGTGTGCACACATATAAATTACTGTTTTTTCAAATCTATCATCTTCTAATGAAGGCATTGAAATTAAAAACTGACCAGTTAAATTCATATAGTATATATATTCGCGTTAATTTATATTTTTCAATATTGTATTGATTTATTTTATATGAACAAGGTAATAAAAGTTATAAATTTGTTAAAAATTGCAATAATACTTGCTCTTGGACTATTTAGCACAGCTGGATATTCTTTATCTTCAGATTGGGCAATTAGTGAAAAATCAAAAGTTAGATTAATTTCACCAATGAGCACAACAAATAATAATAATCAATTAATTTTAGGATTAGAATACGAACTAGAAGAGGAATGGAAAACATATTGGAAATCTCCAGGAGGAGGCGGTTTTCCCCAAAAAATTATATGGAATAATTCATCAAATGTGAAAGATATTAAAATATTATGGCCAGAGCCAATAGAATTTGAAATACTAGGTTTAAAATCAATTGGATATAAAGATAAAGTTATATTTCCTTTGATTGTAGACATTGAAGACAATCAAAAACAAACAAATTTAAATTTAAATATTAATTATTTAGTTTGTAGAGATGTTTGTATTCCAGGTAATGCTAATATATTTTTAAACTTACCATCTGGAGATGGGGCTTACACAGATTATTTTTTTGAAATTGAAAAAGTTTTATCTACTACTTTAAACAATAATATTGATTTCACGCCCATTTCTAATTTCTCAATTAAGGCTATTGAAAATAGTAATAACGTTATTTTTGATATAGAAATATCAACTAACTCTTTTTTTGATGATCCAAAAATTTTTATTCACACACCATTTGGATTGCCAGTTGTGGAACCAATAAATAATTATTCCCTCGATTTCCAAAAATTGAATACCTCTTTATATTATAGTGCCGATCAATTTAATGAAAAAAAATTTCCAATAGAAATATTTTTTTATGATAACAATCACAGTTTCAAAGTTGAAAAAAATGTAGAAATTGAAAATGTAGATAAAAACATTTCTATAAACACTAGTCTTATATACTTACTCTTAATTTCACTATTAGGTGGTTTTATTTTAAACCTTATGCCATGTGTTTTTCCGGTATTATCCTTAAAATTATTATCTGTAATTAATACTGAAGATAAAAAGATAAAAAGAAGTTTTTTTGTAACAGTATTAGGAATTATCACTTCTTTTCTAATACTTGGTGTATTTTTTGCTTTGCTTAAAAAAATTAATATTTCAATATCCTGGGGTATGCAATTTCAAGAACCCTACTTTTTAATGTTCATTTTGATAATTATATCAATGTTCTTCTTGAATACACTCGGTCTTTTCCAAATAAATTTACCAGGTTTTTTATTTTCATCAAAAATTTTAAATTTAGGAAATAATTTTTATTCAAAAAATTTCTTTAATGGTTTTTTTGCTACATTACTTGCTACACCTTGTTCTGCACCTTATTTAGGAACAGCTGTCACAGCTGCATTTACTCAATCAACAACGTATCTATTTTTAATATTCCTTTTTATGGGTATAGGAATGAGCTTACCTTATTTAGTTATTGCTTTTTTTCCAGGCCTAATTTCCTTCTTGCCTCGATCTGGAAAATGGATGATTTATTTTAAATATTTTCTATCTATTTTATTATTAATAACAATAGTTTGGCTTTTAAGTATATTAAATAATTATTTTAATTATTTTTTTATAGTTACATTTACTGTTTTATTAATCTTAATATCAGCAATTTTAAAATTTAGAATTTTTCAAATTCCATTAATTATTTCTTTAATAATTATTTTCTTTTTAACTCCATATTTAAATTCCTTTCAAAAAATTAATGAAGAAAATTATAAAAGTAATAATTGGTTAGATTTTAATTCCAAAAGTATTCCTGAAATAATAGCTAATAATGAAATTGTTTTTTTAGATATAACGGCAGATTGGTGCATTACCTGTAAGTTTAATAAAATTAATGTTTTAAATTTAGAAACTGTTTCAAAATTTTTTGATGAAGAAGAAGTGACATTAATAAAAGCTGATTGGACAAAACCAAATGAAAAGATAACTAAATTTTTAAAAAAATATAATAAATTTGGCATACCATTTAATGCTTTTTACTCGTCAAAGTTTCCAGAAGGTATAATAATGAGTGAAATATTGACTGAAAAACAAATATTTGAAACATATAATAAAGTTAAATGAAAGCATGATTATTAATGACTTTAAAGTACCTATTATTAAAAAAGGTGTATCTTCAGTATCTTCATTAAAAAATGAATTCATAAATAAAAAAATTATCCTATTTGGAGTACCAGGAGCGTTTACACCAACTTGTTCTGAAAAACATCTTCCAGGTTACATAAAATTATATAATTCATTTATAAATAAAAAAATTGATGGAATTTATTGTCTTTCTGTAAACGATGAACATGTTATGAAATCTTGGTTATTGAGTTATACAGATGGAGAAAAGATCAATGGAATTGCAGACGGAAATGCTGAGATTACAAAGTATTTTGACTTGATATCTGATAAGACAAAAAATTATATGGGCTTTAGGTGTCGAAGATTTGCAATGATCATTGAGAATAATATGATTATAAACAAGTTTATTGAAAATGATGGTGAATATCATGTAAGTTCACCAGAATATATTTTAGAACAAGTCCAATGAATAAAATTAATTTAGAAAATAGAGTAGCAATTGTCACTGGTGGAGCACAAGGCTTTGGGTTAGCAATTACAAAAAGATTTATAGAGTCAGGTGCAAGAGTATTAATATGGGATAAAGATACAGAATATTTAAATAAAGTTGATCTAAAAAATACTCAAAAAATTGAAGTTGATGTTTCAAATTATAAAAGTGTAGAAAATGCATTTACTGAAAGTCTTACTTATGAAAACAAAATTGATATTTTAGTTAATAATGCAGGAATAGCTGGACCAAACTTTAAGACATGGGATTATCCACTTGAAGAATGGAAAAAAGTTATAGACATAGATCTTAGTGGAGTATTTTATTGCTGTAAAACTACAGTTCCTCATTTTATTAAAAATAATTATGGACGTATTGTTAATATTTCTTCGATAGCTGGTAAGGAAGGTAATCCTAATGCAATGCCTTATAGTGCTGCTAAAGCAGGAGTTATCGCTCTTACTAAATCTTTAGGAAAAGAATTAGCTGAAAATAACATTTCAGTGAATTGTGTTACCCCAGCACCTGCTAAGACCCGGATTTTTGATCAAATTACGCAAGAACATATTGATTATATGTTATCAAAAATTCCTAGAAATAGATTTGTGTTGGTTGAAGAATTAGCTTCTTTAGTTGCATGGATGTCTTCTGAAGAAAATTCTTATACAACAGGCTCAACTTTTGATTTGAGTGGAGGCCGAGCTACTTATTAATTTTTAATTTTTTCTTCTTTGTATTAGAGCGTAAACTGTCACAGCAACTGTAATCATGAGGCCATTGATAAATTTTACATAAAAACCAGATAAGCCTAGAGCAACTATTCCTGATTCTAATGAACCAATTATTAACACTCCGATAAATGTTCCAAAAATAGTACCCTTACCACCAAAGACTGAAGTACCGCCAACAAAGACAGCTGCTAGTGTTGTTAACATTAAACCCTCACCTTGTGTAGGCCAGAAATATAACATTTCATACATTGTAAAAATTCCTGCTAAAGCAGAGAAAAAACCTAATTGAACAAAAGCGATTATCTTTACATTATCAACATTAATTCCCATCATTTGAGCACTTGCTTTGTTATCACCTACAAAGTGAATGTGATTTCCAAATTTATGGTATCGATAAACCCATTGCATCAATCCAGTTAATGCAATGAACCAAATAAATTGCATTGGAATTTTTCCAAATAGTTTTTCAACAAAAATCATATGATGCCATGTTCCATCTGCTACATCGACTATTGCAATACCACTACCTTGGGAAATTACATTAACCAATCCACGCCAAAAAAATAATGTACCTATTGTGGCAACTATTGAAGGTATACCAATTTTAGTAACAAGTAATCCATTTACTAATCCAGCAAACATTCCAAGTGACGTTGCTAAGATAAATGCTATAAAAAAATTACCATCAGTCGATGTCATTATAATTCCAAATATGAGAGAAGTAATTCCAACTATAGATGGAAATGATAAATCAATTTCACCAAGTGTAACAACAAATGTTGCAGATATAGCAATAATTCCAAAAAAAGGCATTGATTGCATAAAAGCTCTATAAATAGGAAATCTTGTAAACACATGTGGTGCACCCAAAAAGTAAATTAAGAAAAGTACTAAAGCAATTATTGTAATACTAATTTCAAGTTTGTGAGTTTTTACAAAATAACTATTTATTAAATTATTCATTTAATCTTCCACTTTTATTTTTCCTGATTCATGGAGTTGAATCATTTTTTGAACAAGTTCTTCTCTAGAAATATCTTCTTTATTAAACTCACCAACTACTTCGCCTCTATCTAAGATAATAAATCTATCTGCAGCTCCGTAAACGTGTATTATATTATGATCGATAAAAATCGCAGATTTATTTTCATTTTTTAAACCTTTTACAAAATTAAGAACTTTTTCAGTTTCTTGAATTGATAAACCCATTGTTGGTTCATCTAATACGATTAAATCAGAATTAAAATATAATGATCTGCCAAAAGCTACACCCTGTTTTTCTCCACCAGAAAGTCCCATTACTTGAGAATCAACCGTTATGGCTTTTGAAGTAAAACCTATATAGTCGCGTAAAATCTTCTCAGCTTCTTTTCTTTGTTTTTTTATATCTAAAAAACCAAATGAATTTGTAATTTCTCTTCCAGCAAAAATATTTCTGTATAATTCTTGTTGATCACATAATGCTCTTTCTTGGTATACGGCTTCAATGCCCATTTTCCTTGATTGAGCAACTGATTTTATTTGAACTTCCTCTTGTTTAAAAAAAACTTTTCCTGAGTTTGGCGTATGGACTCCTGTTATGACTTTTATAAGTGTTGATTTACCAGCTCCATTATCACCAATTAAAGCTACCACTTCACCTTTATTTATTTTGATATTTACATCTTTTAAAACTTTTACATTTCCAAAGTTTTTATAAATATTTTCTAATTTTAAAAGTTCATCTGCCATAAAAAAAAACCTGCCTTAAAATAAGGCAGGTTATATAATTTTATTTATCTGATTTGTACTGCAGCTAATGGAGCAACAGCACCTACGTTATCAGCTGTAACAAATGCAGCACCAGTATCCATTGCTAATCCAGCCATTCCGTATTTAGTGCTTAGGAATAACTGAACAATTGGCATATATCCTTGGATAAATGGTTGCTGATCAATTACTACATCAATGTATCCAGAATTAATTCCATCAACAATTGGAGCTGATAAATCAAATCCAGCACCACATACTTCTTCAGTACCATGACCTGCAGCCTTCATGTATGTTGGTAAACTTGCAGTTAATCCTCCATGATCTGTAATAGCCATTTTTATATCAGGATTTGCACTGTAAGTAGCAACGTACATAGGAGTTCCCTGAGATGCATCTGAGTTTACGTTATCAGGAATTTCTTGATAAACAACTTCGACACCAGCTGCTTCAACACCAGCTATTGCACCTTTTGTTCTTTCTCCTCTATTTGGCATACTTGCTAGACCCCAGATAAAAGCTTTGTCTCCAGCTTGTAAACCACAAACCTCAACAGCTTTTTTACCTAGATTAAATCCAGCATCAAATAGATCTGCTCCAGCATAACCAAAACCTTCAGTTTTATATTCTGCTTCAAGATCAGGTAGAGGTGTGTTCATAGTAGTAATTACTATTCCCATTTCTCTAGCTTCTTGAATAATTGGTCTCATAGCAGCATCACCTGGAAAACCATAGATTGCAATTCCATCAGGTTGTAAGGCAACAGCTTCTTTAAACTGCTTAATCATTATCTCTGAGTTCCATTGTGACCAGTAGTAATCTACATCGCAACCAGTGTGTTCAGCAGCAGCTACTGCACCATTGTAAACGATAGTTCCAAATGGACCACCTTCAGGTCCACCTGGGAAAAATATAAATTTCTTATCACAGCTGTAATCATTTTTTGCTACCGCTGAAGTAGATACAAAAGCAAAAAATAGAGCAATGACGGCAAAGATTTTTTTCATAATTCCTCCAAATAATTTATGCTTCAATTTATAAGTATAAAAAAGAATAATACAAATACATTTATTTACTAAAATTTTAAATTTAAACATAAGCCAAAATAAAGAGAAAATGCGACATATTTGATATTAAATTTTTAATTTTATATTTAATCCTTTTACAAAAAGTGATATTTTAAGTCATGGAAGTTGATTTAGGTAAATGGTATAGAGCCGATATAGATAAAAAAGAATTTAAAAAACTGTGTAAAAAATCTGATTGGCAAGGTTTTAAACACATGATCATATATTTCTCAGCATTATTTATTTCTGGATACCTCGCTTATTTAACATGGGGCACATGGTGGTGTGTACTTTTCTTTTTTATATATGGTAATATCTGGGGTTGTTCAGACGCGCTGTGGCATGAAACTGGACATAGAACTGCATTTAAAAGTAAGTTTTGGAATGATTTTTTTTATTATATTGCTGGCTTCATGGATAACTTCGAGCCAGTAAGATGGCGCTACTCCCATTTTCATCATCACTCTTATACAATATTCAACGACCCTTATGATTTTGAAATACTTGTGAAAAAACCAACAGACCTAATATGGTTTTTTTCTCTATTTATACCGTTCTCAAGTTTTCTTTACATACATAATTCACTTCACTGGGAAACAATTAAGCATGCTTGTGGTGTAACAACAGATGTTATGAAAGTTTGTATTCCTGAAAAGGAAAGAAATAAATGCAGATGGTCAGCAAGAAGTCATGTTTTTATATGGGTAGCTACACTTGCAGCATCTATATACTTCCAATCATGGCTTCCATTATTATTTATCGTTTTACCAAATTTTTATGGAAAAACATTGATAACTCTTTTTGGGGCAACTCAGCATGCGGGTCTAAAGGAAGATGTTAAAGATCACAGACATAGCACTAGAACCGTTCGTTTAAATCCAATATTTAGTTTTCTATATTGGCAAATGGAATATCATATTGAGCATCATATGTTTCCACAGGTTCCTTCCTACAATTTACCAAAATTACATGATATGATTAAGGATCAAATGCCACCAATAAGAAAGGGTTTGTGGGGTGCTTACAAAGAAATTATTCCAGCATTATATAAACAATCAAAAAATCCTGATTATAAAATTGAACTTTTAATTCCAAGTAAAATTTAAACTTGTGAAAAAGAAAATACTTATTTTAGGCGGAGGCCAATCCGCTTTATATGCAGCAAGAGAAATACGAAGAAATGATGAAGAAGCATCAATTACTATTTTAGGCGAAGAAAAGCAACTGCCTTATGAGAGACCACCTTTATCTAAAGACTATTTGTTAAATAAAAAAAATGAAGAGGATTTAGTTTTTAATAATTCAAAGATATTAGATGATAAAAAAATTTTTTATATAAATACAAATATAGAAAAAGTAGATTTTAATTCAAAAACTTTAGTCTCCAATAATCAGAAAGAATATAGTTATGATATTTTGTTGATTGCTACAGGTTCTGAAAATAATAAAATTAAATTAGATAATAATTTAGAAGACGAGATTCATTATCTTAGAAATTTAGAAGAAGCAAAGATAATTAAAAAGAAAATTGAAAACAAAAATAATATTGTAATTATTGGCGGTGGTTTTATAGGACTTGAAATAGCATCATCTCTTTCTCAGCTTAATAAAAAAGTAACTCTAATTGAGATAGGAAATCAGCTTATGGGTAGAATTATACCTAAACCAATTGCTGATTTGGTTAAAGATACGCATGAGGCTGCCGGTAACAAAATAATTTTAAATAAACAAATTTTACAAATATCCAAATATAATGAAAACTATAAAATTTTATTAAGTGATAATTCCGAACTAGAAGCAGACTTTATTATCGCAGGCATAGGATCAAAGCCAAGTGTTTCATTATTTGAAAATACAGATTTGAAATTAGATAACGGAATTTTAACAAATGAATTTTGTGAAACATCAATTAAAGATGTTTACGCTGCTGGTGATGTCTCAAATTTTTATCACCCTTTATATAAGCAGTATATACGCTTAGAGTCTTATCAGCATGCTCAGAACCATGGTATTTGTGCAGGTAAAAATATATCTGGACTTAAAATAGAATACACCTCAATTCCATGGATGTGGTCTGATCAATTTAATTTAAATCTTCAGTTGACTGGTATTTGTGAAAACTTTGATGAAATTATTGAAAGAGGAAAAGATATTGAAAATGGAATTATTTATTTTTTTCTCAAAGATAAATCGATCAAAGGTGCATGTGGTTTAGGTGTCGCTGGAAAAGTTGGACGCGATATTCGTATTACTACAAAATTAGCAGAAAAAAATGTAATCGTTGATAAAAGAATTTTAGGCGATGAAAGCCAAAAACTTAATAAACTTATATCTAAATAACTATTTATTTTACTAATTTTACTAATATATATATCACTATGGCGGAAGAAAATTGGATAGAAGTCGGCTCTACAGACAGTATAGAAGAAGAAGACCTCATAAGATTTGATCATGGTGATAAAACATTTTGTGTGTACAGATTAACCGATGGGTTTTATGCGACTGATGGATACTGCACTCATGAAGTAGTTCATCTTGAAGATGGTTTAGTCATGGATGATGAAATAGAATGCCCAATGCATCAAGGTGTATTTAACATTAAATCTGGAGAAGCCCTTAGCCCTCCTGCTTGTGAGGATTTAAAGACATATCCAGTAAAAGTTGATAATGATAAAATTTACATTAAGATAGATTAAATAAACTGGAGATTTTATGAGTAGAAAAAAACTAACGGTCTATGACTATTTACAATGTAAAGGTAAAAGACAACTAAGCGTTATGTTTGTCCATAATGCAGACGAAGCTGCTGCAGCAGAAGAAGCGGGTATAGATATGATATGTACTTCTCATGATGCTCCACAATTTGGAATTTATAATTCTTTTGATGAATTAAAAAGAATTCGTGAAGCTGCACCAACTTGCTTTATGCAGTCAGGAGGTGCCGTAAGAGTTGCTTCTGAATACGAGGCAATGAAGTTATCTCATAAATATTTAGATATTGGCGCAGATGTTATTTATGGAGGCAATTGGAGTTATAAATGGATACGTGCATTAAGAGATGAATATGTTCCAATTAATAGTCACGTCGGATTAGTTCCTGGAAATGCAACATGGATCGGTGGTTTTGTCGCTCAAGGTAAAACAGCAGATAAAGCTATTAGAATATTAGAACATACTTTGGAATTACAAGAAGCTGGTGCAGTCGGTGTTGAGCTTGAAGTAGTTCCTCCAAAAGTTGCTGAGGTAATAACAAAAAAAGTTGATATCATGACCCTTTCAATGGGTAGTGGTTCAGGATGTGATGGACAATATTTATTTGCAAATGATGTACTTGGATATACTCAAGGGAAAATACCAAGACATGCTCGTATTTACAGAGATTTTAAAAAAGAATTTGAAAAACTTCAATCTGAAAGAATAAAGGCATTTAAAGAGTTTCATGATGACACAGTAAATAAGAAATTTGATGATCCAAAAATTACCGTTAATATTGATCAAAGTGAATTTGATAAATTTTTAAAGCTTTCAGAAAAATTTTAATTAATGTTCGCAGGCGAGGTTGATTTAAAAACTTGGTATAAGCCAAATATAGATAAAAAAATTCTAAAAAAATTATCTAAACGATCAGATTTTAAAGGTATCGTAGATATATCCATTTTCATCATTATGTTATTAATAAGTGGATATTTATGCATATTTACTTGGGGAACATTGTGGTCTATACCTGCGCTTCTTCTTTATGGAAACATTTTTTATTGTAAAATTATCAGTATTCAGCATGAAACTAACCATGAAACATATTTTAAGACTAGAGGTTTAAATAAATTTTTCTACCATATCACTTCATTATTAGGAGGTTTTGAAGCAGTCAGATGGAAATGGAGTCATTTTCATCACCACACTTACACAATTTTTACTCATGAGGAAGTATATGATTATGAAAACAATAGTCCTAAACCCACAGAACCTATAAGATTTCTTTTGAATTTTTTACCACTAGGTCCTTTAATTAATATTCAAAAAATAAGACATTTTACACATTTTGAAATAATAAAACATTCATTAGGAATAATCACACCTGTTGTGAAAATCACAGTACCTGAAAAAGAAATTAGAAAAATCATAAATAGTTCAAGGCTATATGTTGGTTTTTGGTTAATTATAATTGCTGCTTCAATCCTCTTTAAAACTTGGCTGCCAATAATTATGTTAATTCTTCCTCCATTTTATGGAAATACCATTCTTATGATATGTGGAATGACTCAACATGCTGGACTAGCAGATAATATTAAAGATCATAGGAAAAGTACAAGAACAGTAATTATGAATCCTTTTTTTAGTTTTTTATATTCAAATATGGAATATCATATTGAGCATCATATTTTTCCTAAAATCCCTTGTCATAATCTCAAAGCTTTTCATCAAGTAGTAAAAGAACAAATGCCACCTCCAAAAAAAGGTGTAATAAATGCTTATAAGGAAATTATTCCTGCTATTTTTAGACAAGCAAAAGATAAAAACTATTATTTGGATGTTGAGGTACCAGGTATAAATTAATTATGACAAAAAAAATAACAGTTAAAGATTTGCAAAACTTTAAAGGTAAAAAAAAATTAGTTTGTATATTAATTAAAAATGAAGAAGAGGCATTAGCAGCTGATAAAGTTGGTTTTGAAATGCTTGCTACTGGTTTAGCAGGCAAGTATAAAAATGATGACGATCATCCAAATTTTGATCAATTAGTAAAAATGAGAGAGGCTGCTCCAACTGCATTTATGCACTGTGGCGCCCCTGATAGTTTTATCCCTACAATTGATGAGGCAAAAAAATTTTCTTTTAAGATATTAGAACACGGTTTTGATATGCTTTATTGTAATACGCGTTTTGATCTCATAAAAGAATTATATAGAGAGGGTATTCCTTGTCTGGGACATGTTGGTTTAGTTCCTCCTAAAAGAACATGGACTGGTGGATTTGTAGCAGTTGGTAAAACTGCCGATGAAGCTATGTGGGTGTATGATCAGTGTTTAAAAATTCAAGATGCTGGAGGAGTTGCTATAGAGATGGAGTGTGTGCCCTACAAAATCGCAGAGGTTATTTCAAAAAAAGTACAACCAACAGTTATGTCAATGGGAAGTGGACCTGGTTGTGATGCAGAGTATGTTTTTGGATGCGACATATTAGGAACCACAAAAGGTAAAATACCTCGTCACGCAAAAAAATATAGGGATTTTCAACAAGAATTCGCTAGACTTCAAAAAGAAAGAGAGACAGCTTTCCAAGAGT
>CACONS010000001.1 GCA_902628645.1 uncultured Alphaproteobacteria bacterium | reverse complement strand
TCCCCAAACCAATCCATTGTTTTATTTACACGTAAAAATGTAATATCAATATTGCCATCAATATTTTTATCAAATCGTAAACTTTGCTTTTTAGTTTGTTTCTTTAACCAAATATTTATTGCAGATAGAGAAGACTCAATTTGTTTGTTAATATCATATTCTCTATCTTCTCTTTCACAAGGAAGTAAAAAAAATTGTATGGAACTGATTTCCATCATATGTATCTTCTTGATCTATATATGATCGATTTGATTTAATATCTGTTTCGTGAGTTATAAATTCTATGTCATCATTATTGTTACATGACTTGGGAAGGTCAACTTTAGGAACTAAAAATTTCCAATCTTCATTTATAAATTGAAGAAAAAAAACAAATAATGCAATAATGATAAAAAAGCCAATAAACGGAATTAAAAAATATCTATGCATATAATACTATTTTTTTATTTAAAGTGACCTATTAATAGTATTAAGAATATTTTAAATGAATAATAATATTAGAGGTCTTTTACTTGTTATAACGGGAATGTCATTCTTCATTGTCCAAGACACACTAATAAAATTAACTGTTGATGATTTGTCTTTGCTACAGATACTTGTCTTTAGAGCTACAGTTGGAACTATAATTTTAATTTGTTATTTATTTTATAAAAAACAGAACATTGTTTTTACCTCAGCTCATCCTTTTATCGCTATATTTAGAGGCTTCTTTTTCTTTCTTGGATTCCTATTATTCTTTATTTCAATAAGTAAAATTAGTCTTGCAGAAGCTACAAGTCTATTTTTTGTGAGTCCTTTTTTTATTACAATTTTCTCTTATTTTATTCTTAAAAATAAAATTGGTATTAATAGAATATTTTCTATTTGTGTTGGATTTAGTGGAACGTTATTAATTATCAAACCAGATTTTTCTAATATAAATATTTATATGATTTTTCCTATTTTTACCGCTTGTACATATGCTTTATCTATGACCTTAGCAAAAAAAACTGCAGGTGATGACTCATTGTTTCAGCAAACATTTCACATTTATATAGGAGCATTCATAGGTGGTAATTTAATTAGTACTTTAATCTATTATTCAGATATTAATTTTATTATATTAGATAATCTTAACAATCCGTGGATCATTAATGATTTAAAAACTATTGGAATAATTTTAATTATTTCAGTTTTAGGAAGTTTTGGGATAATATCTTTAATTGCAGCATACAGAGTTGGATCTCCAATTGTCAATGCACCAGCTGAATATATTCATTTATTGTTTTCTGTTGTTATAGGATTTTTTATTTTTAGTGAAATGCCTGATTTTTATTCTTTCATAGGAATAATACTTATTGTTGCAAGCGGCATATATATTGTTTTTAGGGAAAATAGACGAAATGATTTAGTTGTAGCTGAAACAACACTTAGAACGTAACTAATGATTAGAAATATTCAAATTAAAGATAAAGATGAATGGAGAGAACTTTACCAAGGTTATGCTAATTTTTATAAAGTAGAAATCTCTAAAATTATATTGGATACAGTATGGAATTGGTTACTTGATCAAAATCATGAACTTAGCGGACTTGTATATGAAATAAATAATAAATTAGTAGCAATTGCTCATTACAGACGAATGCCTAGTCCTCTTAGAGGAAAAGATATTGGTTTTTTAGATGATTTATATGTCCATCCTGATTTTAGAGGAAGAAAAATTGGTGAAGAAATAATTAATAAACTTAATCATATTTCTCAAGAAAAAGGTTGGGGTTTATTAAGATGGATTACAAGAAATGATAATCACAATGCCAAATCATTATACGATAGAGTCGCAAAAAAAAGTACCTGGGATGTCTACGAACTTGAATAAAATTTAATTATCTTTTGGATGCTTAACTTCCCAAGGAGCAATCCAATCACCTTTGACTTGCAAATTAATATCGGCATCTTCCTCAATTAATTTACAAACTGTCATTTCTCCAGCTTCATTTCCATAGCGATCTTTAGCTTCTTTAAATCTTTTATGAGCAGCATTAGTTAATTCAGATCTTGTATTATTTTCTTTAATTAATTCTTGTATTAAATCTAAATCTTTTAGAGCTAATTCCACTCGAAAAGAAGGATCATAATGACCAGCAAATATAGATGGTACATCATGATGAAGCACAAAACTATCTGCAGCACCACCTTTCATTACTTCCCACCAAATATCTGGTTCCAATCCTGCTTTTTTAGCTAAAACCATTGCCTCTCCAATTGCTGAGGCATGAATTTTCCATAATTGATTATTAACAATTTTAGCAACGTACCCATTACCATATTTACCAACACGTCTTGTGTTACCAATTACATCTAAAATTTCTTGAGCCTTCATTACTGAGGTATCTGATCCTCCAACAAACATAATCATATCACCGCGAATAGCTGAGTCTAATGATCCAGTAACTGGTGCATCCACTGCATGTCCTCCAACTTTTTCAAATTCATTTGCTAAACTCCTCATAAGAGTAGGGGAGCTAGTTGTTAAATCTATCCAAACTTTATTTTTGCAAGATGATTGAAGCATACCATTTTCACCTTTTACAACTTCATTGATTTCTTTTGGTCCAAAAACCATTGAAACAATTATATCAACGTTATTTAAAAGTTCTTTTGGAGACTTTGTAACAATAGCGCCTTTATCAATTACTTTTTTTCCAGCTTCTTTGTTAATATCATAAACATAAAGAGGGTAATCAGCTCTTTGAATGTTACGCGCAACTGCACTTCCCATATTGCCAAGACCTATCATTCCAATTTTTTTCATAATTTTAATCTGTTAAATTATCACTTCTAATTTTTGTTTCTTTGTGAACATCAAGTGTTTTACCGTAAAGCTCTTCCGTCCTGTAAGAAGATCCAATAACATTTTCTTTTTCAGTGTACGTGAATACCACTAAATTTCTTGTTCTATTTCCTTCAGCTCTTGTCGCACGATGAAGTGCATAACGGCCTTTAAATAATTGGAGATCACCTTCATTAAGTTTTATTTCTTTTATTTTAGATGTATCACCATGTAAGAGTTTTTGAACTTCATCATAACATTCGTCATCTTTATTTCTAATATTAGGAACGTATTGAAAGATACCACCTTTATCACAATCTTGTACCAGCATAGTGACAGTAAATTCATTTGTATCGTAGTGCCAAGAAAAACGATCACCTGGTTTATTTACATTTATTGTTAATGAAGCTAAAGGATCAGCATAGTGGTACATTTTTACTTCTAAACAATCAGCAATAAAGTTTTTTAGTATTTCAGAATAATATAAGTCTTTTATTTTAGAATTTTCAGGAAATTTATCACCTGAAACAAATCCGTTGCTTCTCTCCATAAAAAAACGACGTGGATGATCTTTAGGATATGATGGATCATCCTTACTAAAATAAACATTTACTTTATTTGATGTATAATGTGCTAAGTTTTCAATACTTGATGCTTCATTTTGCATGTCTTTAATTGCTTCTGGATTAACAATTGATTTCAACACATAACATCCATCATAATCTAAAGCTTCACGTGCTTCTTTTACAATTTTTTGATATTTTGAACTCTGAGGTTCATGAATAGGAAATTTATCTAGATCAATAAAATAGTTAATATTCTCTTCAATCATTTTACTATGTTATCCTAGCATCATTAATATTAATTTGAAAAATATTAATTTTAGAAAGGTATCATTTCTTGAGGCCAACCAGAATTTCTACATTTCGTATCTTTATTAGGTGCAGTTTCACATAAGATTATAGCATGAGTAAAATGTGCTTGAGAACTATTTGATAACTGATCTGTCAGTTCATCACATCCAGACCAAAGGTCATCACATTTATTAGATTTTCCAATATTTGCATATTTGACTTTAAGATCTGGAATATCTATATTTTCTGACGTAGCATCATCCATATAATTGCGATAAGGGCCAAACTTTATACGAATTCTATCTGCGCCTGCTAAAGTTTGACCGTAATAACTTGACACTAACTTCCCATCGATCCATAAATGTAAAAAACCATCATCTGCCCATTTAGCATTTATTATCAAATTAACCCATTTACCTTTCAAGGTAATTTCACTTTGATTAAGATCAAGTGAATAGGTATTGTAATAATTCTGACCACCAACTTCATTGTTATCAGTATAAAATTTTTCAGAATTAAATGTCCATGAGAACCTATTATTTGAATAATTAAAAGTGGGACCTACTCCTACTTCTGATTTACCTTTAATAGGCTTAAAATCAAAAATACTTAGATTATGTTTTTTACTAAAATATGTTAAATCTAAGAAATATTCTACACGGTACCATTTAGTTTGATTTTTTTTGGAAACTTTTTTTAGTGGTTCCATTATCTGAAAGCGTTGAGCGTGTCCGGGATTACCCCATCTTTCCCAATCATTTTTATGCCCTTTATCTGAATATTTAATATTAAATTCTACACCTTTTTCTTTAACACCCAATCTATCTTCAAATTCATCAAAAAAAGTAACCAATCCTTTTTTTTCTTTGATATTTCTTATTGTGAAAACCATATTGCCTTCTAGTTCACCTCTTAAAACGTATTGATTATAAGTTTTCTTTTCTTTTTTTGACATTTTGTCTTCAAACTTATTTGCAAAAGATAAAGAAGGTAAAGATACTATAAAAAAGAATAATAAAATGTATTTCATTTAAATTTTTTTATATTTTTTGATTATTTTTTTCAATAATAAATTATGGGGCAAAACTCCCTCAGTGGAGAGGGCTTTATACCCCGTAAATATTCTATCAATTTAATTAAGTTGAGTAAATACTTTGAAACTTCTTTAAATAAGGATCTGTATGCTTTTTTAGGATTAAATTAAATTGTTTTAAGATTGTCAATTTTTCTATCCATTACAAAAAACCAAATAGGAGGAACTAAAGCCATCATTAACATTACAGAATAATTAGCGGGCATTTCGACTAATTTTTCTTCTTGTGACAGTAGAGGATAATGTTTTGATGCTCTTTGGTGATGCTCTGCATGTAATCCTAAATTAAATGTAGACCAATTTGCCGAAATATGACGGCTATTCCATGAATGATGATCTGTAAATCTTTCATATCTGCCATTTTCTTTTTTTCTCTCTAAACCATAATGTTGAATATAATTTACAAGTTCGAGTAATATTATTGAAACAAAAGAATGAAATAGAACAAAAACTAATCCATTCACTCCAGCTACTAGAAAAGCAATTAATAAGAACAAAAATTCTAATGTAAAATAATGCAACATTCTATTTTGTAGACTTAAAGTTTTTTTATTTTTTTTAATCAATATTTTTTTTTCAATATTCCATGAAGAAATGACGCTATTAATAACGCAGCGAATAAAATAAAAGTAAAAGTTTTCACCTCTTCTTGCGGTAGCGGGATCTTCTTTCGTTGCAACATTCATGTGATGTCCATAAATATGTTCAATACGAAAATGCCCATAGCAACATACAACCAGAAGTAATACACCAATTCCACGCATTATTTTACTCTGTCGATGAATAAGTTCATGAGCAGTTGTAATACCAATAGAGCCGCCAGACATACCTACAGCAGCTCCTAATGCGGCAGCACTTAGAAATCCTATATTGGGATTAGATACAACAAATAATCCAAATATAATTAAAAACAGAATACATGGCAGGACAATCAAAATTGAAAAATTATGAAATACATTTTCCTTAAGCTCTACATCTTCTTTGCTTAAATAAGGTAAAACGAGATCAATAATAGGAACTAGGATAAAAACCCATATGAATGGAGAAATAGACCAGGTTGGATCAATGATTAAGCCTAAAGAGCTTGAAAAAATTAATATCAGTGGTGTTACAAGATAAAAAATCATTAATTTCTAAATAATAATATTAAAAAAAGCTTCCATAGTGAAGAAGTCTTTATTTACATTCCAATTTTATTGTATCTTTTTTTATAAAATTAAAATCTACTCAACTAAAAAAACTATTTCTTGACTATCTAAATCAACACCAGCCTCAGTTCTAAGTTTGGCCAAATCTGGATCTTTCATAGCTTCTTGCATCTTTTCCATCGAATCAATCTCTAAAACTTGATAAATTTTATTTTCATCATCTTTTGGATGACCATATGCTAAAACTTTTATTCCATATTTTTCTCTATGCGTATCAACACTGAGAAAAAGATTCTTCCATTTTTCATAGCCTTCTTTTAATTTAACATTCATAATAATTTTCATAATTTAAACCTTTTTTTTGACGTAAAAATTTATAAACTAATCAAATGTTATTTAACTTGAAAGGATTTTAAATGTCAATTTTTATATCACTTGGTATTTATTCTCAAAAAGGTGCTGATGGTATTATTAATGGAGACTCAGACAGAAAAGCAGCTATGGAAAAAATGGTTAGCAGTGTTGGGGGTAAATTAATTGATTATCATATAACAAGAGGTCAGTATGATTTTGTCATGATTACTGAGGCAGAGTCATTTGAAAGTATGGCTGCATGTGCTTTAAAAGCAAAAGCAGCAGGTACTCTTACCGAGGCAGTTACTTTAGAGTCTGTTGATTTAAACAAAGTAAGAGAAATGGGAAATAAAGTAGATTTTTCTCCTCCTACATCTTAATTTAAGAAGCACTCTTTTTAGAGTGCTTTTCTACATAAGCGTAAAAAGTTAAAAGTATTGATCTTAATAATAAATATGGAAACACGTAAAAATTAAGAGTTTTTGATGTCTCAATGATGCCAACTATTGTTGGAGCTAATACTAACGCACCAGCCATGGCAAAAGTAGCAAAGGCAACTAATTTATTATTGAAATCAATATAAAATCTAACAGGTATTTATTTTTGAAATTAAAGACCTATTTATTTAGTATGAGACAATTTATAGCAGAATGCTGGGATAGTATTATGGATCATGACCTTAACCCATTGAAACATATTCCAGACTTGCAAGTCAGACATATGATATTGCAAATATTGGCTTGGATGTGGTGTGTTGCATTTAGTCTTTATGTGGGATCATGGTATGTATTGGGAATAACATTTTCTGCACATTTTCTTTTAATTGCTGCCATTGCTTTAACTATTGCCACTTTTAAAATATCGGAGAATGTTTATAAATTTAAAGAAGGCTACCAAACAGCGAATAGAGCAACAGGTAGTGTTATATATAGAGATAAAAATGGAAATCCCTATAAAGTTAAACTCCCAAAAAATGACCCTGGTGGAGAACACGACTAATCCTTTTAAATAACTACCAAACTTATTGTGAAGAAAATTAATGAATATTAGATTTTATATAAAGATAATTGTTAGTTTATTGATTGTTAAATTTGCAATTGCAGAAGTTATAGATGTCAATGATCAAGAAATGATAAAATTATCAAATATAAATATTCCAATTGTAGATGTAAGAAGAAGTTCAGAGTGGGATCAAACCGGCGTTATTCCAAATAGTATTTTACTAACTTTTTTCGATGAAGAGGGGAATTATAATTTTGATGAATGGTACGAAAAATTACAACTAGAAATAAATGTAACTGATCCAATAATCTTAATTTGTAGATCAGGAAAAAGATCTAAGGTAGTTGCTAATATGATAGATGAGAAATTTAATACTATTATTTACAATGCACAAAGTGGAATAAACTCTTGGATTAGTAAAAAATTAATAACAGTTAAGCCAAAATTAACTAATTAAAAAAATAGTTTTAAATTAAATTTTAAATAGATTTATTGAATTCTATAGGACGCTTCTTTTAGATAATTCTCCTCAGGTATCTTAGTTTTTTTCTCATTTTTTCTTAACTCAATAAGACAGTGATCAATAAGATCAATTTTAGCATTTAAAAATTTAATATTTTGCGGAATAGGGATGTGAATAGGATATCCTTTGATAAACTCTACGTGTAAGTCGTATCCACCCATATAAAATTCTTTTAAGATTTTACCTTTATTTAAGAGATAATTATTCGATGACTCATGAATAATAGCACTTGCTTTGGAATTATTTCTTTCAAGAGACTCAAATAATGTATTATTTTTAATAATTTCCATTGTGTAGGGGTAGAGTTCTAATTTTTTCATATCACTAAAGGATAATTCTTTATCAAAAGGTGTTAATTGCAAGGTTTCTAACCTTACATAATTGATAATTGCTGGTGCATCATCAAAAAGAGCTGCGTAAAGGCTAACAACAATCCTTGTCCCTGTAAAATCAACTGTAGTAAGCTCATACCCACATAAACTAACTTCATCTTGTTCATCAAAAACAACTAATGGATCAAAAAAAAATGTTCTTTTGGGATATTCTTGTGCTTCAGTAATAATGAGTTTATCATTTCCCTGATCAAGGGGCAGTTCTTTTTTAATAAATTCTTTCGAGCTTAATAATTGATCCCCTTTAGCAGCACCAGCTAGAAGGAGAACAATAATAAGGAGGGAGAATAAAAAAATTATAATTCTTTTGATAACTGGTGCCACTAAAACTTCTATAAAAATAAAATTTGATAAAAATGAGAAATGATTAAGGTAATATTAAGATCAAATTAAAATATTCAATATATAAAAAGTCTGGAATTGAAAATTTATTTGTTAGGGTTTTTAAGAATATAAAAATAAACGATAATTAAGAGAGCATTAGATATAGTTGCATAAATATCAAAGTTTTGAAAACCTGAAAAAAAAGGTAGTAATATATTGCCTGATAGAGATAAGGCTATTGTTATTGAAGGAATAATCATAGCCGCAATTAAATGAAAAGATTTATATATTTTAGAAACTGCTAATGCAGATATATATCCACCAAAATAACCACCTATAGCATAAGGTATTAATTCAACAACAAAAGAAGCTGCGAACCAAACTTCAAATATATTTGCAGCAATTGGACCAATAAAAATACCAATTGCTTGACCAATTAAAGCCAAGGGAATGAAAATTACTGATACAATTATTGATAAAAGTATTCTTTTCATTTCATAATTTTATCACAATAAAGAAATTTTTAGAAAAATTTTTTGTTTTAAAAAATTAATAACGTGAATAAATTAGTTTTTTAAATTTTTTAAAAGTAAGTTTTTAAATTCTTCAACAGCAACTGTAGCAGGTTTATGAATGGCAAAATCAAATTGATCTTGATTACTTGATGGCTCCAGATTTAATTCAATTGTTGGTTTGCGCATATCTTTAAACATGGAAACGAAACCAGCAGCAGGGTAGACTTGTCCTGAAGTGCCTATAGAAACAAATAGACTAGATTGTTCGGCCAAATCATGAATTTCATCCATTTGCATTGGCATTTCACCAAACCATACAATGTGAGGTCTCATTTGAGAGCCGCATTTGGTGCATTTGTGGGTCTCATTTAGGTCCTCTGTCCACTCAAACACATGGTTATCATTCATTATACATCTCGCCTTATTTAGCTCACCGTGCATATGAATTATTGATGATGATCCTCCAATCTCATGTAAATTATCGATATTTTGTGTAACTATATGAATTTTATATGTTTTTTCTAATTCATGGAGAAGAATATGGGCCCTATTTGGCTTAATTCCTGAATTTAGTTCTTTTCGACGTTTATTATAAAAATCATAGACAAGAGTAGGGTTTCTGTAGAATCCTTCAGGACTGGCAACATCCTCAATTCTATGGTTATTCCAAAGTCCATCAGAGTCTCTAAAAGTTTCAATCCCAGACTCCTTACTTATACCAGCACCCGTTAATACAAAGATCTGGGAATCAGCTGAAATCTGCGGTAATTGTTCCATTTGATACACTATATACAGTATTTTATTACACGTGAAAATCTATATCTAGTTTGTAATATTAGAAATAGATTTAGATAATATATATAATATCTTGATATATAATAATAATATATATTACTTGACTATTATTTACGATAACTGTAATTATCGTAATATATAATATGGTTAAAATATCACTAAATGAAAACGTAAGTAAGCTAAAGGAGAAATCCAAAGCTAAAAACACTCAGGATAAATATCAGGGAGACTGGTTAAAGTTTATAGATTATTGCAAGAATAAATACAATTGCAGTCCTTTAGATGTTGATGATCTAAATAGTGCTTACGCATTAACAGCTAATTATATGGATTGGCTTCACGAAGATCCAGAAGCGAAAATACTCAAAGGATCAAGCAACATACCGGGTAGAGAAAATGTAAATAACAACCCCTACTCCTCTACTGCATATAAAGCTTCCACTATACAAAGAATCTTAGCATCTATTACATATAAATATAGAGTTAATGGCTTTCAATTTGATAGAAAAAATCCAAATATTTCTGAAACAATTAGTGCAATTGTAAGAGATGAAAAAAATAATAAATCTGGTCAAGCAAGAGAGTTGCTAAAAGCTGATATTGAAAAAATTATTGATAAAATTCCAAATGATAACGAAGATTTTAGAAACATAAGAGATAGAGCTCTTATTTTAATTGGTTTTTATAGTTTTTGTAGAAGATCTGAGCTTTTAGGTATGAAATATGAACATTTAAATTTTGAAGAGGATGGTGTTCAAGTATTAATACCTTTTTCTAAGACTGATCAAAAAGGTGAAGGAAGAATGATATACCTTCCAAAAACTAATAATGATTATTGTCCAGTAAAAGCACTGAAAGATTGGCTAGAAGTAGCTTTAATAGATCAAGGCCCCCTGTTCTATAAAATAAATAAAGCTAATAATATCGAGAAATATATTCTAAATAATAAAAATCAAAAAATAAGTCTTACTGATACAAGCTTTGTCCTAATACTTAAGAAAAGAGCAAGAGAAGCTGATTTAGATAATTGTGATAAAATTTCAGGCCACAGTTTAAGAATTGGTTCTATTACACAAGCCAGAATGAACGGAGTCCCAACTCATGAAATAATGGCTCAAAGTGGACATAAAACTACGCAAATGATTGATAGGTACACTAAGCTTAGTAATATTAAAGAGACATCTGCTGCTAAAAAAATATAATAATTTTAATTTTTATTTATCATGAAAAAAATACCTAAGGTTTATTGTGCTTCCATAGCAACAGAAACAAATACATTCTCACCTTTAAAAACTAATATGAAAAGCTTTAAGGAAACATTCTTTGCTAAACCAAATTATCATCCCAAAACACCAACTTTATGTTCTGCACTCTTCCCACTATTACGAAAAAGAAAATCTAATGGTGAAATTAAATTAATTGAAGGTACTGCTACTTGGGCTGAGCCAGGTGGATTGATTGACTCAAAAACATGGAATGATTTAAAAAAATTAATTCTTAAAGAAATAAAAAATGCAGGTAAATTAGATATAGTTCTATTAGGGTTACATGGCGCAATGATAGCTAAAAATTGCGTAGACTGTGAGGGAGATTTAGTAAAAAATATTAGAAAAATAGTTGGTCCAAATGTTGTTATAGGAGCAACTTTTGATCCGCACAGTCATTTAAGTAAAAAATTTATTACAAATACAAACATTTTAACAGTATTTAAAGAATTTCCCCATACAGATTTTGTAGAGACAGCTAAAAATTGTATAAATTTATCTCTCAAAACATTTAATAAAAAAATCAAACCTAGAATTTCTTTATTTGATGTTAAAATGATGACCATTTTACCAACAAGTAAAGAACCTATGAGATCTTTTGTTGATAAAATAAAAAATTTAGAAAAAGACAAATCTATTTTATCTATTTCAATAATACATGGATTCATGGCTGGTAATTCCCCTGATCTTGGTGCCAAAGTATTAGTTATAACTGACAACGATACAAACTACGGAAATAATTTATCTTTTGAACTTGGAATGAAATTATTTAAATTAAGAAAAAAATTAGGTCCAAAAACTTACTCAGTTAATAAATCTTTAATTAAAGCTAAAAATTTATTTAAAAATAATAAGAAGCCAGTCCTTATTGCTGATATCTGGGATAACCCTGGTGGTGGAGTAGCTGGAGATTCAACAGTTTTAATTAAAAAAGCTTTATCTATGAAGTTAAAAAATATTGCTCTAGGTACTATATGGGACCCTGAGGCAGTACGTTTGTGCCATGAAGCTGGAGAGAAAGCTATTATAAATTTAAGTTTTGGTGGTAAAATATCTCCAACTGAAAAACCTATAAAAAAAAATGTTCTTGTAAAAAAAATAGTAAAAAATACATTTCAAAAATTTGGTAAATCACTAGTGCCAATGGGTGATTGTGCGTGTATAACCTTCAATAATATTGAAATAGTTTTAAATTCCAATAGATGTCAAACATTCTCGACTGATGTATTTGAAAAATTAGGTATAGAAATTGCAAATAAAAATATTTTAATAGTAAAATCAACAAATCATTTTTATAATTCTTTTCATCCTCACGTATCTAATATTGTATATGCATCAGTGAATGGAATATATCCAAATAATCCAAAAAAAAACAAATACACAAAATTGAAAAGAAAAATTTGGCCTATATTTTCTGATCCACATGGTTTAGTAAATAAGAATGAAAATAAAAAAAGGTGATAGATTAGAAGATATTACTTTACCTAAACCTGATGGATCAATTTTTAATCTATCTGAAACTAAAGGTAAAAAAGTTCTTCTAACTTTTTATAGAATAGCAGGTTGTAGTTTTTGTAATTTAAGATTACACGAATTCAATAAGCGCTTTGGAGAGTTTGGAAAAAATTTTACTCATGTAGGTATCTTTCATTCGCCAGTAAATAATCTTAAACATTTTATGGGAAAGCATGGACCACTCCCCTTCACTGTTTTAGCTGATACTGACTTTAAATATTTTCAAAAATATGAAATTGAAAGATCTGTTTCTAAAATGTTTGCCACAATGCTTTTTAAAGCTCATAAACTTTTTCCTGCTTTAATTAGAGGTTATATTCCAACTAGAATAAAAGGATATTTTGATATTGCTGTAACAGATGTCTTAATTAACGAAGAAGGTGAAGTAGAAGAAGTATATTATGCAAAAAAGGATATTGTTGATCACTTTCCGTTTGATAAAGTAAAAGAATTTTCTTTAAGTTAGGAATAGCTGGGATTTAAAATCCCAGCAAATTGTATCTGAAAGTCTTTTCTATAGACCTATTCTATCTTGTAATCCTATTATGAGAACAATATTAATTACAACAAAAACGATAGTAAGAATTGTATCTTGTGTTTTATTAACGACAGTATAGTTTTTGTCTATTACTCCCATTCTATTTCCAAGATCGTAAAGTAGTTGATAGACTGTAGTCATAAGACCTAAAACAAAGTACACCCACATATTTTCAATTGAAGTAAACATTAGATAAATTCCAACCAATACTAATGGTAGTATAAACGATCCAATTAGTCTGATTGGAGCAATAGCTCCTTCTCCAACTTGATAATCACTAATAATTTTTTTTGGATTTAAAATAATTAAATAACAGTAAAAAGATAAACCCAATAATTGAATTATAAAAAGTATTAAGTAAAGAATACTTCCACCAAAATTTTCGACCATAAAAGCCTCCTATTAAAACTTTATATATTTATTTGTTAAGATTCTGTGACACATGTTGCCACATTTAGGTGGTATTTTTATAAAATTTTGTTAAAAAAAATATATGAATTCTGACAGAAAATTAGCCACTATTCTTGCTACTGATTGTGTTAATTTTAGTAAACATATGGAAGAAAGTGAAGAAAAAACTCTTCGAAACTTAAATGAATGTCGCAAAATAATAGATGGTAAAATTATAGAATTTGGTGGACGAATATTTAAAACTGAGGGTGATAGCGTTGTATGTGAGTTTGCTTCACCAGTAAATTGCTTAAAAGCGGCAATAGAATTTCAAAATGAAATTTACAAAAGAAATGATCATTCTATTACAGAATTAAAATTGGAATGGCGAGTTGGAATACATGTAGATGATGTAATAGTTGAAGGTGATAATATCATGGGTTCAGGAGTTAATGTTTCAGCTAGACTTGAAAGTGAATGCGAACCTGGTGGTATTTTAATTTCTACTATTGTTAAAGATCAAGTCAATAAAAGGTTAGATGCTAAAATTGAAAATGATGGCACAAGAAATTTAAAAAACATAAGTGAAAGTTTTGAAGTTTATAAAATTTCTAATTTACTTATTCATGAAGATGATTTCTTAAAAGAAGAAGAAAAATCAAAAAGTAACGATGCTAAAGAACCAATAGCTCAAACTAAAATTAATAAAGCAAAAAAAATTAAACTTGCAATTCTACCCTTTGAAAATTTAAGTAAAGATGAAGATTCAGAATTCTTAGTAGAAGGGGTATTCAGAGATTTAATACAGGAATTTTCCCGAATGCAAGAATTTGAAATCCTTTCACACCAAACATCAATGGATTTTAAAAAAAGTGATGAAGATGCTCTTGGTTTTGCTAAGAAACATTTTGTTGATTATTTGATTGGTGGCAATATTCGTTCAGCTGGTAAAAGAATAAGAGTTAGTGTTGACTTAACGGATGCAAGCGATGGTGCCAATTTATGGGGTGAAAAATACGATCGAGTAATAGAGGATATTTTTGATTTACAAGATGAAATCGTAATGAAAATGTCTCGACAGTTACTTGGTAATATTGAAATTAGTAGTTTACAAAGAATTAAAAGGAAACCATCAGAAAATCTAAATTCTTATGAATGGTTAATAAAAGGAACTTATCATCATGTTCGATCTGGAAAAGAGAATAATTTAAAAGCTATTGAGGCACTTGATAAAGCAATCGAAACTGATGAAACAAATGCTAGAGCTCATGCTTTAAAAGCTTGTACTATAGGCGGTGGATACGGCAAAGGATATTATGAAGACCCAGATAAGATGATGGATATGGGTCTTGAGCATGTCAAAAAAAGTCTTGAAGCTGATGAAAATGACTTCGAGGTACAGAGAATATCATCTGCTATAGCGCAAAGTAATAAAGAATTTAATAAATCTATTGAGCATGCTAAGAAAGGACATTCCATTAATCCTAATGATCCAAGAATTTTAGATAGATATGGTACTTGTTTAGTTAAACTTGATAATGTTGATGAAGGTTTAAAGCATCTACACAAAGCATTAGAACTTGATCCCATTCCTCAAGGAAATGCAACTTCATGTTCACGCTTTGATGCATTAACAATTGGTTATTTTTGTAAAGAAGATTTCGAAAAATGTATTTCTTGGGGTGAAAAAATACAATACATGGGAGCTTCAACTTGGTTAACAATTTTATATTCTATTTCTAAAAATGATGACATTAGTAAAGTTAAAGAACATAATATTTACAAAAAATATGAAAATGATTTTAAAGAAACAAATTGGGAAAAAACTATACATAATATGCATTTTAGACCTGAAGACTCAAAACATACTAATCTTTTAGAATTTTCTAATAAAATGTTTCCTAATATAAAAATTGTAGAAAAAACTGCTTAATCCTTTTTTCTTTTTCTCTCCGTAAAAGCGCTAGCCAATATACCTGCTGGTAAAGCAACCGCCCCAATTCCAAATAAAGCTGTACAGACTGCAGCAAACCTTCCTAAAAATGTAATAGGCGTATAATCACCATAACCAGTGGACAATAAAGCAGCGGAACTAACCCAAAGAGATCTAGGAATTGAGCCAAATGCTTCTGGTTGTAAATCCCCTTCTACAACATAAAGTAAAGTTGCAGACAATAACATTAAACTTAAAGTAATCAGAAGTGAGAATATTAATTCATGTCTTCTGTCATATATTGCATGAAGTATAAAATCTACTGACTCACTAAAACGCCCAAAACGAAGAATACTAAATATTCTTATAGCTCTTAACAATCGTACTAAGAAACCTTCATTAATACCAATTAAAAATAATGGAATAAGTGCAATTGCATCAATTAGAGCGGGTACTGTAAAAATATACTTTATCTTGCCTTTAAATCCTTTAAATTTATCAATTTGATCTACGGCAATTAACCTACAAATATATTCAATTAAAAATACTATACCAAATAAAATTTTTGCTGAGTCAAAGAGTTGATAATATTGTTCATAAATGAGTTTTTCAGACTCAATAACAACAAAAATACAGTTCAATATAATAAGAAAGAATATAATTTTTTCAATTAATGTAAAATCCTTCTCCTCTAAACCAAAATGTAAGTGTTCGAATAAATACTTTGAAAATGAATTCATTTTTATATAAATTCTTTATAGTAAAAACTACAAAATGAAAATTAACATTTTTTATCTACTATCCAAGATAAGCATAATTTTAATATCCTTGTTATGTATCTTATCTATTCTGCTATTTTATAATAATGCAGTTACTTTAAATTCTTTATATATACTTATTTCTCTATTGATTATTGGTTCTGTAATACAGTTGAACAAATTAAAGAAATTTACTCGAGTATTATTTACTATCATTATACTTCCTATTTTATCATATCTAATGGTAAATTTTTCTTATGATATAGTTACACAAAAAGAATTTTTTTTAATCAATCAAAATATAAGCAACCTTACAGATAAAATCTTACTTATAACTTTATATTTTATACCATCAATATTCATAATGATGTTTTATAAATACGAAGTATTATCACTAAATGATAAATCCGGTACAACAATACCTGAAATAATAACATTTCTATTTCAGTTTTTATTATTTGCTATACCTTCATTTCTAGTTTTATCTTTTGTTTTTAATTTAGAACTTACAAGTATACTTGCTGCCGGTGGAATAGTTTTTGCTGCTATCGCCCTTTCTTTGCAATCAAGTTTATCAGATTTAATTAAAGGAATTTTTGTTAATATTGAGAGGCCATTTGCTATAAATGATTGGATTACTGTCGATGATAAAACAGGTTATGTAGAAAATATTACCTGGAGAAGTACAAGGATAAGAACATTTCAAAATACCGAAGTAATTATTCCAAATGAAATCGTTGCAGATTCAATTTTAACTAATTGGAGCAAACAAGATAAAGAAAAAATGAGTGAAGGGTTTCATATTTTTAATAAATTATACTTTCATCCATCTCATGATCCAGAAAATATTTCAAAGTTACTTTATAATGCTCTTAAAAAAGCTAAGCCAGTTGATGGAAGAGAACAATTAAATTTACAGTGGGTTCGTTTTATTGGAGCTAATGAATTTGGATTAGAGTTTGTTGTTGCTTTTGATTGCACAAAACGAATTTTAAAAAATTCAATGCAAGATAGTGTTATGATGGAAATACACAAAACTTTAAGACATGCAGGTGTTCAAATGTCTGCTGGAAAACTTTATGGGAAACTTGAAGAAGATACAGGGCTGCATGCTCTTGATACACACAGAAGTCGAGAGGATTTTGAAAAAAGGCAGGTTAGCGAATTCAATCCTTATAATGAGTCAATAAAAAATAGAGTTCTACTTCAAAAAATTCCTATTTTTATGTCATTAAATTCTGAAGATTTAGATGAGATTGCTGAAAATGCAGAAAGACTCCATTTTGAAAAAGATGATTACATTATTAAACAAAATGATACTGGAGACTCTCTTTATGTTATTAATGATGGGGTTGTATCTGTATATTTAGATAATGAAAATAAAGATAAAGTATTTTTAGCAAAACTTGGTGTTGGAGATTTTGTTGGTGAAGGCAGCCTTCTTACTGGTGAACCAAGATCTGCAAATGTAATAGCTGAAACTCCTTGTATAGTAATAAAAGTAAGCAAAGATATAATAAAAGATATTTTTTCTAAAAATCCAAATGTGTATGATTATGTCGCAAATATTTTAGCTCAAAGAAAATTAAAATTAGATAAAAAGAAGGATGAAAATCAAGAAATGAAAAATGAAAATAAAAATATTGTAAATGATATCAAGAATGCAATAATAAATTTTTTAAAATAGAATAATTCCCCTACTCTTCGTCAATTTCTTTACTAAAATCTTCTTGTAGTTTTTTTAATTCTTTCATTGCAGCCTTCATATCAGAACTATCAAATATTTGAATATCCACGTGATTACCTTTTTTCGAATATGATTTTTTTGTTTTGCTATTTTTTTTATTTTTAAAATCAATTACCTTGTAAGTTTTAACAGGTCTTACAAAACCTTTAGGGGTTATTTCTTCATACTCTTCGCAGTTTATTTGATTTTTAACTAAATTATATGTTGTATCAGAAATAATTATTTCGTTTTCAGGAGCAATAGATTGTAATCTAGAGGCTAAATTAACAGAAGATCCTATAGCTGTATAATCACTCATTACACTAGATCCAAAGTCTCCAACATTAGCATAACCAGAGGAAATTCCGTATCTCACTTTCAATCCACCCTTAACTCCTTGTCTTATCCAAAATGATTGAAGTTCTTTAACTCGTTCTTTCATTTCTAAAGCCATGCTTATACAATTAATAGCATCATTCTCATCACCTAGTGTTTCAGGCGCGCCGTGAAATGAAAGAATTGCATCACCAATAAATTTATCAATAGTTGCGTTTGAATTTATAGCAATCAAGCTCATTTCACTCAAATAATTATTTAAAATTAAACCGAGTTTTTCTGCCTCAAGGGAATCAGATAAATCTGTAAAGTTAACGATATCTGAAAAAAATATAGTTAAATTTTTTCTTACATAACTATCTTTAGTTTTTTTTCCTGACTCCTCTTCTTCAAAAATAGATTTATATACTTGAGGGGAAAGATATTTTGATAATCTATTAGCAATATTTTCTAATTTTTTAGTCTTTGTTTCAATAATTTCTCTATCTTTTAACTTTTGATCTAGTAAATCTTCCTTTTCTTTTCTTAAGTTATATTCATCAGTTCTATCTACAAATTGACCCTGTACACCATTTAAATAGGGAAAATCTGAATTTTCAGTATAAGCTGAAAGAAGAGAATAAATTTTTACTTCATTATTAATTTTGATTTCTATTTTTGGAACTATAACATGACCATCTTTATCTAAATTTTTTTTAAAACTTTCAATATATTCATTAGAAACACCAAGTTGTTCTAAAATGCTCGTAAAAGGAATATTTTTTACTGTTTTAAGTACAGGAAAGAATGTTTTAAAATTTTTATTAACTCTTAGTACTTCTAAATTTCGATTGGCAAAATAAGCTGCCGTAACAGCGTTTGAAAAATTAAAAAAACTTAAATCAATGACAGTTTTTTCATTAAAAAACTCATCAATTTTCATATTAAATTAATTAAGGATGATGTTTAGTAATTCCGCTAATATAATCCATTATTGCTATAACTAATCCTGATAAAATAAATACAGCATGAATAAATATCATTAAGTAGATTTCTTCTGATGTTTTTGAACCTACATCAATAAAAGCTTCTAGCAAACCGATACTTGAAATAGCTACTATTGAGGCAATAAGTTTTAATTTTAAACCTGAAAAATCAAGTTTACCCATCCACTCTGGTTTGTCTTCAGATTGATTTGCAATATCAATTTTTGAGACGAAATTCTCATATCCAGCAAAAATAACCATTAAAACTAGATTACCAACAAGAGCTAAATCAACAATATGTAAAACAAATACAAGAAGTTCATTTAGTGTTAAGTCACTTAAGTGTGTGATTTCATAAATAAATAATGCAATAACTTTATAGGTAATAACTAAAAGAGTTAGACATAGAGCAACATAAACAGGAGCTAATGCCCATCTACTTGAAAACATTGCTCTTTCAAGAAGACCTTCGAAAAAATTACGCATAAATCATAACTAATTTTTAAATAATATTTGTCAATTAAATTATATTATTTACCCCATTTATAAGTAAGCAAATCATATCTTTTTGCAAAATTAAGTAATAAATTTTTTGTATCTAGATCTAAAGGTTTAATAGGATCTCTGCAAAAATCTGATTTTATTACCCCACCCTCTTTCATTACTGTTTTTGTAGCTCTAAAACCACATTGTCTATTTTCAAAATTTATTAAAGGAAGAATATTATTATATACTTCTTCTGCTTTATCTTTTTCATTGTTCCAAAAATGATCAATTACTGGAGCAATTTTTTCTGGAAGTAATGCTGAGCTCATACTGCCAGAAATTCCAGCTTCTAAGTCTGCATACAGTGTAATGCTTTCTTCTCCATCAAAAGGTGCATCTAGTTTTTCACTACAATTTTTAATAAGTGCTCTTATTTTTGATGCTGCGTTAGCACTTTCAATTTTAAAACATGTTAAATACTCGATCTCATTTATCATCTTTGTTAGTAAAGGTACTGAAAGTTCAATACCAGATAAAGGTGCATCTTGTATCATAATTGGAATTTTAACTTTAGAAATTTCATTAAACTGTTCAAATATTTGATCAGGATTACCTTTTAACAATGCACCATGATAAGGCGGCATCATCATTATAATATCTGCGTCCAATGATTTTGCTAATTCTGCTCGAGGACGTACAATATCAGTAGCAAAATGAGAAACAGTAACAATTGTTTTAACTCTTCCATCAATTTTTTTCATACAAAGTTTTGTTAATTTTTCTCTTTCTTCGTCTGAAATTAAAAATTGCTCAGAATAATTAGCTAAAATACAAATACCTTTAACTTTTTGATCAACCATACAATCAATTACCCTACCCATTCCTTCGTAATCAACTTCACCGTTGTCATGAAATGGTGTTGGTGCAACTGGCCACATACCTTGGTATTTATATTTATTATTCATTTATTTAAGATCTTATAGAAACTTTGATTCAATTTTAAAAGCTTAATTATTAATATTTTTTCACACAAAAATTTATTTTATTTCTACTGAATATAACCTTTTTTTAGTTTTAGAGATTTGTCTTTGAATATTTTCTTTATCTTGTTCATATTAAATTTTGTTTTTCTATCATAAAGATATACTCCATTAGTTTCTTGCTCCACATCAGTTAGTTGAGTATAACAAAATCCTTGTATGTGTTTTGTTTTTAAAACTACTTCAGTTAAACTATCCATACGATCATAAACTTCTTGAATTGTCTTAGGTCTTACATGATCTCCGTGACCCCAAGAAAAAAATTTATCTCTTAGGTTTAAAGGAAGCCACCAAGCACCTCCATATTCATCAATGATATAAGGTTGATTTTTATAGGATGTTTCAAACTTTGGAAAATTTCTATAAACTCCTTTTTTTGGATTTAAAGCTTCCATTAATTTATCAGGTTTTGGTTCATAGTGATGAACTGTCCAAATATCTGTTTTCTGATGTTGATACCCACTTGTTTCATTAACTGGTCTTGTTGGGTCAATTTTCTTAGTTACATCATATGCTAAACGCATTAATTTTTTATGTTGAGCATTACATTCCAAAGTATTAGTTTCATTAAAAGGAGTCCATGTAATGATTGATGGATGATTTTTTAAATGCTCTACTATTTTTGGCCATTCATGCATAAAAGCAGTCTCGGTACCTTTTGCATTTTCATTTGCTCCCCAATTACCCCACTCAGCCCATGTTATGTAGCCTAATTTATCAGCCCAATAATGAAAACGATCTTCAAATACTTTTTCATGTAACCTTGCTCCATTAAAACCAGCCTTCATTGATAAAATAATATCATTTTTTAGAGCTTTATCGGTTGGTGCTGTCCAAATTCCGTCTGGGTAAAATCCCTGATCTAAAACCAATCTTTGATAGAGAGGTTTATTATTGAGATATACTTTATTTTTCTTCACTTCTATAGAGCGCATTCCTCCATAACTCTTAACTTTATCTAAAGTTTTGTTATTTTTTTCACTTATTAAAGTAAAAACAAAATCATAAAGGTTTGGTTGCTCAATAGACCACAACTTTGGTTTTGGAATTTTAATTTTTATTTTTTTTATTTTTGTATTGAAAATAGAAGAAGATATTTTTTTATTTTTAAATGTAATATCAACCTTAAAATTATCATTTACATTTGCTGAAAAATCAGGAGTAAATTCAAAACATGAACTTTTTAAATTTGGAACAATTGAAACACTCTTTATATGTTTTTTATTAGCAGCCTCTAACCAAACTGTCTGCCAAATACCAGTTGTTCTTGTATAAACACATTGATAAGAATGTAAAAAAGATGATTGTTTACCTCTAGGTTGCGTTCTACGTTTATCCAGAGCCCATTTTTTTGCTATTGCTATTTTTTTTGGAGTAAATCTTCCTTTGTACCAAGGAGATGGGTTCATACTTCCAGGACATCTTTCATCTATTACATAAACAATTAAATCATTATTTTTAGTAAAATTTACCGCTTTTGAAATATCAATACTAAATGGCGCTTGACCGCCTATATTTGAACCAACTTTAGTTTTGTTTACGAATACATCGCACTTATAATCAACTCCGCCAAAATGAATAAATATTTTTTTATCTTTCCAATTATTATTTAATTTAAAACTTTTATGGTACCAAACTTCTTGCATGAAATCAGTGTTTCCAATTCCTGATAATTTACTTTCAGGACAAAAAGGTACATTAATTTTTTTTGAAAACTTTTTTGAATTTAATTTAGATTTTTTAAAACCTTTAATATTTTTTGAATATTCACAAGTCCAAACTCCATTTAAGTTTAACCAATCTTTTCTTAAAAACTGTGGTCTTGGGTGTTCTTTTCTCATACTTCCTATCTTTTTTTTTATCGAGTTAATGGAGGTGTCAAAAACACCTCCATTTTATAAGAGGAAATTAACGAATTAATTTCTTTAATTTATTATTTGCATCCTTAAGACCTGAATCTATGTCTTTCTCACCAAGCATAATAGCTCCAATTTCTGTGTCCAATAATTGAACAATGGCTCCATAATTTATGGAATGCGGAGTATCAGTCATTATCTCAGCTGTAGATGCATACTCAGTTCTATGCGGTAAATTCATATATGCATCACTGTTAATAACAGATGATCTATAAGACATGTGACCAGTTCTTGACCAATCAATACTGTGATCCCACATAAACTTTGCTAACTTCATAACAGCATCATATTTTTCAGGACTTGAAGATTTTAATGCTGCTGGAATTGACCACATATGTGAATCAGCCCATGTTGCTCCCTTATCATAAATTGTTGGCATAGACCCAACATAGTAATTGAAGTCAACATTCTGAGAATAATAATCTACAACCCAAGTACCATTATATAAAATACATGCATTACCATCCATCCAGAATTTTTCAGCACTACCATAATCAAGTTCAGGTTGGTAAGCACCTGCAGCTTTAAGATCTAGATAAAGCTGAACTGCATTTCTCACTTCATCAGTGTTGAGGGTTGCTTTTTTTCCTTCAAAGAAATTAGAATTTTGCTGCCATGTTAGACCATAGATAGCTCTTGTTTGTCCACTTGCCAAATAATCAGCTCCAACAGCTTTACAGGCATTTGCATGCTCTAACATTTCTGCAGGACTAGTAGGATAAATTGGTTTTCCATCTTTGACTAAGCCAGCTTTTGCCATAAGATCCAAATTGGTATGGAACAATCCAGCATGAATATCAAGTGGTAAACCCCACATACCGCCATCATACGTTAATGCATCCATCATCATTGGAACAATATCACTAGAGTCCATTCCATATTTCTCTAACTCACCACTTAAATCTGCAATAGCTCCAATTGAAGAGAATTGAGGAATACGGTGTCTGTGCATGATATGGATATCAGGCGCACTATTATCAGCATATCTTGTTTGAAGAATATTATATGTTTGACCCCAATCAAGAACTTCAGTAGTAACATTAATATCAGGATTTTGTTCATTAAAAGCATTAATTATTGATTGTATAATACATGCCTCCCCTGATGTTGCCTTAGTATCACTTCCTGCATCTTCACAATCACCAAAGAATCTTGCAATCGTAATATCTACAGCCGATGCACTGAAACTTAAAAGGGATAGGAATGATGCAAAAAATAGTAATTTAATTTTTTTCATTTTTCCTCCATATTTACTAAACATTTAGTATTTGTTTAGTTAATTTGCATTGAATTTAAAAGTATTTCAAGTAAATTATTAATTTTTACCATCAAATTTTGATACAACATGAAAAAGAAAATCACATTAAGAGAAATTGCAAAGCTTGCAAAAGTTAGTCCTGCAACAGCTTCAATAGTTCTTAACGATAAAAAAAACCAAGGTATTTCTGAAAAAACATGGAAAAATGTCAAAAAAATTGGAAAAAAATATAACTACAGTGGCAATAATAAAATTCGTAGACTTAATAAAAGAAAATTTATTTTTTTTATGGAGGAATTTTCTTACAACGAAAATGTTGCCAGTAAATTACTCGATGGTTTTAATGATTATGATTTAAAATCACATCAATTTGTTTTTTTGTTTAATAAATTACTGGATAATAAAAAAAATATTTTTAAAGCAATAGATGAATTCAAACCAGATGGTATTATTATTGCATACAGTTATACAAAAAAAATAGAAATAAATTTAAATAATCTAAAATTAAGCAAAATATTATTAAATTGTTATAGTAATAATTTTAATGGCTTAACAATATTACCAGATGATTACAATGGAGCAAAAAAAGCTGTAAATTATCTTTTTCAAAATAACTTAACAAAAATTCCTATAATATTATCAAGTGATACTTGGATGAAAGGTTATAAAGATAGATTATCAGGTTGGCGAGATGCACATACAGAAAACAACATAGATTATAAAGATAGTTTCATTGTTCAACCTAAAAGTAATTTAGAAAATGGAGGCTACCTTGAAGCAAAAAAATTATTTAAAAAAAATAAAAAAATAGATGCTATTTTCTGCACTTCCGATGAAATTGCTATGGGCTCATATCAAGCAATAAAAGAAGTGGGATTAAAAATACCAAAAGATATTTCAGTTATTGGTTTTGATAATTCAAGAATAAGTGAGCTTGTTAAGCCTAAACTTACAACTGTTCAATTACCATATTCTGAAATGACACAAAAAGCTATTAAACACATAATTGATCCACAAAAATTTAATGATAACTTTAATATTTTAGTTGAGTCTCCATTAATTAAACGTGAATCTGTAAAAACAAAATAATGAAAATTAAAAACGACAATTTTTATGCCTACTTTTTAATTTTACCATTTATAGTCTTCTTTTTATCTTTTCTAATCTATCCATTTGGTAAGTTATTTTATATGAGTTTTTTTGATTGGAATTTGATGGCCGTAGCTATCAATCCAGATAACGCAGAATTTATTGGATTTGAAAATTATATATATTTATTAGCCGGTGAAGGTGTTTATTATGATTTTACTGTTTTTTTAACTCCAATTAAAATTTGCCTGCTTTTATTGATAATTACTACTATTTATATTTTTCATAAAAACGAAATATTAAAGCATAATGTTGGTTTAAAGTTTTTCTTTATATTTGCTCTAATTGTTTATTTTATTAATGGAATTAAACCAACTGAAGATGCATATTGGGAAGACGATCTATTTTGGAAAACAGTAAGAAATACAATTATTTTAGCTTTTTATTCTGCCTATGGTGTTACCTTCATTGCTATTATTATAGCCATTGCAACAAATAAAAAAGGTGTAACGTTTACCATTATTAGAACAATGTTTTGGGCAACTGGTGGTGTTGGTGTTGTGGGATTATCTTTAGTATTCTCCCAACTTTTTGGTGGATATGGAAGTTTATTTAATAATGCTTTAGAGGCTTTTGGTTATGATCCTTATCCATTTACACAAAAAACAATAGCAGGTAGATTTGTTATCATTTTTGCAACTGTTTGGTGGACAATTGGTTTGCCAATGATTTTATTTATTGCTGCCCTTCAACAAATTCCTGATGAAAGATACGAAGCAGCAAGAATAGATGGCGCATCAAATAGTCAAATGTTTTGGTATATAACTTTACCAGGGGTAAGTAGAATTTTCCTTCTTGTATCCGTTTTACAAATTATTGCTCATTTACAAATATTTGCTCAGTCACAACTTCTAACAGGAGGTGGGCCAAATAATAATTCAAGAACTTTAGTTCAATTAATTTACGAATATTCTTTTAGAGATATGAGAATGGGGTCAGGTGCTGCGGTTTCAGTAGTACTATTTTTAATCATAGGTTTTTTTACCTTTTTACAATTTAGGTTATTTAGAGAAAATGAGTAAAAGATTAACCCTCAATTTTTTTGTAATTTTAATAGCATGCATAATATGGTTTACACCAGTTGTATGGGTAATCTCTCTGTCTTTTCAACCAAATGAATTATTGCAAAAAACAACTACAAATTTCCTATTTGGATTTTTTCCTATTCCTTTTACTGTTGAAAATTATATCAAAATGTGGAGTTCAAGCTTTGATATATGGGTTATGAACACTGTAATAGTAGCGTTATGTGCAACTTTTTTTACTACAATATTTTGCTCAATGGCAGGATACGCATTTGCAAGAATTGATTTTTTTGGTCGTAAATTTATATATCCACTTGTTCTTGCTGGATTAATGATACCCGGTGAATTATTATTTATCCCTCTCTTTACGCAATTTAGTTCTTTAGGATTACATAACACACATACGGGTTTATTTCTTCCAAAGCTTGGCGTACCATTTGGAGTTTTTATTATGACACAATATTTTAAGGGTGTTCCAAAAGAAGTAGAGGAAGCTTCTGTTATTGATGGAGCTAATCGTTTGCAAATTTTTGTAAGAATTATGCTGCCATTAGCACTACCCGCGATTTTTACAGTAGCCATTGTGAACTTTGGTGGTGCCTGGAATGATTATATATGGCCTCTTGTTTCTGCTTCAGAACAGCATATGAGAACACTACAGGTTGGTATGTCTCTTCAGTTAGGAAATAGATTGAGTATGTATATGGGCACATCCTTAGCGGGAATTATTATTTCTACTATTCCAACTATTTTTCTTTTAGTATACTTTCAAAAATATTTACTAAGAGGTTTTGCCCTAGGAACAAAATAGAATTAATAAAATTAATTTTTGAGTGGAATAGATGTCTTAGCAATATCTTTTTTCAAATAATTTTCTCTATAAGTTATTATAAGTACAGAAATAAACACAAGTGAGCCTCCAATATATGTAAAATAATCTACACTTTCATTAAATAGAATTAGTGAAAATATTGTAGCCCATAAAAGTTGTGAAAACCAAATAGGTTGTAAAATAGTAAGAGATGCCAATTTATATGAAGTATTAATACATAAATGAAGAACGGTACCAACTATTGCTGCCATTAAACTATAAAAAACTGATGATAGTGAAAGACTAGACCAATAAACAATAGCTAGTGGAAGTGTAAAAATAGATACAAAAGTGTATTGATATGTAATTATAGTCATTGGTGAGTCAGATTTTGACATATATTTTGTAATAATAATTACGGTAGACCAAAGCAAAGTTGATGTTAGGACCATATATGCACCAATACTTATTTCGATAATTCCAGGACGTAGAATAATAATTACACCTATAAAACCTAATATTAAAGAAAATGTTCTTATTAAATAAATTCTCTCTTTTAAAAAAATAACACTTAAAATAACTACAAGAATTGGACTTAAAAACCCTATAGCTTTTATTTGATCAAGAGGAATATACATTAGTGCTGCAAAGCCTAAAATCATCATAGGAACATTAATAATACTTCGTGTGATATGAAATTTAAAATTATCTGTATTATAAATTTTAAATTTTGATTTAATTACAAAAGGTAATATTAATAAAAAACCAAAAAAAAATCTCATGAAACCGACACTAAAAACATTTGCATCCTCTTGTGCAAATTTTAAAAATACACTCATAAGTACCGCACAAAAAGAAGCAACTAAAGCAAGAATTATGCCTTTGAAATTTTTAGTCATAGTAAAAATTTAGATAAACGGTAACGGGCAAATTTCTCCTTTATATTTTTTTTGATTAACAATGATATCAAATTCTTGTCCCACTTCGAAATAACCTTTATTTATCATAGCTATACCTAGAACTTTATTAAATGTTGGTGAAAAAACTGCAGATCTTATTTCACCAATGATTTTATTATCCACTGTTAAGTTAATAGCTGATCTTAAGTTGATTTGATCTAAATTAATTTTAACTCCCATTAATTTTTTTTCTATTCCACTCTCTTTTATTTTAATCAAATTATCTTTTCCAAGAAATTCAATATTTGAATCTATATGTACAAATTTTCCCAAACCACATTCAAATGGATTGTCATTTATATCCATATCATTACCATAAGAGAGTAAAGCACCTTCAATTCTTTCAATTAAATGAGGACATCCAGGTTTTACATTATATTCTTTACCAGCTTCAAATAAAAGATCATATAATTCTAAACCAGATTTGGAATCTTCTACATAAATTTCAACACCACCCTGCTTTGACCAGCCTGATCTAGCAATTAGATGTTTAGAGTCTCTAAAATTAAAATATTTAAAATTATAAAATTTTAAATCTAAAATTTCTTTACCAAATATTTTTTCTAATAAATTAAAAGCCTTGGGGCCTTGTACTGCCATAATATTTACATCTGGTTCACTGATAGTAACGTCAAAGTTTTTTCCAATTGCTAAACCTTTTGCAAACAGCATTACATCTGAGTCTGCTATTGATATCCACCACTTTTCTTGATTAAATTTCAAAATAACAGGATCATTAATCATACCACCTTTTTCATCAATTATTGGGCTATAATAACATTTACCATTTTTAGCCTCACTTAAATCTCTGCAGGTCATCAATTGAACAAGTTTATATGAATCTTTACCTTTAATTTCTATTTGTCTCTCAGCTGCAACATCCCAAACTTGGACATGGTTTTTTAAATGATTATAAGTATCTTCTAATGAGTCTTCAAATCCAGCAGGAAGAAGCATATGATTATAAATTGTGTATGATGTAACTCCCTGCTTTTCAATTCTAGAGGAATAAAGAGTACTTCTTAACCTTCTCGATTTTGCAACAAATTGATTTGACATCCGGTGTCTCGTATAAATATTTGTAACGAGTTAGTCCACACTTAATTAGATTAATTAATTTTGTAAACTTTCATGTAAGATATTGAAAAACAAAATATAGAGATAAAACAACTAATACAATGGCAATCCAAATCGATAAATTTGTGAAAAAAGTTTTAAAACTGTTATTAGAATTTAAAAATGAAGGTAAAACTAATAATAATACACCAACCATATAAATAATTGGAACTACTTTATCCATATGTTAGTATTTTTCTTTTCCTATAAGCTCACTAACAAGTAGATTACCATAACCTTTTTTTGACGCATTTTTGTAAAATGATTTAGCAGTTTTTACTAAATTATTTGCATTAGGCATATCTGAAACAAGATCATTAATATAATTTAAATCTTTAAAAGTATTATCAACTGAAAATACATAACCCTTATAGTTGCCTTTAATTGCTTTATTTGCAATTCTATCTAAAGCACCTGAGTTACCTGAGCCCAATCTTGCAACATCACATAGCAGCTTAATGTTAATATCCAGTTTTTTTGCGGATTTGAAAAATTCTATTACACTTGTTGTTGTTAATAAAGATAAAAAATTTGATAATAATTTTGCAGATGATGCTTTTGAAACATTACCAAAATAAAAAACAGATTTACAAAAACAGTTTAAGTATTTCTTACATTTTGAAAAATTATTTTTTTTCCCACCAAATATTCCACCTAAAATTCCCTGCTCACTTTGAACAGGCCCGCCCATAACTCCACAAAAATTATAACTAATATTTTTAGAACTAAAAACTTGCTCCATTTTAGTTGCACCTTTTTTATTATGTGTTGTTAAATCAATGATTATTGTTTTTTTTTGTAGATATTTTTTTATTTCATTAGCAACTTTTAAAGCAATAGGAGTATTTGTAACGCACAGCATTAAACAATCTAAATTACTATTTTTTAACCCATCATATGATTTAATTTCGTGTGCTCCAATTTTTAATAATTTATTAATTGGTTTTCTATTTTTATGTGCAAATATATAGACATCGTGTTTCTTTAATAAGTTTTTTACCATTCCATAACCCATATAACCCACTCCGATGAAACCTACTCTGCTCATAGAAATAACTATAATTTAAATATATTAATTTAAAAGTTTTTTATGAATACTTATGTGTTTTGAGATGCAAAAAAAGAAACTAAGACTACAATTATCAAAAGTGGAATACATATAATATTTATTACTGTCCAATTAGAGAAATATAAAAGAAAACCAGCAGATAGAGAGCCTATACCTTGAGTAGAAAAAACAATAAAATCATTTAATCCTTGAGCGGTAAATTTATCTTTTTCTTCATATGAAACTACCAATAAACTTGACCCGGAAACAAATAAAAAATTCCAGCCAATACCAAGTAATATTAAACCCAGCATATAAGAATAATAAAAATCAAAAAGAGTATTAATAGCAATACTACAAAATAAAATTATTACTCCTGCATAAATTATGTTCGTATTTCCAAATTTCTTGATTAAATCTCCAGAAAAGAGTGATGGTAGAAACATTCCGATAACATGTAACTGAATAACTATACTAGTTTCAAACAATGTGAATTTATTTACAAGATGCATGTGCAAAGGAGTAGCAGTCATAATTATGGCCATAGTAAAATATCCAAATCCAGCACTAATAATTGATTGTAGAATTTTAAAATTTTTTAAAAGAGAAATAACAGTTTCAAAGTGAAAATTACTTTTACTTTTAATATTTTGATTATCATCATAAAATAAAAGAATAAAAAATGGAATTATTGCTGTTATTGATAAAAAAATATAACTACCTAAAAACAAATTATCTGGAAAATAATCTTTAAAATACTCTGCAAAATTTGATGATAATAAAGCTGATATGATTCCCAGTAATAAAATAATAGATATAGATCTTGGAATATATTCTTTAGGTACTGACTCAGAAGCTGCAAATCTATATTGGTGAATAAATGCTTGAGAGGAGCCAATTAATAAATTTCCTAAAGCAAATGTATAAAAATTTTCATTGTATATTGCAATAGAACATAAAATTAGAGCAAAAGAACTTAGAATTGATGAAAATAAGAAACCCTTTTGTCTACCCCAAATACTCATAAATCTTGAAGCAATTGGTGCGCTAATAGCAATCCCTATTATCATCAGTGTCATAGGTAAGGTTGCTAGAGAGTCTAATAACATTATTTGTGAGGTAATGATTCCACCGAGCAAAACTACTGCCATTGGAGGAAATGCGGCTATGGTTGAAGATAAACAAATAACAATAAAATTTTTATTAATCATACTTACTGAAATTAATTAATCGGTTATATGAATTTAATTATAAGTCACTCATTGTTTTTATTTTTTTATATTTTTAAAATTCAGTAGACCTATAATTACTATTAAGATACAAAATATTATGGTTTCTAGTCATGATTATTTTAAAGATAAAAGAAATAATAATGTAAAGATTTATATTAATGGTAAGTTTTATAAAAGAAATGAAGCTAAAATATCAGTATTTGATTCATCAGTTTTATTAGGAGATGGTGTTTGGGACTCTCTAAGATATCAAGATAATAAATTTATTTTTTTAAAGGAACATTTAGATAGATTATATAAGGATGCTAAACTTATTGATCTAAAAATTCATTTATCGCGTAAAAAACTTTCAGAAGCATTATCAAAAATAATTAAAATAAATAAGATGAAAACAGATGTTCATTTAAGAATAATTGTTTCTAGGGGCATCAAGTCAACACCTTATCAATCACCTAAAGTTACTATATCTAAACCAACAATAATTATAATCCCAGAATATAAAAAACCAGATATTAAAGTATACAAGAAAGGTTTAAAATTAGTTACAGTAAACATTATTAGAGGCCCGATTAACGTCCAAAATCCTCAAATAAATTCACTTAGTAAATTAAATTGTATTCTTGCATGTATTGAAGCTAACAAAAAAAATGCCGATGAGGCACTAATGTTTGATATTAAAGGAAATATAGCAACAAACAATAGTACGCATTTCTTTTTTGTTAAAAACAATACGGTCTTTACTTCTACAGGGAAATATTGTGTTACAGGAATTACTAGACAAAAAATTATAGATTTATGTAAAAAAAATAAAATAAAAGTTAGAGAAAAGAATTTTAAATTAAATGAAGTATTAAATGCAAACGAAGCATTTTGTACAGGATCTTTTGCTGGAATTGTACCAGTTAATCAAATAAATAAAAAAAAATATTCATTAAATAAAAATCCAATAACCAAAGAATTAACTAATTTATATAATAATTTATTTAAATGATTAATTTGTTTGTTTGGTCTGGTCCTAGAAATATTAGTACTGCATTAATGAGGTCTTTTGAAAATAGGATAGACACAAAAGTATATGATGAACCTTTTTATGCATATTATTTAAAGAAAACAAATTTAAATCATCCAATGAAAGATGAAATTATAAATAATTATCATACTAATGAAAATGATGTCATTGATTTAATTACTACAGAGGATGATAAGTATAATATATTTTATCAAAAACATATGACTCATCATATTTTAGATGAAACTCGTTTAGATTGGTTAAATAAAGGTATAAATTGTTTTTTAATTCGTGATCCAGCTAAAGTAATAGTATCATACATAAAAAAAAATACTTTAAAATCAATACAAGATGTAGGTTTTAAAAAACTTTATGAAATTTTTAAATTATTAAATTCAAAAGAACCTATAGTAATAAATGCAGATTATTTATTAGAAAATCCTGAAGAATATTTAAAACTTTTGTGTCAAAAATTAAATTTAAATTTTGATCAAAAAATGCTTAATTGGCCTAAAGGCTATAGAGATACAGATGGTATTTGGTCTAAAGTTTGGTATCATGATGTTATTTCTTCTACTACTTTTAAAAGTAAGAATTATAAAGAATATATAGTACCAAAAAACTATGAAAAAATTTATAAAGAATGTTTAGAAATATATGAAGAGATCAATATGCACTCTATTAAAATATGAATAAAGAAGACATTCAAGAAGCATCAAAAATTTTATTTGAGCATAGATTAAATAAAACTGGGTTAAGTTCTTTAAAAAGTCTAGAACCTAAAACAATTGATGAAGCTTATGCAATTCAAGATAATTTAAAACTTAGATATCTGGAACTTAAAGATAATATCTGTATTGGAAAAAAAATTGGAGCTACATCTCTTACAGCACAAGAGGTTTTAAATATGAGCGAACCTTTTTATGGAAATTTATATAGTAGATATAGTTTAGTTAATGCAACAAAATTATCTGCTAAAAATTTCTTTGAACCATATGCAGAACCAGAAATAAGTTTTAGAATTAAAGAAGATATAGATATCTCAAAAGCACCCTACTCTATGGAAGATATAAATTTATTATTAGATGGATTAGTATGCTCAATTGAAATAAATGATTTTAGATTTGCAAAACCATTACCTGAAATTGGTGCAAAGAATGTTATTTCTACAAATGGTGCATCAGAATTTTGGTTACGTAATGAAAAAATATTTAACATTAATGATATCAATCTTGATGACCTTGAAGTCACCTTGTTAATAGACGATAAAGTTATGGACTCTGGTAATACTAAAAATGTTTTAAATAACCCGCTAAATGCTGCCCTCTGGTTAATCAATAATCTTGCTAAAAAAGGAGAAACAATGCTTAAAGGTCAATTTATTTCTTCTGGATCATGCACTAGACCATCAAAAATTTATTCTGGTAATCATGTTAAGGCTCAATTTGATCAATTAGGGGTCATTGAATTTCAATTTATTTAAATTATTTTTTTTATATGGCAACTAAAGTTTATTTTAATAATTCATGCAGTATTTGTAGGTTTGAGATAAATCATTATAAAAAACAAGAAAATAATCTTGAATGGATTGATATTTGTACTGAAAAAAATTCTAAAAAAGACACTAATAAAAATGCTAAAGAATTGTTGAGACGTTTGCATACTATAAAGGATGATAAGGTTTATTGTGGAGTTGATGCATTTATTCAAATGTGGTCAGAAATTCCAAAATATAGTTTTTTGGCTAAAATAATAAGAAAACCAGTAATTTATCATGTTTCGTGGTTTTTATATGAAATTTTTGCCCTAATTCTATTTTACAAAAACAAGAATCAACTAAATAAAATAGAAAGAATTTAAATGAATAGTTATTTTGAACTTTTAGAAAAAATCGTGCTCTCAGTTTTGATTATTTGCACAATTATCGCAATTGGCATGGAAGTACAAGGAATGATTGCGGTTTACAGAGTTACACTAGCAGATATTCTTTTATTATTCATTTACATTGAAATTATAGGAATGATTAAAGAATACTGGATTTCTAAAGTTATTAGAATGAGTTATCCTCTTTTCATAGCCATGACAGCTCTTGCTAGGATGATAATTATGCAAAGAAAAGATGTAGATCCATCAGCGTATGTTTACGAGTCTGTAGCTATATTGGTTATAGCTATTGCCATTGTAGTTTTAAGAGTACGGCACTTGGAAATACTCAATCGAAGTTCTAAAAAATCAGCTGAAGATTAAATAATAAATACATGTTTAAATCAAATATCAGCTTTGCTGAAAAGCAACTCTTGTATTATTTACCTAAGGCAGGAAAATATTATGAGTTAAATAGAAACTATAGTGAAGATAGTTCCAGTAATAAAACTACATCACTATTATCACCCTTCATTAGATATAGACTTATTTCAGAAGAAAATGTTTTAAAAAAAATATTAGAAAAATATGAACTTAGGGATTGTGAAAAATTTATCCAAGAAATTTATTGGAGAACTTATTGGAAAGGTTGGCTTGAACATAGACCAGCAGTCTATTCTGATTATTTAGAGGATAGAAATAAATTAATTGAAGAATTAGGTAATAAAAAATTCTATTTAAATGCAATTTCTGGAAACACAAATCTGTCATTTTTTAACAAATGGGTAAACACTCTTAAAGAAGATGGGTACTTACATAATCATGTAAGAATGTGGTTTGCTTCGATCTGGATTTTTACCCTTAATTTACCTTGGCAACTTGGAGCAGATTTTTTTATGCAGCATTTATTAGATGGCGATCCAGCTTCTAATACTTTATCATGGAGATGGGTTGCTGGTATTCACACAAAGGGAAAAAATTATTTAGCACGAAAAAGTAATATTGAAAAATATAGTAATATTAAAATATCAAAAAATGAGATTTTAAATGAAAATGCTACCCCACTAATTGAAGATAAAATTTATGATGTAAATGAACTAAAGTTGAATTATGATTATAATTTAGAAGATATAAAATATATAATAATACCTACAGATGATTTGAATATTCTAAAAGATTTAAATCATAAAAAAGTTAAGGTTTTTACAGGTTTCTCAAAAGAGGATTATAATGATCATAGTTTCTCTGAAAAAGTAATCAAACACATTAAAGATATTTGCATTTCAAATTTTAAAGATGATAATTTTTATAATAATATTCAAATTGATATAGAATTTGAAAATTATTTTAATAGTTTAGATAAATGGATTTCTAAATATCAAATTAAAGAAGTACATTTACCCTATGTTACACAAGGAAATTGGAAGAAAATTTACAAAAAAATTACTAAAAAATACCAATCTATTAATTTTATAAATTTTAATAGAAAATATGATGTTAATAGTTGGATTTTTTCAAAAAAAGGGTATTTCAAATTTAAACAAAATATCCCAAAACTAATTACAGATATTTAATATATGAAAAATATTCTTGAGATAGAAAATTTAACCAAATTTTATAATAAATCATTTAAAGCTCTGGAAAACATAAACCTCAATATTAAAGAAGGAGAAATATTTGCTTTACTTGGACCAAATGGAGCAGGAAAATCAACATTAATAAATTCAATTTGTGGAATAGTGAATTTTAATACAGGGACAATAAAAATTAATGATATGGATATTATTAAAAATTATCGCTCTACTAGAAAAATAACAGGTATTGTTCCTCAAGAATTGAATCTTGAAACTTTTGAAACTGTATGGAACAATGTTAATTATACAAGAGGTCTTTTTGGAAAGAAACCAGATCATAAATATATTGAAAAACTTTTAAGACAACTATCGCTTTGGGATAAGAAAGATAATAAAATTAAAGAACTATCAGGCGGCATGAAAAGAAGAGTGCTGATTGCTAAAGCATTATCTCATCAGCCTAAATTATTGTTTTTAGATGAACCAACAGCAAGTGTAGATGTGGAATTAAGAAAAGATATGTGGGATGTTGTTAAAAAGTTAAATAAAGATGGAGTAACTATAATACTAACAACTCATTACATAGAAGAAGCTGAAGAATTAAGTGACAGAGTTGCTGTTATAAATGAAGGAAAAATTATTTTAATAGATGAAAAAGATAAGTTAATTAAAAAACTTGGAGAAAAAACAATTAAAATTGAGTTAATACAACCTATTGATAAAATAAATGGAAATTTATCAAAATATAATTTTACTTTAGAGCAATCAAATTCAGTTCTTTCACATACTTACAATCTAAGCTCAAACATAACTGATATTACTGAACTCTTAAATGATGTAAAAAAAGATGGTTATAAAATAAAAGATGTAAGTATGGAACAAAGTTCACTGGAGCAGATTTTTGTGAAACTTATCAAAGAAAATAACAATGAATTGGTACGGAATTAAAGCAATATACGTACATGAAATGGAAAGGTTTAAAAGAACCTTATTTCAAAGTCTTGCTTCACCTATAATTACTACCTCACTTTACTTTGTAGTTTTTGGATCAGCAATTGGTTCTAGAATTACTGAAATAGATGGAATAAATTACGGTTCTTATATTGTGCCAGGAATGATTATGTTAACTATTTTAACTCAATCCATTTCAAATGCATCATTTGCTTTTTATTTTCCAAGATTTACAAATACTATCTATGAAATACTTGCGGCACCATTATCATCTTTTGAAATAGTGCTTGGTTTTGTAGGAGCAGCTGCATCCAAATCTTTAATAATAGGATGTGTTATAATCCTTACTGCTAATTTTTTTGTAGATGTGCGAATAGATCATCCATTTCTAATGATGTTCTTTCTAATTCTTACATCGATTACATTTGCTTTATTTGGTTTTATAATTGGAATGTACGCTGAGGGTTTTGAAGGATTACAAATTATTCCCATACTTGTAATAACACCTCTAGTTTTTCTTGGAGGAAGCTTTTACTCTATAAATATGTTGCCTGAGTTTTGGCAAAAAATTTCATTACTTAATCCTGTTTTGTATTTAATAAGTGGTTTCAGATATAGTTTTTATGAAGTCTCTGATGTTTCACTTTTTACAAGCACATTAACTATTTTTACAATCTTAATTAGCTGTATAATATTTATTACATATACATTTTCAAAAGGATATAAAATTAAAGATTAAATGATTGATAAAAAAATAAGTAATGAATTTCAAGAAAATGGAGTCGTTTTACTAAAACAAATAGTTAATCAAAAATGGATTGAAGAATTAAGAAAAGGTATTGAATATAATTTTCAAAACCCTAGTAAATATAAATGTGTTTATGAAGAAACAGATGATCAAGAAATTTTTTACGATGATTATTGTAATTGGCAAAGAATAAATGAATATAAAAATTTTATTTTTAATTCCAATATTGCTAAAATTGCCGGCTTATTAATGCAATCTAAAAAAGTAAATTTATTCCATGAGCATGTTTTAATAAAAGAAAAAGGATCAAAAAAAAGGACACCCTGGCATCAAGACCAAGGTTATTACTGTGTACAAGGTAAAGATAATGTAAGTATTTGGATACCACTTGATAAGATTGACATTAATTCTTCTATGGAATTCATAATAGGTTCTCATAAATGGAATAAAACATTTTTACCTACTAAGTTTAAAGGATATGACTATGATCATAAAGATGAGGAATTTGAAAAAATACCAGATATTGAAAGCAATAGAGACAACTACAAAATAATTTCATATGAATGTGATATAGGTGATGCAATTGCATTCAACTATGCAACAATTCACGCTGCTTATGGAAATAATTCAAAAAATAGACGAAGAGCTTTTTCAATAAGATTTACAGGAGATGACGCAAGATATATTCAACGAAAAGGTGAAATGTCTCCTCCTTTTCCAGAAGTTAAACTAAATAACAATGATGTATTGGATAGTGAAACTTTCCCTGTTTTAATTTCTTCTTAGAAAATAAATTAAGGGAAGTGCTGTTGCATACATTATTAAACTATAAATTGCAGCAGGTATTAAATAAACGGTACTTGCAAAAAAAGTGTTAGCTACTACAATTGCTAAAGTACCATTTTGTAGACCTACTTCCATCAACCAACATCTGAAAGTTTCTTTAGATGCATTAAATGATTTTGAGAGAAAAAAAACGATAATCATCATAATTACATTGAGAAATAACATTACCAAACCGGCTTGAGCAAAATAACTAACAACATTTTCTCTTTGAGATAGTATTGCTCCAATAAGTACTAAAACAAATAAAATTATAGATATATTTTTTGCAATTTTCTCAAATGATGAAAGTACACTACTAAGAAGTACTCCAATAAGAACTGGTATAGTAACAATCAAAAACATTTGAGATGCTACACTAAATAATGATTGGCCTTCGTTAATACTACCCATATCAAGAACCGTTAATGATACCATTAGTATTAATGGAACCGTGATTACGCATAAAATACTATTTATCGCAGTTAATGAAATAGAAAGCGCAATATTACCTTTTGCAAAGGATGTTAAAACATTGCTAGTCACTCCTCCAGGTGCAGCAGCAAGGATCATTACTCCAATAGCTAATTCAGGAGATAAAGGCCAAAACATTACAATTATTAACGCAACTATTGGAAGGACAATAATTTGAAAGAATAAACCGATTAGAAAATCTCTTGGTTTAGAAAAAACTCTAGTGAAATCAGTAAGACTTAAACCTAAGCCCAATGAAAACATTATAAAAGCTAAAGAAAGAGGAAGTATTACATCAGTAACTATACCCATTATTATTAGATAACATTTGTTTTTTTAAAAAAAAATAAATTTATTTATAATTTTTCTTTTTGTAATTTTTCAAGCATTTCAATAGGAATTTTTTGTATTTTACCTTTATTATTTACAGGAGTAATTAAAATTTCCGAATCAATTATTAAATCTTTTTCTCTAAATATAGATTGATGAAAAATTATTTTTACTTTAGAAATTTCATTGATTGTTGTTTTTACATTTAAAATGTCTTCAAAATATGCTGGTAATTTAAAATCAATATCAATATGTTTTACTACAAAATAAAAATTTTGTGATTGCAGTAAATTCTTATGATTATAATCTAATTCATATAAGAACTCAGATCTACCTCTTTCTAAATATTTTAAATAATTTGAATGATATACTCTACCCGAAGCATCTGTATCCTCATAATAAACTTTAATTTTATAATTCATATCTGCAAAATATATATTGATTATCTTTTATCCATATAAACTATCAAAAATTCACATGATAAAAAAATATAATTTTAAGTGAAATCCTCGTTACATTGAAAAAAATACAATAATCACTAAATATCATAATGAATGACTGATTATTTAAATTCCATAATTGAGAGAGATCCGGCCGCAAAAAGTAAGCTAAGTATAATACTTACATACCCAGGTGTGAAATCAGTTTTTTTTCACAGAATAGCAAATAATCTTTGGAACCTTAATCTCTACACATTAGCAAGAATAATTTCTCAGTTTAGTCGTTTTTTAACAGGAATTGAAATTCATCCTGCAGCAAGTGTCGGAAAAAACTTATTTATTGATCATGGCATGGGAACTGTAATAGGAGAAACAAGTATTATTGGAGATAATGTTACATTATATCATGGAGTAACACTAGGAGGCATAAGTCCAGCAGAAAATTCAAAGAATCAAAGAAACACAAAGAGACATCCAACTATTGAAGATAATGTTATAATAGGTTGTGGAGCAAGTATTTTAGGACCAATAAATATCGGACATTGCGCGAGAATTGGTGCAAATACTGTAGTATTAAAAGATGTTCAACCGCATGCAACAATGGTTGGTAACCCAGTTAAAAACATTAGCATTAACAAAGATACATCATTTAAACCATACGGTGTAAGAGATATTGATGATAACAAATAATATTACCGATCTAATTGGTAATACACCTCTAATAAAACTAAATTATCCTTCAGAAATTTCTGGATGTGAAATTTATGGTAAAGCAGAATTTTTAAATCCAGCTGGCTCAATAAAAGATCGAACAGCTTTAGGCATTATACTTGACGCAGAAGAAAAAAATTTAATTGAACCAGGTGGAACTGTTGTTGAAGGAACATTTGGAAACACTGGAATAGGTCTAGCTCTAGTTTGCAATGCAAAAAACTATAATTTAAAAGTGGTGATGCCGAATATTACTGTTCCTTCAAAAAGAGATATTCTTAAAAATATGGGAGCTGAACTGCATTTAGTTGATGCAAAACCATATTCTGATCCAGGTAACTATCAACGTGTTTCACAAAAATTAGCATTAGAATTAGAAAAAGAAACAGGGAAGAAAACTTTTTGGGCAGGACAATTTGAAAATTTAGCAAATTATAAATTTCATGAAAAAACAACAGCAAAAGAAATTTTTGATCAAACAAACGGTAAGGTAGATGGATTTACATGCGCTATTGGAACAGGTGGAACTCTAACTGGTGTTAGTGTTGGATTGAAGTCATTTAATAAAAATATTCTTATAGCTTGCACTGACTCACAAGGTTCATCCATGTATAATTATTTTACAAATGGAACTCCTGAAAAAAAAGGTGATGAATCTATAACAGAAGGAATTGGACAAGCTAGAGTCACTAAAAATCTTGAAAATTGTACTGTTGACCAATCATTCTACGTTTCTGATAATGAATGCATGGAAATATTATATAAATTAATAAAAACTGATGGATTATTCCTAGGTCTTAGCTCAGGAGTAAATATTTGCGGTGCAATAAAATTAGCTAAAGAAATGGGTCCAGGTAAAAAAATTGTTACTATTTTATGTGATGATGCTAATAAATATTACGATAAAATGTTTAATAAAGAATTTTTACAATCAAAAAACTTACCAATCCCTGATTGGATATAAAAGTGAAAACAAAAGATAAAAAATTTAATTCTAAAGTAATTCATTCAGGTCATGGTGCAGATGAAAGTACTGGAGCTGTTATGCCCCCTATTCATCTTTCTTCTACATTTAAACAAAAATCGCCTGGGGATTTTAAATATGAATATGCAAGAACTGGTAATCCAACAAGAGATGTTCTCGAAAAATTATTAACTGAAATTGAAGATGGTGCATATGGTTTTGCGTTTAGTTCAGGTATGGCGGCCATTTCCGCTTTATCAGATGCGCTAGGTAATAACTATTCAATTCTGTCAAGCGATGATGTTTACGGAGGAACCCGAAGAATATTTGATAAAATTAAATCAGTAAATCAGAATGTTGAAGTTACTTATGCAGATTTAAGTAAGGACAATAACTGGCAGGGACACATTAAAGAAAATACGAAAATGATCTGGGTTGAAACTCCATCTAACCCTCTTCTAAAAATAATTGATATTGAAAAAATTAAAAAGAACATAAGCAATCAAGAAATAATGGTCGTATGTGACAATACTTTTGCATCTCCTTATAATCAACAACCGTTAAAATTAGGAGCAGATGCAGTTATACATTCCTCCACTAAATATTTAGGTGGTCACAGTGATATAATTGGTGGAGCGCTAGTAATTAATAATAATAATGAACTTGCAGATAAAATTAAATATATACAAAATGCTGTTGGATCTGTTCCAAGTCCTTTTGATTGTTACATGTTAGTTAGATCAATTAAAACATTAGCAGTTAGAATGGAAAAACATAACTCTAATGCGTTAGAAATTGCTAACTATTTATCAAATCACGATAAGGTAAATAAAGTTTTCTATCCTGGTTTAAAATCTGATCATAATTATGAAACTTCAAAAAAACAAATGTATGGATTTGGCGGTATTGTATCTATTGATTTAAAAGGAGATATAAATTCAGCAAGAAAATTTCTTGAAAATATAGAAATTTTTACACTGGCAGAAAGCTTAGGTGGAGTAGAAAGCTTAATTGAACATCCAGCAATTATGACACACGCATCTATAGATAAAAAAATAAGAGAAGATCTTGGGATCACAGATACTTTAATCAGGCTATCAATTGGAATAGAAGATGTTAATGATCTCAAAGATGCTTTAGATAAAGCTTTAAAATTAATTTAAATAATTTTTTTTAAATTAGGTGGAGAGTAATTAGGCCCTTTCATCACTTTACCAAATTCATTATAAATGGGCTTACCTTCTTCTGAAAGTTTACTCATATTACTACGATGAACTTCCTTAAAACATTTATCTAGATCTATCCCAAAAGCAGCACCTGCTCCATATGTCACAACTAATATATCAGTTAAAGCATCAGCAACTTCAACGATATCATTATCTTTTATTGCATCTTTTAATTCATTAAATTCTTCATCAATTAATTTTTTTCTTAATTCAACAATTTTATTTTCTGGAAATGCAGCACTAGTTTTTACTTCTTGGCCAAAAGTTAACATAAATTCTTTTACTTTTTCAAAATTTGTCATTTTATCTCCCTCTAATTATTATTTATAAAAAATATCGTTGTAAGTCACAACTATAAAAAGAAAAGATATTATTGTTATCCCCACTGCTAGATAAACCCTTGTAACAAATTCAGGAAGAGAATTTGAAAAAATTCTTCTTATAATAAAATACATTATATGACCCCCATCTAAAAGCGGGATCGGAAGTAAATTAAATAACCCTACAAACAAAGAAATAATTATAAATAAAAAAAGTACCCCTCTTACTTGATCAAGCATCATCTGATCTGCATTTTTAACAATTCCTATAGGTCCGGCTAGCTGATCTCCTAATGTATTTTCTTTATAAGATTGTTGAAGGAAAGTGAAAGAAGCTAAATAGTATGTGGGTATGAATGCAGAAGAGTTTTTAATAGAATCAATTAAATTATACTTATCAATAATAGGATTTTGAGGTGAGGATATTCCAATAATATACCTATTTAATTCTTCATTAAATTTAAGATCAAAATTTTTTTCAATTATCTGATTATTTCTTTCTATTAGAATATTAATACTTGGGTTATTTGCAATTGCTTTTGGAATATCAGAAAACTCTTCAATACTAATATTATTTATTTCAATTATTCTATCACCTTCTCTAAGATCGTTTTCAAAAGCTGATGAGTTTTCACTAACTGATCCAATAATTGGCATTAAACTTACAATTCCAAAGAAGAAAAATATGCAGAATAGAGCAAACCATGCACTAAAAATATTAAAAATACTTCCTGCTAGAAGTACTAATATCTTCTGAAAAAGTGTAAGGGATTGAAAGGATCCTTGTTCATCATTATGGTTTGATGAAAATATATTATCAAGACCTTTGATTTTTACATATCCTCCCAATGGAATAGGAGATAATTTCCATGTAGTGCCGTTTTTATCAGTAAATTTTAAAAGTGGTTTGCCAAACCCAATTGAGAAGTCAGTAACTTCAGCTTTAAACCATCTCGCAACTATATAATGTCCGTATTCATGGATTGCGACCAATACTAAAAAAACTAAAATAAGATTAATATAAATCATAACTGTTATTAAATTAGTGTTTTAATTTATTGATAAATAGTATTTATCCAGTTTTAGCCTCTTCATATTCATCAATTGGAGGACAAACACAAAATAAATTTCTATCACCGTATACATTATCAATTCTACTAACTGGACTCCAGTATTTATTATTTATTAAATATGCATGGGGGTAAGCGGCTTCTTTTCTTGAGTATTTATGATCCCAATTGTCAGAGGATACTTCTTCTATCGTATGTGGGGCGTTTTTAATAGGATTATCTACTTTATCAAATTTACCATCTCTGATCATATTAATTTCATTATGTATAGATATCATTGCTTCACAAAATCTATCTAGCTCTTCTTTTGATTCGCTTTCAGTGGGCTCAATCATAAGTGTACCTGGAACAGGAAAGGACATTGTAGGTGCATGAAATCCGTAATCAATTAGTCTTTTAGCAATGTCTTCATCTGAAATATTTAATTCTTGTTTAAACGGTCTAATATCAATTATGAATTCATGTGCCACCATATTGTTCTTACCAGTATATAAAATAGGATAATAGTTTTTTAATCTTTCTTTTATATAATTAGCATTTAAAATTGCTACTTGAGTTGCTAATTTTAAACCATCGTCACCCATCATAGAAATATATGAATATGAAATAGGTAAGATAGATGCACTCCCCCAAGGTGCTGCAGAAACTGCCTCTTGAGTTGTTAAACCAATTTCATTTTTAAACATAGGATGACCAGGAGCAAAATCTGCTAAATGTTTTTTTAATCCTATGGCACCAACACCAGGTCCACCTCCACCATGAGGAATACAAAATGTCTTATGGAGGTTCATATGACATACATCAGGTCCAAATTTACCTGGTTTAGCTACACCAACCATTGCATTATAATTAGCGCCATCTAGATAAACTTGCCCGCCAGCGTCATGAATTTTTTTGCAAATTTCAACAATGCTTTCTTCAAATACACCATGTGTTGAAGGATATGTAATCATTAAAGCAGAAAGTCTATCACCTGCTTCTTCTATTTTTTTATCTAAGTGAGTTAAATCTACATTACCGTTGTCATCACAGTTTACAATTAAAATATCCATACCACACATCTGTGCGCTAGCAGGATTAGTTCCGTGCGCACTTTTGGGAATTATACAAATATTCCTTTTATTTTCTGAATTTTTTTCGTGATATTTTTGTATAGCTAATAAACCAGCAAATTCACCTTGCGCTCCTGCATTGGGTTGAAGTGAAACTGCATCAAAGCCAGTAATATCTTTTAACATTGATATTAATTCACTCATCATTTCATTATACCCCTCACGTTGATGTGGTTCTAAAAAAGGATGTGCGTTTGAAAAACCTGGCAAAGTAATTGGAAGCATTTCAGATGCCGCATTTAATTTCATAGTACAAGATCCAAGAGGTATCATTGATCTATTTAAGGCAACGTCTTTATTTTCTAATTTTTTTAAATATCTCATCATTTCTGTTTCAGAATGATAGATATTAAATACAGGATGAGTTAATATGCTATCTTTTCTTTCTAAATCACTTTTGAAAATCGAATTTTCAATTTTACCTTCAATTTCTTCTGCGTATATTTCATTATTATTTTCATTAAAAAATTTAATTAAATTATCTACATCTTGTAATGAAGTAGTTTCATCTAAGGAAATAGAAAAATGATCGTCATTTACAAATCTAAAATTTATACCATTGTCTATAGATTTACTTACCCAATATTTAGATTTCGTATCTTTTATTAATAAGGTATCAAAATAATTTTTGGATTTTACTTCAAAATTTAATATCTCTAATGATTTCTTTAGATATCTAGACTTATAATGAATTTCCTCAGCAATATTTTTTAATCTAGTTGGACCATGATATATTGCATATGAGGCAGAAATAATTGCTAATAAAGCCTGTGCAGTGCATATATTGCTTGTAGCTTTTTCCCTTCTAATGTGTTGTTCACGCGTTTGAAGAGCCATTCTATAAGATCTTTTATTAGTACGATCAACTGACACTCCAATTAGTCTTCCTGGTATCATTCTTTTATATTCATCTAATGTTGCAAAATATGCTGCGTGCGGACCTCCTAGACCCATTGGAACTCCAAATCTTTGTGCACTTCCAACAACTATATCAGCTCCAAAATCTTTCGGCGATTTCATAACTACTAAACTCATGATATCAGCTGCTATTATAGATAATGCATCATGAGATTTATTTGCATTTATTAAATCTTTAAGATTTGCAATTTCTCCGTATGTATCTGGATTTTGAATTAAACAACCAAATGTATCATTGTCTGGATTATCAAAAATAATTTTTATTCCTAAAGGTTTAGCTCTTGTTTTTAAAACGGATAGTGTTTGTGGATGACAAGTATTTTGAACACAAAAAGTAAACTTTGCACTTTTTTTAATTTTGAAAGCCATCATCATAGCCTCAGCTGCTGCAGTACTTTCATCTAGTAAAGAAGCATTGGCGATATCCATTCCTGTTAAGTCAATTATCATTTGTTGAAAGTTCATTAGCATTTCTAATCTACCCTGACTTACTTCAGGTTGATAAGGTGTATAAGCTGTGTACCATCCAGGATTTTCAAGTATATTTCTTAAAATTACACTTGGAGTTGTTGTATTATAATAACCCATTCCAATATAAGTTTTTTTAAAATTATTTTTTAAAGATAAAAGTTGCGTATTAGTTTTATTAAATTCTTCAGACATTCCAGGACGTAATTTAAGTTTATCTTTAAAAATAATATGATCTGGTACAGTTTTTTCTATTAAGTCATCTAGTGATTTACTACCAACAACTTTAAGCATTTCAGTAATATCTTCATTTCTTGGACCAATATGCCTACTTGCAAATTTATCTATATCAATCATCTACTGCTCCAAAAATTTTTTATAATCATCTTCAGTCATTAGCTCATCATATTGACTAAGATTTGATACTTTCATTTTAAAAATCCATCCTGTATTTTCAGCGTCTTGATTTATAATTGCAGCATCACTTTCTAAATTATTGTTTACTTCCATGATTTCACCATCAATTGGTGCATAAATATCTGAAGCAGCTTTAACTGACTCTACCACACATATTTCATCCTTTGCATTGACAGATTTACCTACTGACGGCAATTCAATGAAGACTATATCACCAAGACTTTCTTGTGCGTGATTAGATATACCAACAGTAGCTATACCATTATTAATTGAAACCCATTCGTGATCTTTTGTATATTTTTTTTCACTCATTGTTACTCCCATTTTTTTTATAATTTTTTTTAACAAATGGTAGACTAGTGCTCTTTACTAATTCCATTTTATTTCTAATCTCACAAAAAATTTCTTTTTCTTTATCAAAATGTGAATTTATATATCCAATAGCTATTGATTTATTTAGGTTCGGACTGAAACAACCACTCGTAATTTTACCTATATTATTTTTATTACTATCAAATATAATCATCCCATCTCTTAACATTGTTCTATTAACTGAAATTAATCCAATTTTTTTATTTGAAGGTTTATTATTTAATTGGTCCGATAAAATTTTATTACCATTCAGTGTAGAGTCATTTAAGCGATCTTTATCTAGTGCCCATGATAGCCCTGCTTCGATCGGTGTTATGTTTTCATTAAGTTCGTGACCATACAAACTCAATCCAGCTTCTAATCTTAATGAATCTCTTGATCCTAAGCCACAAAGCATAGTATTTTTATTTTCTAGTAAATCTCTTATAAATACTTCGGCCTGCTCAGTAGATATAGAAATTTCAAATCCATCTTCACCTGTATAACCAGATCGACTTACAATTACTGAATTATTTTTATATTTTAATACTTCAATATCTAAAAAATTCATATCAATTGGTACTTCAATTATATTATTTATAACTTCAATCGACTCTGGGCCTTGAATAGCAAATAAACAGTTTTTGAGATGTAAGATTTGTGCATTTTGAGCGCATTTGAAAAAAATATTTTCATCTTCATTTTTTCTAGATGCATTGTAAACAACGTATAAAAAAGATTTGCTATTTATATCTATTAAAGAAACAATTAAATCATCTACTACACCACCATTTTCGTTAAGTAAAAATGTGTAATTTGATTTATTTTTTCTTAAATTATTTAATTTTAATGGAATATATTTTTCTAAATTTTTAATATGCAAATTGTTAGCCTCTATTAACATCTGCCCCATATGACTTACATCAAAAATGCCAGAATGGTTTCTTACATTTTTATGTTCATTAATTATGCCTGGCTTGTAATTAATTGGCATATTAAAACCAGCAAACGGAACCATTTTAGCGCCATTAGACTCGTGAAAATTTTTAAGAGGAATTTCTAAAGGCAACTCGTTCAAATTATATCTCCAAGTTACCCCTCTGTCTTTTTACCTGAGAGTTTTTACACCTTCGGTAGAGCCAAAGCTCTTTTCCAGAGTTTTATTTTAACGGTCCATTTGCCTGAGAGTTTCCGGGTCGTTGCTCCTTCGGCTCTGATTTTATCAGTATCTCCCGTTCATTATTTTTATACCTTTTTTTTATATAAAACAATTAATTTAGAGGAATATTATTGTTTATTTTAGTTTCTTGGTAGATTTTTGACAATTTTTGATATTCATCTTTAATTTTAGTAATTTTTGGCAATAAATGCTTATCCTTACCTAATTTGTTTATTTCAGAGATTATTGAAAAACTTTGCCAATATTGATTGTTTTTTTGATAATTACCTTGTTTAATATTAAATACCTCCTCTAAAATTTTTAGATCATGAGGGATATTGAAATTATCCTTTGTATCTTCATAAGGAAAAAAATAGTAAAAATTGTCAAATCCAGACCAAGTAATAGCTGAAAGACATAATGAGCAAGGCTCATGTGAACTCACAAAGTAATAATCTTTTGAATTAAATAGTTTTTTTTCAAATAAATTAAAGAGAGTTGAAATTTCTCCATGAAATAAAGGATTTTTTATTTCTTGGTTTGTGCCTAGACAAATGATGCTAAGGTCAGATTTTTTAACAATAAATGCACCAAATATTTTATTTCCTTTATTTATTGAAATTTTTGTTAATGGGATAAGATCCTCTAAAATTATATCTAAAATTCTTTCATAATCAGTAATCATTATGGAATTCCTGATACTTTATTTATTGGATTTGTCTATAACACAAAAAAAAGGACCCAGCAAGCTAGGTCCCTTTTATGTATCGTGCATTTCCTCCCGATACAATTTAATAATCGTTTCCTTTTATTAAATTGATTATTACCTTTGCGTGTAATAATTAAAAATAATTTATCTATTTGTTATTTATCAATCAATAAAAAAATGTATTTTTGAAAATAATTAAACTTTTTTTGTTGATATGTTTGTTAATAAATTGTGCAAAATTAAATTTATTTAGAAAATGAATAAAAATTCAAAACTTAATGTTTTAGGAGTTATGACTGGCACATCAATGGATGGTGTTGATATCAGTTTGATTAATACAAATGGCACTGATTTTGTAAAAATTAAATGTGAAAAATCATATAAATTTAATAAAAATTATCAAAATATAATTAATAATCTAATAATAAATAAGCCAAAAAATAAAAATAAAATTAAGGAATATTTTTTAAAAAAGGATGATTTTGTTACAGATATTTTAGAAAAAAATATAATTTTATTTCTAAAACAAAAAAAAATTAATAAAAAAAATATAGATTTAATATCAATTAGTGGACAGACTGTTTATCATGATCCATCAAACAAAATATCTATACAATTAGGAAATGGAAAAAAAATTGCAAAAAATCTTAAAATTAAAACTATTAGTAATTTAAGAGATAATGATATTAAAAATGGCGGTCAAGGGGCACCAATTGGATCATATTATCATAAGTTTTTAATGCAAAAATTTAAAGAAAAAGTAGTCATTGTGAATCTTGGAGGAATAGCAAATTTTTCAACTATGGTTTCAAAAACATTATTATCATCAGATATTGGTCCAGCAAATTGCTTAAGCGATGATCTTTGCAATTATTTTTTTAAAAAAAAATTTGATAATGATGGAAATTATGCGAGAAGAGGTAAGATTGATAATAAATTAATCGAAAATTTCAAAAAAGATAAATTCTTTAAGAAAAAGTTCCCAAAATCATTAGATAGAAATTATTTTAGAAATTACTTTTATAAGCTAATTAAATTGAACAAATATGATGCACTAATGACTGCTAACTACATGACTTATATTGGATTTAACGAATTATTAAAAAATGAAAAATTTAAGATTGAAAAAATTTTACTTACTGGAGGAGGAAGAAAAAATAAATTACTCAAAGAATTATTACTGAATAAACTGAATAAAAAAATTGAACTTATTGATAAATATAAAATAAATGGTGATTTAGTAGAAGCTCAAATGTTTGCGTATATTGGTATGAGATCATATAAAAAATTAGAAATAAGTAATAAAAACACTACAGGTGTGAAAAAAAATTTAAGTGGTGGTATTGTATATTTTCCAGATTAATTAGTAAATTCTAACCAAGTTTTTTTATCAATATTTGAGCCACACAATATTATCATTGTATTTTTTCCAACAAACTTATTATTGATTTTATATTTTAAAGCAGCAAGTCCAGCAACACATGCGGGTTCAAGAAATAACTTAAATTTGTTGTAACAAAAAACCATAAATTCTTTCATTTGATCATCAGAAACGGTTACCATTTCATCAATTACTTCTTTTGCTACATCAAAAGAATATTGCATATGTAAAGGTGCTGAAAGGCTGTCAGCAATACTATTCACATTAATATTATTTAGTGGTTTGTTAGCTCTTAAACTTTGATTTAAACCATTAGCATTTTCAGGTTCAACACCAATAATTTTAATCTTAGGATAAAATTGTTTTACATACGACGAAACACCGCTTATTAATCCCCCTCCTCCAACTGAAATTAATAAATTGTCAATTTTGATATCAATAGATTTTAAATATTCTACAATTTCTAATCCCAAGGTAGCACTACCTTGTAAAGTTAATGGGCCGTCAAAAGGGTGAATAAAATAGTAACCTTCATTCTTAGCATTTTCAGCATCAAGAAAAGCTTGTTTTGGATCTGTAAAGATAATGTTAGCACCATAATTTTTACAAGTTTGAACTCTGTATTTATTTGCACTTTCGTATAAGAAAATTTTATTTTTCAATTTAAATTGATTGGCCACAAATGAAGCAGCTATTGCATGATTTCCAGCACTAACCGCTGTAATTCCTTTATCAAATTTACTCTGAACTTGAGAAATTATATTATTAATTGCACCTCTTGCCTTAAATGAGCCAGATTTTTGTAAAAATTCACATTTAAAGAATAAATTAGTAGAAAAATATTTATTAATATCATTTGAGCACTTTAAAAAAGGTGTATTATTAATAAATGGTCTAATTTTTTTATAAATTTTATTAATTTTATCAGCGGATAAATCTTTTGGTATCAAGAAATTCCTCTAATTTCTTTTATTTTATCATATGCAATATTAATTGCTGCTAACTCCTTATTAGATTGTTTTATAAATTCTTTCGGCATACCTTTAGCAATTAAATTATCTGGGTGATGTTCCTTATTTAATTTTATCCATTTTTTTCTTATGTCATTATCAGTGCTCGATCTATTCACACCTAATATTTTGTAAGGGTCAGATTCACTATTATTTAAATTTGATTGAAAAATTCTTTGAAAATCCTTTTCGCTAAATTTAAAAGATTTGGAAATTGATCTTAAAAAATCTATTTCACTTATAGATACCTTTCCATCAGATGCTGCAATGTAAAATAAATTATTTAATAATTCTTCTAATAAAATTTTATTAGTTGAAAATAAATTTCCTACTTGATTTGCAATCTTTTTATAACCATACGTATCTTTTTTTGCTTCATTAAATATTTTTGCAATTTTAGGAATTTCAGACTTTGGAACTTTAAATTTTTCTTTAAATGCTCTGATTTCATCATCTGATACAATGCCATCTGACTTAGCTAATTTTGCCGCTAAAATAATAAAACTTAATGTAAAAATTTGTTGTTTTTGATTATTATTTATTCGATTAAAATTAAATGATGATCTTGATTTAGATCTTCTATCAAAAGCACCTCCAGCCATCACACCTAGGATAGCGCCTATAGGCCCGCCTAATGCAAATCCTGCTGCTCCACCAATAACTCTTCCCCAAACACTCATCTTAAAGATTCAACTATACTTTTTAATTCATATATTTCATTTTTAGAAATCTTATTATCTTGATTTAAATCTATAATTTGAAAAAGTAAATTTAATGATTGTTTAATTTCTTCATATGAAATAACTCCATCATTATTTAAATCTACAAAATTAAAATAAATCTCTTCTTCTTGATTAAGTTCAATAGGAAATGAAGATGAAGAATATAAGAGTAAAAATAAAAGAATTGTATTTATCCAAACCATCTATACATTCCGATGATACCTGCTCCGGCATAGAAAAATTGTAAGAACAAAATTCCATTGTGTTTTAATTTATAAGCCCATATTCCAATTATTAATGCTGAAAACAATAATAATGAAAAACCTATAAATTCTAATCCAATATTAAATGCAACTAGTAGGGAATAAAGGATAGCTGTCGTAACGCCAATCCATTCTAAAAGTTTGTTTGAATTCAATTAAATATTATTTTTTCTTAATATTGATTGCGTTTTCTTTTCCACGGTTTTCACCGATTTCAAATTCAACTGGCATACCTTCTTCTAATGTGTCAATACCAGCAGCTTCTAAAGCTGATACGTGAAGGAAAACATCTTTTCCTCCATCATCATTTTCTATAAATCCATATCCTTTAGTTGGATTAAACCATTTAATTTTACCACTTGGCATATTTTATTCTCCTTTATTTATTGTATGGGGGATTAAATTTATTTAACTTATATAAATATCGTATATTGATTAATTCAAATCTTTAAATAACTAATAAGAAAATAATTTCAAGAAATATTTTTATTTATATGCTTAGCTATAAACACGGATATCATGCAGGAAATCATGCAGATGTAATAAAGCATATTGTCCTACTTTATCTATATAACATCGAAAAAAAGACAAATAATTCAATTAGTTATATTGATACTCATTCTGGTAATGGAATTTATAAATATATATCAAAGTATATGGACAAAAATAAAGAGTACAAATATGGAATTAAAAAGTTACAGAATTATAAAGGTAATAACATACTAATTAAAAATTATCTTTCAACAATAACTAAAATTACTGGGAAAAATAATTATTATCCTGGATCGCCTATATTTATATCATCTATATCAAGCAAAAAAGATAAATTATTTTTTTGTGAACTTCACAATAATGAATATGATTTATTAAAAAAAAATTTAAACAAATATACTAATATAAAAATTTTAAATACAGATGGATTTGATTATATAATTAATAAGCTAGATAAAGAAAAAAATTATTTTGTATTTATAGATCCATCATATGAAATAAAAGATGATTTCCATAAAGTAGAACTTATACTTAATAATATCGATAATCTATTTTCAAAATCTAAAATCATAATATGGTACCCTGTTTTAGATATATTAGAAAATGATACATTTATACAGAATATAAGAAAAAAAGGTATTAGTAATGTCATTAATGTCGAAGTTCCAATAATGAGGTATGGAGACAATATTGGAATGCAAGGAAGTGGTTTATTATTAATAAATTTTACAAATAGATCTATAATGAAAAATCTTAAAGAAGTTATAAACGAAATTCAAAATATTCTAAAACAAGAGGAAAATATTACTAGATCAAAATTAAGATATTTATGAGTATTAAAAAAATAAATTTACTAGATGAGGATATTTATAAATTATTTATAAAAATTGCATTACCAGCCTCTATTGGAACGATATTTAATAATCTCTATTCTTTAGTTGATACAATTTTTGCAGGGAGAATGATTTCTGAAACAGCTTTAGCGGCTATAGGTCAAACTTTTCCTGTTTATTTTATAATTATTGCTCTTGGTATAGGATTAAGTATTGCCACAACAAGTAACGTTGCTAATTCATTAGGTGAAAAAAATATTCAAAAAGCAACTCATGCATTTTCACAGTCTTTTGTTGTAACAATTTTAGTAGGTTTAGTGATAACTATTATTGGACTTTATTTTGGGAAAATCATTTTAGAGTCTATAAATGATGATCCAGAAACTCTAAAACTTTCATCATTATATATGAATGTAATTTATCTAGGTTCAATTATTATTCTTTTATTAATGGTATGTAATTCATGTTTATCAGCTCAAGGAGACACGATAAGTTATAGAAATGTTTTAATATTTAGTTTTTTTCTAAATATAATTTTAAATCCAATATTAATTACAGGCAAAATAATTAATTTTGAACTATTTGAACCAATGGGAATAACTGGCATAGCAATAGCCACAATATTATCTCAAATAATTGGTCTGTTATATTTGCTATATAAAATATCCAAAACAGAGATTTTTGAAAATTTTAAAAATAATTATTTAATTCCAAAATTAAGTTTAATTAAAGAAATATCATTCCAGGCTATTCCTGCAGCATTGGGATTAATGATGATAGCACTTGGATCTTATATTTTATTATTTTTTGTTAGTCGTTTTGGTAATGATGCGATTGCAGGTTTCTCATCAGCAGGACGATATGAGCAATTACTTTTTTTACCATTATTAGGGTTAAGTACTGCAGTAACTGCAATTGTTGGGCAAAATTTTGGTGCTAAAAATTATGAAAGAATTTTAGAGACTTACAACAAAGCAATGATCACTGGGGTAATTATTTTAACAATAGCTGGTTTAATTTTATTTATAACAGCTGAAGATTCAATGAGATTATTTACTGATGATGCAGAAGTAATTTACTATGGATCTGTATATCTAAAAATATACGCACTTGGTTTTCCAGCTTTTCCATTTTTTTTTATATCAAATGCATCATTCCAAGGTCTAAAAAAAGCTATAATAGTAATGTACATGGCTATACTTAGATTTGTGTTAGTACCTATTGTTGTAATATTATTTGTAAATAACTTTATAGAAGAAAACTATATCTATATGTTTCTTGGCTTAACTCTTGTTCATTGGATAATAGGAGTCTTATATTATTTTTATTCTTCGAATAAAATTCGAAAAATCAAAAGTAGCTATACTACTCCCTGAAGGTTAGGAACAAATAAAACATCATCATATTCTTCAGAAATTATTTCATTATTTTTCTTTATATATTTGATAAGCATTTGCTTGTTATTTTTTTCAATAGGACAAATAATAACCCCTTCATCATCAATATGAGAAAAAATTTCATTATTTATTTTTTTTGATGCTGCAGTAAAAATAATTCTATCAAAAGGTACTTGCTCAACCCAACCATTATTACCATCATTATATTTAGAGACAATATTAGTTAATTTTAATTTATCAAAAATTTTATTTGAACCTTCATGTAAATTCTTAATTCTTTCAATCGTATATACACGTCTTGCTAAGATTGATAATATTGCACATTGATAACCACTACCTGTACCTATTTCTAGTACCTTGTGATTTTTTTTTACATCAAGTAATTCAGTCATCCTAGCTACAACGTAGGGTTGACTAATTGTCTGATTGTTTTCAATTGGTAAAGCAATATTTTCATAAGCTTGATTTCTGTAAGTTTCACTAATAAATTCCTCTCTTGGAATTTTTTCTATTGCAGAAAGAACTTCAGCATTACTAATTCCAGACTCTCGTAACTCCAGAATCAGTCTTATTTTTCTAACATCAAGCACTAGATAAGAGTATCAGAATTATTGAAATATTTTTTTAAAACTTCAGGTATTTTAATATTTCCATCTTCCATTTGATAATTTTCAAGAATAGCAATCAATGTTCTTCCAACTGCAAGTCCAGAACCATTAAGTGTGTGAACATAAATATTTTTATTTTCTAATTTATATCTCGTATTCATACGTCTAGCTTGAAAATCATTACAATTAGAACAACTTGAAATTTCTCTGTAAGTATTTTCACCTGGAAGCCAAACTTCAATATCATATGTTTTTGATGCTGAAAAACCCATATCACCAGTGCATAAAGTCATAACTCTATAATGAATGTCTAAATCTTGAAGAATACTTTCAGCACTTTCAAGCATTCTTTCTAGTTCATTTTCTGAATGTTGTGGTTCTACTATTGAAACTAATTCAACTTTAGTAAATTGATGTTGTCTTAACATTCCCCGAGTATCCTTACCAGAAGCACCAGCCTCTGATCTAAAACAAGGTGTATAAGAAGTTACTCTCATAGGTAATTGATTTTGATTTAGTATTTCTTCTCTAACAATGTTCGTTAAAGGTACTTCGGCCGTTGGTATTAACCAATGGTCATCGCCAGCAGTAAATAAATCTTCACCAAATTTAGGTAATTGTCCTGTTCCGAAAAGAGCATCGTCTTTTACCAAAAATGGTAAATTATATTCAACATAACCATTTTCATTTGTATGCTTGTCTAACATAAAATTTGCTATTGCTCTCTCAAGTTTAGAAAGTTGATTTTTTAATAAAACAAATCTAGATCCTGATAATTTAGAAGCAGTTTCAAAATTCATTAAACCTAAATTTTCTCCTAATTCAAAATGTGTTTTTGGATTAAAATCAAATCCTGGTTTTTTACCCCATACTTTATACTTTTTATTCTCTTCTTCATTACTTCCTATAGGTACAGTTTTATCAGCTATATTTGGAAGTCTAGAAAGAATAGTTTTTAGTTCTTCGTCCTTAATTGTCTCAAGTTCTTTTAAATTATTAATTTTATTTTTAATTTCATCAACTTTACTCATTTCAGATGAAGCATCTTTATTTTCACTTTTAAGTTTACCTATAATTTTAGAGATAGAGTTTCTTTCAGCTAATAGACTCTGATGAACAGTCTGAGTTTCTCTTTTTATTTTATCAAGTTCTAGAATTTTATTTGATATTGGCTTTTCCCCTCTTTGCTTCATATGATTATCAAACTCTGTAGGATTTTCTCTGATAAAATTAATATTATGCATTACTTATCTTTATTTTTTTGAATTAGTTTTGCAATATAAATTGAAATTTCGTATAAAAATATAATTGGCAAAGCTAAACTTATTTGACTAAATGGATCAGGAGGAGTTAAAAATGCAGCTGATAAAAATGCTAATACAATTGCATATTTTCTAAATCTTTTAAGGGATTCGTAAGTTACCATCCCTACTCTGGCCATTAATGATAAAACTACAGGCAGCTGAAATGCTAGACCAAAAGCAAAAATAAACCGCATCATGAGAGATAGATATTCTCCCATTTTTGCTTCTAATCGAATAGGAACACCGCTAGATCCAAGATTTTGATATGATAAGAAAAAAGACCATGCCAAAGGTGCAATAATATAATAAACCATGGAACCGCCTGCAAAAAATAAAATTGGCGTCGCAACTAAGTAAGGTAAAAAAGCTCTCTTTTCTTTTTTGTATAGTCCCGGTGCTATGAACCTCCATATTTGTATTGCAATTAATGGAAATGAAAAAAATAAAGCGAAGAAAAATGCAATTTTTAATTCTGTAAAAAAGGCTTCTTGTAAAGCAGTATATATAAAACCTTGTCCTTTATCTTTATCAAATAGTTCTACAAGAGGATTAGCTAAAAATGCAAAAAGTTCATCAGCAAAGTAAAAGCAAAAAATAAATATTATTAAAATATATAAAAAACTCCACAACAATCTCTTTCTTAACTCTGTAAGGTGCCCTATTAGAGACATTTCTTCAAATTTTTCTTCAGCCATTACAAAACAATTAATTATTTTTTATTTGAAAATTCATCCTCAGTCATTTTTACTGTTTCTTGAACTTCTTTAATCTCATTTTCAAAATTTTTTTTAATATTAATACCATCTTTGATTTTTTTAACTTCTTTTACAGATTTAGCTAATTCTTTAATTTCTTCTTCTTCAGCAATTTCATTTATAGATGATTTAAACTCAGAAGACATTTTTTTAATATATTTTGTAAAAGACCCAACTTGTTTAATGAATTTTGGAAGATCTTTTGGGCCAATTACTACAACTACTATTATCCCAATTAAGAAAATTTCACTCCAACCAAAAGTAAACATTACATTTACTTTTCTTCGTCGTTTTTATTCTCTAAATTTTTATCTTCTTTTTTTTCTTCGTCTGACATTCCTCTTTTGAATGATTTGATCCCTTTTGCCATATCACCCATTAGTTGAGGTATCTTACCTCTACCGAAAAGAAGCAGGACTATAACGAGTACAATTAATAATTGCCAAATACTAGGTGTCATAAAGCGCTTATACGGAAACTAATAAAAAAAACAAGAAATAAAAAAGTTAGCTAAGAATTTTGAATAAAATCATCAATATTATTTTCATCATCTTGTTCTAAATTTTCATTGCTTTGTAAATTTTCATCATTTTTAGCAAGATCACTAATAGTTGCAATTGCTGCACGTTTATCAAGAAAACCACTTGCCTTTAATTCATCTTTATTAGGTAAATCCGATAAACTATTTAATCCGAAATGTTCAACAAACAAATCTGTGGTAGACCATAAAGTGGGTTTACCTGGTATACTTTTCCTACCTGAAGGACGTATCCAACCTATTTCCATCAAATGATCTAGAGAACCTCTACCCATTTGAACACCCCTAATATTTTCAATTTCTGATCTTGTTATTGGTTGTTGATAAGCAATTATAGATAATGTTTCAAGTGCTGCTCTTGATAATTTTCTTTTCTGTGTTTTAAAAATAGTTAACTCATCACTGAGATCTTCGGCAGTCCTAAATGACCATTTGTTACCAGTTTTAATTAAATTTATACCTCTATTTTTATAAAAATCTTTAATTTCTTGTAATTGATTACTTATATTATTTTTATCTTTAATTTTTTCTTTTAGATCATTTTCATCAAGTGGCTCACCTGATGCAAATAATATTGCTTCTAAAATTTTAATGTCTTTATTATCCATTTTGATTAAATTTTATATAGATGTTACCAAAACTTTCATCTTGTTTTAAATCAATAAAACCATTTTTAGATAACTCTAAAGAGGCAACAAAATTTGATGAAATTATTGATTTATTAATTGTTTTATTAGCTTTGATTAAATTTGGAATCACATTTAAAAAATTAGTCCATTCTGTAATATTACCAAAAATACCTTTCAATCTTTTAACTGCTTGATCAACTGAATAAAGTTCTGAATACTCAATAGTTAATTGCTTTACCTGATCATTCGATTTGAGTATATGACTATATGATTTTAGTAAGTCATATAAATTAGAAGTATAATTTATATTATATTTAACTTTAAGGCCTTCAGATGAACCCCCATAAAATACATCTCTATTTACAAGAGGTCTCGAATATAAAATTTTAGAAATATTTTGAAAAGCCTCTAGTCTCTGTAATTGATATTTTAAAGCCTCTTCTAATTCATCTGCTGTATATTCATCTGTTTTTTCTTCTTTAGGTAATAGTAATCTTGATTTCAAATACGTTAGCCATGCTGCCATCACTAGATAATCTGCAGCTATTTCAATATGAATATTTCTATATTGATTAATAAAATTAATATATTGATCAGCTAATTCGGATATAGATATATCAGATAAATCAACCTTCTGTGATCTGGCTAAAACTAACAAAAGATCTATAGGACCCTCAAAATTAGCTAATAATAGGTTAAATTTACCTTCTCTTATTTCTGTTTCTGGAGCATTCAACACAATTTTTTATATAAAATTATTGAGATTCTCTCAATATTATTAATTTTGTAAATTAAGTATTAAGCAACTCTTAACAATTGATAATAAATAACAAGATTCATAAGCATTATTCTTAGAAATATAATTTTTATAGGTAATAAAATATTGAGTACCTATTTCAGTTTTTTTATAAAAAATAAAAATATCTTCATCATCTATAATTTCTATTTTATTTTCTAATAAATTATTCAAGTATTTATTAATATTTTCAAAATTATCATTGCTATACAATTGTATTGTATAATTAAGCTCACTTATATTACTAAATTTAAAGTTTTGAATTTTTTTATTTATATTATTTAAACTTTTCTTATCTAAATAATCAACAACCTCTCCTTCTTTATTAGTAGGAATTATAAAATATTTATCAGTAAAAACAGGAATAATAAAATATTCTTTATTAGTAAAATAATAAAATGAAATCAGATAAAGAATAATAATAAATAGAAAAAATAATAAAAAATATTTTAATATGTAATTATTATTTTTTTTAAAAATAATTCTTTTAATCATTACATTGTTTCAGGGGCATTTATGTCAATTATTGAAAATATATCTTTTAAAATAATTCTGAATGACTCCAACCAAAATATTTTTGAAATTGTCTTTTCTGCATTTTTTTCATCTATAAAACGAAGTGATTCATTATCTTTACCTTTATTCCAAATTGAATGAAAATCAGAAGATATTTCTTCTAAGTAATTGATTAGTCGATGTGGTTCATTATAGTATGATGATTGATACAACAAATAAGGATAACATATTAACTTTTTAATTAATTTTACCTCATCATCAGATAGATTTTGTATTTCAGTAAATTTATAATCATTTTTAATACTTAAACCTAATTCGTTTGCTTTATTAATTACTGATGAAGCTCTAGCGTGTGCGTATTGACAGTAAAAAACTTTATTATCTTTATTTTTTTTAACAACAGCATCTAAATCAAAGTCAATTGCTGTCTCATTTTTAGTAGAAATCATGTAGTACCTTATAGCATCTTTGCCAACTTTAGAATGAACATTAGCTAATGTCACAAAATTTCCAGATCTTTTTGACATTTTAATTTTTTGTTTATTTTGAATTAAACTTACGATTTGACAAGTTAAGATATTTAAAAATGTTTCATCATCTTTAATAGCTTTAATTAGCGAATACATTCTTGGGATATAGCCAATATGATCTGACCCCCAGATATTTACTAATCTATCAAAATTTCTTTTACATTTATCTAAATGATATGCTGCATCATTTGCAAAATAAGTCCATTCACCATTCGATTTTTTTAATGCTCTATCCTCATTGTCTAGTAAATTAGAAGATCTAAATAATAGTTGCTGTCTTGGCTCCCAATCAGAATCATCACCTTTTGGCTTTTCTAAAATCCCCTTATACAATAGTTTTTTTTCATCCAAAATGGTAAAAAGCTCTTCAATAATTTTACTCTTTTCTATTTCTGTTTCGTGAGTAAATTTATCAAATTTTATATTTATTAATTCTAAATCTGATTTTATGCTTAGAAGTATATTTTTTAATGCAAAATTTTTAAAATATTGAATAGTTTGATCTTGTGTAAAATTTATCCACTTATCAGCATCTTCATTTTTAATTTTTTTGGCAATTTCTATTAAGTATTCACCAGGATACTCGTCTTCCTCTAACTCAATTTTTTTATTAAATAATTGCAAATATCGTTTCAGAAGAGAGTTTGTTAATTTATCAATTTGAGAACCAGCATCATTTACATAATACTCTCTAGTAACATCAAAACCTGTTTTAGTATAAAGAGAACTTAATACATCTCCAAACACAGCACCTCTTATATGAGCTATATGCAATGGTCCAGTTGGATTAGCTGAAACAAATTCAACATTTACTTTTTTATTTGCACCATAATTGATATAATTTAAAAAATTTTTATTATAAATTTCTTTTAAACTTTTTAATACAAACTCATCTTTTAAAAAAAAATTTATAAAACCATTTTTAGAAATCACAAAATGATCAATAAATGTAATTGATTTAATTCTGTCATTTAGTTCTTCTTCAATATTAAAATTTTTATTAAGAATTTTTCTTTTAACTATTAAATAAAAATTTGTAGCTAAATCACCTTGTTTATTGTTAGAAGAGTAATCGATGCTAATTTGTTTTTTATTGATTGGAGATATGTATTTCTTATCTTCTAAAAAATCTGTAAAATCAAATAAAAAATCTGAAAGGTCCTTAATAAAATTATTCACTAATCTCCTTGTATAAATTTAGAGCAAATCTATCTGTCATTCCTGAAATATAATCACAAATTAATCTTTCAATTTCAATATTTTGATTTCTCCAATCTGTTGGTAGTTTATTATTATTTTTTACGAAATAAGTAAACAAAGTAGATATAACATTTTTTGAATACTGTCTTTTATCTGATAAATGACTATGATTATAAACTCTTTCAAACAAAAAATTTTTAATTATGTCACAATTTTTTTTCATTTCATTTGAAAACGTAACTACAAAATTATTTTTTTTACGAATATCATCTATAGAATTAATGCTATTTTCATTTAAATTTTTTTTTGTATTTTCATATATGTCATTTATCATATTTGATATGGAATTTCTTAAAACTTGATATACTAAAAGCTTATTCGGAATATCTTTATAGTGTTCCTTTAAATCAATTATAATTTTTTCAAAAAAACTTAACTCAGTAATATCATCTAATGATATTAAATTTGCTCTAATAGCATCTTCTACATCGTGATTGTTATAAGCAATATCATCAGATATACTTGCTATTTGTGATTCCAAATAAGGCTGATCAGCTAAATTTAGATTATGTAATTTAGAATAATTTTCTAAGTGATAAGGTAAATTATCAATTAAAATTCCATTATGTTTTATAATTCCCTCTAAGCTTTCCCATGTTAGATTTAATCCGTCAAAATCTGGATGTCTTTTTTCAATAAATGTTAAAACTCTCAAGGTTTGATCATTATGATTAAAACCTCCAAAACTTTTCATCGACTCATCGAGTGCATCTTCTCCTATATGGCCAAAAGGAGGATGACCTAAATCATGAGCGAGAGCAACTGTTTCACCTAAATCTTCATCTAATTCAAGTAATCTACAAATTGATCTAGAAATTTGGGCAACTTCCAAAGAATGTGTAAGTCTTGTCCTAAAATAATCACTTTCACTTTCAATAAAAACTTGGGTTTTGTGTTTTAATTTTCTAAATGAATTAGAATGAATGACTCTAGCTCTATCTCTTTCAAATGGATTTCTCAAGTCATCATCTAACTCATTATATAATCTTCCGTTTGAGTTATTAGGATTAGAAGCTAAATGTTTGAACATAAGAAAATTTATATTATAGTTGTAAAATAATAACTAATAACAATATTTAGATAAATGGACAATATAATTGAAGTTACTGAAAGCGCTCAAAGTCAAATTAATAAGATACTTCTTTCAGAAAAATCTAACTATTTCAGAATAACCGTTTTAGGTGGGGGTTGTGCTGGATTTCAATATAAATTTGATTTTTCAAATGAACCAAATGATGACGATTTAGTATTCAATTATAAAAATGCCGATGTGTTAATAGATAAAACTTCAATTGAATTTATTAAAGGATCTAAAATTGATTATGTTAACGAATTAATAGGATCATCTTTTAAAATTTCTAATCCAATAGCATCATCATCTTGTGGATGTGGAACTTCTTTTTCTATATAAATGAAAATTACTACATGGAATGTTAATTCGGTTAATGCAAGAATTGAACATTTAATAAAATTTATAAAAAAAGATCAATCAGATTTATATTTAATTCAAGAATTAAAATGTACAAATGAAAATTTTCCTAAAGAGGAATTAGAAAAAATTAATTATAAATGTTATGTAAACGGTCAAAAAGCATGGAATGGAGTGGCTATAATCAGCAAAGAAAATATTACAATTTCAAATTTAAATATTCCCAATTATAAAGATGTAAATTCAAGATTTATTGAAACGGAAATATCTTTAAAAAATATAAAAAGTAAAATTAAATTAATAAATATTTACCTTCCAAATGGTAATCCTATTGAAACTGAAAAATTTGATTACAAAATTGATTGGATGATAAATTTCAATAAATATATGAAAGAATTAATTGATAATAATCAACCAATTATTATAGGTGGTGATTTTAATGTAATACCAACCGATGAAGATGTTTATTCACCCGAAAATTTTAAAAATGATGCATGTGCACATCCCTTAACAAGAGAAAAATTTAGAAATCTTTTGAATTTAGGTTTTGTTGATACCGTAAAATACTTTGTTGATGGAAATACCAACTGGACTTTTTGGGGTTATAGAGGTGGAAATTGGCAAAAGGGGAATGGTCTAAGAATTGATCATTTTCTCACTACACCTGAGATAACTGATTTGATTAAATCAGTTAATGTTAATCGTGAACCAAGAGGATGGGAAAAGGCTTCTGATCACACACCAGTTACAATTGAATTAATTAATTAACACTAGATATCAGCGTATGTATGCGTTTCGTTTTTTGCTCCTGGTTGAGTAACAGCACCTTCGTAAGCTGGCCCCACAGTTTGGGAATATTTCCATATTGAACCAGAATTATGATTAGTTTTTCTTGGTTTCCAATCTATTTTTCTTTTTTCTATTTCTTCATCTGAAAGTGTAACATTGATTTCGCCTTTCACAGCATCAATAATAATTTCATCTCCATCTTTAAGCAACCCTATCATACCTCCTACAGCCGCTTCTGGTCCTACATGACCAATACAAAATCCTCTTGTGCCTCCTGAAAATCTTCCATCTGTAATTAAAGCAACAGTTTCACCTAATCCTTGTCCATAAATTGCACCAGTTGTTGAAAGCATTTCACGCATACCGGGTCCTCCTTTCGGACCTTCATATCTAATAATAACAGCATCTCCTGCTTTTATTTCATTTTTTAAAACTGCAGTTAATGCATCTTCTTCTGAGTCAAAACATTTAGCTTTACCTCTAAATGTTAATTGTTTTAAACCCGCTATTTTTGATATACATCCATCTGGGGCAAGATTACCCCATAATCCCACAACTGAACTATTTTCACTAATTGGATTATCACATTTATAAACAACATCTTGATTGGTAGGAAAAATTACTTCCTTGTGATTTTCAGCTATTGTTTTACCAGTAACAGTTATGCAGTCACCGTTTATATAACCGCCATCTAATAAAGATTTAATAACAACAGGAACACCGCCTACATCATATAAATCTTTAGCAACATACTTTCCACCAGGTTGCATATCTCCAATATAAGGAGTTGAATTATAAATTTCTACTACGTCTCTCAATGTAAATTTTAAACCTGCTTCATTAGCTATCGCAGGTAGATGAAGAGCCGCATTAGTTGAGCCGCCAGTAGCTGCAACTACTCTAGCAGCATTTACTAATGAATCAATAGTTACTATATCTCTTGGTCTTATGTTTTTTTCTAATAAATTCATTATAGCTTTACCACTCTTTTCACCGTAAGCTTTTCTTTCTTCAGTATTAACTGCTGGTGGCATAGCTGAGTTTGTTAGAGCTAAACCAACTGCTTCTGAAATACATGCCATTGTGTTTGCTGTAAATTGACCTCCACATGAACCAGCAGATGGGCAGGCAACTTGTTCAATATCTTTTAGATCTTGATCTGAGATAGTTCCAGCAGCGTGTTTTCCAACTGCTTCAAATACATCTATAACAGTAACATCCTTGCCTTTGTATTTTCCAGGTAAGATTGAACCTCCATAGATAAATACAGATGGTACATTTAATCTAACCATAGCCATCATTAAACCTGGCAAAGATTTATCACAGCCAGCAAGCCCAACTATTGCATCATAACAATGACCTCTAACAGACAATTCAATAGAATCTGCAATAACCTCCCTGCTAATAAGAGAAGATTTCATAGCCTCATGGCCCATAGCAATTCCATCTGTTACAGTTATAGTAGTAAATTCTCTAGGGGTTCCTCCAGAATCTTTGACACCGGTCTTCACATGCTGTGCTTGATCTTGAAGAGTAATGTTACAAGGAGCAGATTCATTCCATGTACTAACAACGCCGACAAAAGGTTGGTAAATTTCATGCTCTTTCAAACCCATAGCATAGTAATAAGATCTATGAGGTGCACTCTTAGGTCCTACACTAACATACCTACTTGGTAAGTTAGATTTTCTATTTGATCCTTTATCTTCCATTCTATTTAATAGTATTTATTATTTGATCAATTTTTTCAATAGAAGATTTATAAATATTTGCTTCATTTTTAAATTTATCAATAATTTCTTCTGATGCTTTATTCATAAAGTTATCGTTATTTAATTTGTCATTAACTTTATCAAATTTTTCTTGCTCAATTTGTTTTTTCTTATTCAATTTTTTTAATTCAGATACTGAATCAATAATACCTTCTAGGGGAATCAAAACCGACATTGATGTTAATACAATTAGAGCTGAGTTCTTATTAGGTTGAATTTTATCAAAACTAATATCTTTAGTTTTTAAAAAATTACTTATTTCATTTTTATGAGAAAGAAGAAAATTATTAAGTTCTTCATTTTTTGCTTCTATAGAAATATTAATTAATTGTTTATAAGGTATATTTAGTTCTGATCTCAAATTTCTTACAGATGATATGAATTCAATAAATATTTCAAAGTTTTTTTTAGATATCTCAAAGGAATTATTTGTCTTATAAATTTGATAAACTTGATTCATTAAATATGAGTTATCATCAACTAAAGATCTCCATAATTTCTCACTTATGAATGGCATAATGGGATGTATAATCTTTAAAACCTGAATGAATGTCCATCCAGACACTTTTTTAATTTCATCAGAATATTTTTCATTATCAAAATTTTGTTTAATAATTTCAATGTACCAATCACAATAAGAGTGCCATACAAAATGATAAACCTTATTGGCAATTTCATGAAATAAATATTTTTTAGTTAATTGATCAAGTTGAGAAATCAAATCATTCAATTCTTTTATTATCCATTTGTTTGCATCAAAATATATTGTATCTATTGTAATATCATCTTTAAAAAATGAATTGTTCATTTGTAAAAATTTTCCAGCATTCCAAATTTTATTTGTGAATGATTTATATCCTTTAACTCTAGCTTCGGATAATTTTACATCTCGTCCTGGGTTTAAAAGTGCAGTTAATGTAAATCTCAATGTATCAGCCCCATATTTATCTAATAGATCTAATGGGTCAATTATGTTCCCTTTTGACTTAGACATTTTTTGACCTTTTTCATCCCGAATTAAAGGATGAATATAAATATCTTTAAATGGAGTTTTCTTCATGAAATAAGAACCCATCATCATCATACGTGCAACCCAAAAAAATATAATATCAAAACCAGTAACCAAGACATTGCCAGGATAAAACTTATCTAATTCATATGTTTTATTTGGCCAATCCAAAGTTGAAAATGTCCATAAAGCTGATGAAAACCAAGTATCTAAAACGTCCTCATCTTGTTTAAGTTCAACATCTTTGCCATAGAATTCTTTTGCCTTCTTTTGAGCTTCTTCTAAAGTTTCACTAACAAAATATTTATTATCTGGACCATACCATGCGGGAATTTGATGTCCCCACCATAATTGTCTTGAAATACACCATGGTTGAATGTTTTCCATCCAATTATAAAATGTATTCTCCCATTGCTTAGGAATAAATTTGGAACTATTATTTCTAACAGCAGATATTGGATCAACCGATAATTTTTTTGCATCACAAAACCATTGATCTGTTAGCCATGGCTCAATAATAACACCTGATCTATCGCCATATGGTATGACCATTTGCTGCTTTTCTTCTTTAATTAATAAATTCATTTCATCTAATTTTTTTAAAATTAGTTTTCTTGCTTCAAATCGATCTAAATTTTGAAATTCTTCAGGCACATTTGAGTTCAGTTTAGCATTTTCATCAAAGATATTGATAAATTCTAAATCATGTCTCTTTCCTACCTCAAAATCATTAAAGTCATGTGCAGGGGTAATTTTAACAGCTCCAGAACCTTTTTCAGGATCTGCATATTCATCAGCGATAATTAGAATTTTTTTATTTGTAAGTGGTAAGTTACAGAATTTACCAACTAAATTTTTATATTTTTTATCTTCAGGATGGACGGCAACTGCAGTATCTCCCAAAATCGTCTCAGGTCTGGTTGTTGCCACTATAATATAATTGTTTTCATCTATGGGATATTTAATATGCCATAAACTTCCTTCAGTATCTCTTTGTTCTACTTCTAGATCAGAAATAGCAGTTAAAAGTTTTGGATCCCAATTAACTAATCTCTTATCTTTATAAATAATTCCATCATTATATAAATTAACAAAAACTTTCTTAACTGCATTTGAAAGACCTTCATCCATAGTAAATCTTTCTCTCGACCAATCTGCAGAAGCGCCAAGTCTTCTTAATTGATTACTTATCTGACCACCTGACTCTTTTTTCCATTCCCATACTTTTTCAATGAACTTTTCTCTACCTAGAGATCGTCGATCTAGTTTTGATTCACTTAATTTTCTTTCAACCACCATCTGAGTAGCTATTCCTGCATGATCTGTCCCTGCTTGCCACAATACTTCCATACCTTTCATTCTATGGTATCTGATTAATATATCTTGTATTGTGAATGTTAAAGCATGACCCATATGCAAGCTGCCTGTAATATTAGGTGGTGGCATCATAATAGAATATGGCTCACCCCCTTTTTTTGGTTTAAAACAATTTGATTTTTCCCACTGCGAATAAAGATTTTTTTCATCTTTTAAAAAATTAAAAAATTTATCAAGCTGCATTGTGACTATTTTGAATCGAAGTAATTTTTAAGTAATGTTGGTATTTTTTCATCAAGTATTTTTTCGATTTTATTTTCTACAAGATAGGTAAGTTTTTGATCTATAATATCATTAATTTCTCTGTTTATATCATCATCTTTTTGAAGTAGTTTTATTGTGCCATCACTATTAACCTTTTGGTTAAGTATCAAAATATTAGATGATAAATCTTTATTTGTATCATTTTTTTCATCTTCAAGTGCTCGACGTATAATTTCAAGAGATTCATTGATTGAATTTTTTGTATTCATAAGGGTATTATAAATGTTTAATTAAATTAATAAAACTCTAATTATAGCTAGGAAGATACTCCTCAAATAATTTTATCAGTGATCCGTCTAAAGCTAATAAATTAAAATAATTAATCAAATAGTTTTTATTTGCATTAAAATATTCAACATTTACGTTTAAAAGATTAGTTTCTGCTTCTATAAGATCAGTAATAGACTTTGTCCCAAGGTTATATTCCTCCTGAGTACTTTGTAGGAGAGTATTTGCATATTCTATGGTCAATAAAGATGTATTTAAATTTGATTTACTAATTAAATAGTTTTTATAATAATTTGATACCTCAATATTTAAACTTTCTTTAAGATCTTCAAGTTCAATTTCAGTTTGTAAAATTTGAGAATTAATTTTTCTAATATCTGATTTATCAATATTTTGCTGAAATATAGGAATAGTTAAAGTTAGACCTAATGATGCATTAGTATTTTCACTTCCAGAATCTATTCGTGAACCATCAGAGAACTCTGTTGAAGCCGTAATATCTAATGTAGGTCTATTAGAACCTTTTTCTTTTGAGAGATCAAGTTCTTTAATTTTAATATTATTTTGTGCAATTAAAATATTAAAATTATTTTTATAAACTTCAGATAGTATGTTATTAAAATTTAAATCATTTTCTATATTTACATAATCTTCTAATTTAATAGCTTCTTGACCAACAATTGATTTGAATGTTTTTAAACTAACTTTGTAATTTTGTTCAGCTGAGAAAAGATTAGTTTCTGCAATCGAGAAAGCACTCTCAGCATTTTTTAGTTCAGTTATGGTTGCGGAACCTAATTCATATTTTAATTTTACTTCTTCTAGAAATCTTGAAACAGAATCAAAATTCTTTTCAGAAGCCTCTAATGATTTTTCATAATTTATAACAGTTAAATAACCTTCTACTGCCGTTAAAGACAGATCTTGAACTGTTTTGTAAAAATTTATTACAGCATTTTCATAAATAATTTTTGATCTTTCAATTTCTAAGTTTTTTTCACCACCATCGTATAAATTTTGAGTAATACTAATTTTATACTTATCAGTAAAAGTTTCTGGAGTTGTTGATACACCAGCTGCTGATGTTGTATCACTTGTACTATATGTGCCAGAAATAGTGCCTGTAACTGTTGGGAGCTTTTTACCTATTGCTACTTCAATAGTTTCTTTGTTTTCATTTAGTTTTTCAAACGCAATTTTTACCTTTAAATTATTGGCAATGGTACTTTTTACAGAGTCATCTATAGATAGAGCAAATAAAGATTTAGAATAAATAATTACTAAAAATAAAATAAATAGTCTCATTTAAAATTTAAAACCTTTTTTTTGTTCTTGAATTTGATAACTACTCATTACATCAAATAAATACTCTGATGAATATAAATCTTCATTTCTAACAATTTTATAAGCTTTACCTAAATTATCATATATTTTCTTAATATATATTAATCTTCCGCCATTAATAAATAGTTGCTTCATTAAATTATCACCAATTTTAAATATAGGACCATCAATAATAATTAAATTAAATGGAGCTTTATCCACTAACCCATCTAATAAATTATGATTAAATAAATGAATGTTAGAAGTATCAATATTTTTTATATTTATTTCCAATAATTTAAATAGTTCTTTATTTTCTTCTACAACATAAAGTTCTTTACATAATGAACCAATGACAGATGAAAAGTAACCTGTTAAGCCTCCTATATGCAACACTTTATCAGTAGGAAAAATTTCTGAATATTTTATAATTTGTGCTAGGTGCAAATTTTTGAGATATCCTCTTTTGTCAGTTATATCTAAATCTTTATCTAAATAACAATTCTTAGCTAAGCTAATATCCAAGTAATTTTCTTTAGGGGTATTTTGAAATATATTTAAGATATTTTCTTCGTTGATTTTGTTTGGTCTCAACTGGTTAATGACCATATTTTTTCTGGCAATTTCAAATGTTTCACTCATTTTTAAAAGATGCTTTATATAAACTAATCATATAATCAATTATTTAAATTATATTATCATTCTTTAGATTTTTTTTTCATTAATTGACTAGAAGTTATATAGTGATAATTGTCACTTTCTATTAGGCTCGGTGGCAGAGTGGTGATGTAGGGGCCTGCAAAGCCTTGCACAGCGGTTCGATTCCGCTCCGAGCCTCCAGTTTTTTCTTGTTTTTTAATTTTTTTTTATTATCAACAAAATTGTGTTCCTCGGTAGCTCAGTGGTAGAGCAATCGGCTGTTAACCGATCGGTCGCTGGTTCGAGCCCGGCCCGGGGAGCCATGATTTCATTTTACATAATTTCTTATAAAAATAATTGCACATATAGACCAAACAATTGGCAATAAATACATATTAAAAGTCATTCCTAGATATTTGGCTGACAATCCAACCAAGCCAGGTCCAATCATTAATCCAGAAAAAGCCAATGTCATTAAATTAGCGATTGTTGTTGGAATGTTTTCAGTAGTTGACTTAATTGCTTGCCTTATTACAATCGGATTTGTATTTCCTGTTGCAAAACCAAAAATAAAAGAAGCAAAAGCTATTATATAATAATTCATTGTGAATATAGATAATAGTAATAACAAACATCCTAATAAGACTAAGTGAAAACCAATTTTTATTTCTCCAAAATAATTAATTAATTGTGCTCCAAAAAGTCTCGATGGAATTTCACCTGAATGAAAAGAAATTAAAATTAATGCTCCTAAGAATAATGGTGACCCTAAATCCTGCGTCAACCATAGAGGAGACCATTCCATTATTATACCTACTGTCCCAAATTCTAAGAAAAGAATCAGGCCAAATATTAAAACTTTTTTATCAGGCAAAGAAAATCTCTCTGCTTTTCCAAAATAATCCTTTTCTTTAGGTAATCCAAAATAAAGAACTAAACATGCGATAATCAAACCTATTAAGAATATGATAGGAAATGATGTTGAAATTAAAAAATTTAAACTTAACAAATAAATGGATAAAAAAGCTCCTATAACTGCTCCTAAACTCATAAACGCCCAGAAAACTGGTTGTAAAATTTCTTTCGTTTGTTCTTCTATTAATGACAAATGTGAATTTGTAGAAGGCATTATTAACCCTAATGATATACCAAACAAGCAGGCTATAATTAAAAATGAAATATAATTTGTTATATATATAATTATTAAGAAACTTATAGATAGGAGTAGTATTCCAAAAAATATCATTAATTTAGTTCCAAACTTTGGAGTAATTAATCTAGAACAAACTTGACCAGTAAGAATTTGTATCAATCCAAAAATTAATAAAAAAATCCCCCAACTTGTTTCAGATAATTCTAGTTTCTTGTAAATAATTGGTATGTGTCCTAACATAAATACCCACATTATCATTGGAAATGAAATTCCAACTAAACAAGCAACTTTAGCCTTTGAATATATATTCATCTTTTTATATACTTGTTTTATATATTAAATTACTCAATAGTTTTTTTTTAATAAAATATTATCAATATATAATAATATATTTATTTTGTTTTAATTACCCTTTTTAACATTTGACCTGAACCAAATCATTAAATCTTGTTGTATAGCATGGAGAAACGTTTTCTCTTTTCATCTTCCATATTTTTTCTATACCTTCAGAAGCTATTTTTAATGTTGAACTTCCATATCTAGAATTAATATTATCAATAGTATTCATTATTCTATCTGATGTATCACGGTCGTAATCAAGTAATCCTCTAGTTACACTGTGTCTACTGAGGCCATATAATATGATACCAGCTTTTTTATAACGAAATCCTGGTCGATATATTTTCCTAATTCCTTCCAGAGCTCTTTTAACAATTTTTATGCTATTATTTGTTGGAAAAGGTAAGTGCAATTTTATTGAATTTGAATATTGTTTCTCTCTTCTATTAAAATGATTAGTTAAAACAAAAACACTCATAGACTCAGCCACTAACCCCTCTTCCCTTATCTTCTCTGATACTCTTGATCCATAAGTTGATATTGACTCCTCTAAATCAAATAATTTTTCTATTGGTTGACTAAATGATCTTGAGACACAACAACTTTGTTTATCACTTGGAACCAAATCAAGATCTAGGCACGACACACTATTTAATTCTAGGTATGTCTTCTCTCCTACTACACCCATATTTTTTCTTATCCATCCTCTATCCATTTGTGAAAATTGATAAGCGTTATGGATATTATATTTTTTCAGAAAAAGAGATAATCTTTTTCCAATACCCCATACTTCTTCAATAGATGTTAATTCTAATGCTTTTTTTATTTCTATTTTATTTTTTAGTATGCATACACCTTTATAGTCTGATTGTTTTTTTGCCAGATGATTAGCTATTTTTGATAGTGTTTTTGTTGAACCCACTCCAATACTAACTGGAATGCCAACCCACTTCTTAATTGTTTGCCTAATATGTCTGCAATAAGTGTTTAACTCAAAGTTCTCAAAACCATTTAAACCAAGAAATGCTTCATCTATGGAGTAGATCTCAACCTCTGAGGAAAAACTTGATAAAGTCTCCATTACTCTCTGAGAAATATCACCATACAAAGAATAATTAGATGAGAAAACTTTAACATCATTTTTTTCAATAATATTTTTTGCTTTAAAATAAGGCTCACCCATTTTTATACCTAGTTTTTTTGCTTCTTTTGATCTTGCAATGATACAGCCATCATTATTTGAAAGTACAACAATTGGTTTTCCTATAAGTTTTGGGTTAAATATTCTTTCACATGACGCATAAAAATTGTTGCAGTCTATTAATGCTATAGACTGATTTACTGAACTATGGTTTCTACTAAGTAGTTTTGTGTATGACATATGTCACTACCCCCCATATAAAACACTCCATTTCTTCTTTAACTTGAATACTAGGATACTCACTATTGGCAGAAATTAGAAATAATGACTGATCTTTCTTTTTCAATTTTTTAACCGTTAGGTCACCAAAGATGGAGGCTATAACAATATTGTCATTACGGGGTGTAATACTTCTATCAACAATAAGTAAATCGCCCGATAATATGCCTGCATCGGTCATTGAAGGGCCATTAGCTTTAACAATATAGGTTGCTGTTGGACGTTGAACCAAATATTCATTAAGATCAAGTTTGTTTTCCATATAATCAGTAGCTGGAGATGGAAAACCTGCAGATACTGTATCAAGAAAATAAGGTGTTATTAGATCTCCTTTAGATTCAGCTTTAAATATTAAATTTTCTATTTTTTTAGACATAGTATTAGAAAAAATATTTAAATAATTGATAAATAATAATTATATTATTTATAAAAATTATTTGTTCTACTTTTGTTCTAATTTATTCAGAATGACAAAAAAGTCAATATAATATTTTTAAAATACTGTTAAAAAAAGCCATGACAAAATTATTTGAAGATGATGCCTACCTTAAGGAATTTAAAGCAAAAATTATACACATTGTAAAAGAAGATAATCGTATTGAGTTAAATCATACAGCATTTTATGCAAAAAGCGGTGGTCAACCAGGAGACACAGGTACAATAGAAATTGAAGATGCTAAAATACAAGTTTTAGATACTGTTAAAGAAAAAAATAAAATAATAAATATTGTAGATGATATTAAAGATCTTGAAGAGAATAGTGACATAATTGGAAAAATAAATTGGGATTTACGATACAAGCATATGAGAATGCATACAGCCCTGCACTTATTATGTTCTATAGTACCTTTAGGAGTAACTGGTGGACAAATTGGCTATGAAAAAAGTCGATTAGATTTTAATGATCCCGATAAACTAATAAATAAAGAAAAATTGGAAGAAAAAATAAATTTGTTAGTTGAAGATAATCATACTGTTACTAGTGAAGTAATTGAAAGTAGCATATTGGAACAAAAACCTGAACTTGTGAGAACTATGTCAGTAAAACCTCCTCAAGTGGATGGTAAAATAAGATTGATTAGAATTGGAGATGTTGACTTACAACCATGTGGTGGTACACATGTGAAATCGACTAATGAGATTGGTAAAATTCAAATCGGTAAAATAGAAAACAAAGGTAAAATGAATAGAAGGGTTAATCTATTGCTGTCTTCTTAAATTACTGATGAAGAATTTGACTTAAAAACAACTTTGTACGATCACTCTCTGGATTATTGAAAAACTTATCTGGGCTAGCTTCTTCAACAATTTTTCCTTCATCCATAAACACCATTCTATCAGCAACTGTTTTTGCAAAACCCATTTCATGCGTAACAACAATCATGGTCATTCCACCATTTGCTAAATCAACCATAACATCTAAAACTTCTTTAATCATTTCAGGATCTAGAGCTGAAGTTGGTTCATCAAAAAGCATAATATTAGGATTCATTGCAAGAGATCTAGCAATTGCTACTCTTTGTTGTTGACCACCAGATAATTGACCAGGATACTTGTTAGCTTGTTCAGGAATTTTTACTATTTCTAACTGCTTCATAGCAAGTTCCTCTGCTTCTGCTTTAGGCATTTTTTTTACCCAAATTGGAGCTAACGTTATATTTTCTTTTACAGATAAATGAGGGAATAAATTAAATTGCTGGAATACCATTCCTACTTCTTTCCTAACATTATCAATATTTTTTAAATTTCCAGTTAACTCAATTCCATCAACAACAATTGAACCTTCCTGGTGTTCTTCCAATCTATTGATACATCTAATCATTGTAGACTTTCCAGAACCAGAAGGTCCACAAACTACAATTCTTTCTTTCTTCTTAACTTCAAGATTTACATCTTGTAATACGTGAAAATCTCCAAACCACTTATTAACATTTTTTAATGAAATTATTGATTCTTCACTCATTTTAATCAGCCCCCATATTAATACCTGTTTTTAATTTTTTTTCCAAATACAAACTGTATCTAGACATTCCAAATGTGAATATAAAAAATACTAAACTAACAAAAAAATAAATTTCATAAGACAAGCCTAACCAATTGGTATCTGCTAAAGTACCTCTTCCAATGCCTAATAAATCTAATATTCCTACAATAATAACCAAAGTTGTGTCCTTAAATAAACCTATTGATGTGTTGACAATTGGAGGTATGGAAATTCTGATAGCTTGAGGAAGAACAATTAATAAGTTCATTCTCCAATAAGACATCCCGAGTGATTTAGCGGCTTCATATTGACCGGGAGGTATAGCCTGTAACCCACCTCTTATTACTTCCGCCATATAAGCTGATTGAAATAGTGTAACAGCAACAAGAACCCTTACCAAACCATCCATATCTATTCCTTCAGGTAAAAATAAGGGAAGCATAACCATTCCAAAGAATAATAAAGTTATAAGAGGAACACCTCTTATAAATTCAATAAATAATGTACACATCATACTTATTACTGGTAATTTAGATCTTCGGCCTAATGCCAACATAATTCCAATTGGAAAAGCTAATGCAATTCCAGTACAGCCCAAAACGAGTGTTACTAAAAGACCGCCCCATTTATTAGTAGAAACTTCGGTAAAACCTAATCCTCCATTAAGTAAGAAATAAGCAATAACAGGAAAAATATATGTAAAATATAAGAAGTACTTTCTATACGGAAGTTTTGCAAACAAGAGAGGGAGAAGAGCCAATGCTAACATTGCATAAGCAATATTTACTCTCCAAACCTCAACCTTAGGATAAAATCCGTAAATAAATTGATAAAATCTAACATAAATAACAGCCCAACAAGCACCACCATTTTCAGGGTCTAAATTTCGTGAACACATTTCTTGATTTGTAATTTGTTCACCAAGGTAATTATATTTAAAATCAGCTGAAAATATTGTCCAATCTAATATCCAAGGAATAAACTGATACAGACAATAAATAACAAATAAAGTTATTAAAGAGTTTGTCCAATTGAAGAATAAATTAATTCGTAACCAACCAATAATACCTGTTGTTGCAACTGGAGGTTTTCTAACTTGATTCATTTCATTCATTACTTTTCCTTAAATTGTATACTTCTGTTATATATATTCATGAAGAAAGAAATTGTCAGACTTATTGTTAAATAAGTTGCCATAACAATAACCATACACTCTATCGCTTGACCAGTTTGGTTAAGACTTATCCCTCCAAATCCATGAACAAGATCTGCATACCCTACTGCTATTCCTAATGAAGAATTTTTAGTCAGGTTTAGATACTGACTTGTTAATGGTGGAACAATGACTCTAAGAGCTTGAGGAATAATGATTAGTCTCATTATCCATGTTTGTTTTAGACCTATGGCAGCAGAAGCTTCTCTTTGCCCTTTTGATACAGACATTATTCCTGCTCTAACAATTTCTGAAATAAATGCCGCAGTGTAAATTGATAAAGCTAAAAACATTGCTATAAACTCAGGTCTAATAACTAAACCACCTTTAAAATTAAAACCTTTTAGTTCTGGATGCTCAAATGACATTGGTGAGCCAAGAATAAAAAACAAAATTAATGGAACAACAAAAATTAATCCAATTGAACTAAAAAATACTGGAAATTGTTGTCCTGTTTTATCTTGTCTTTTTTTTGCCCATCTATTTATTAAGAAACTTGAAACTAAAGCCAATACAATTGCAATTAATACATATGAAAATCCACTTTCAAATATTGGTCTTGGAGAATACAACCCTCTGTTAGAAATATAAAATACATCAAGGAATTGTAATGATTGCTTAACACGAGGAAGTTGAATTAAAATACTATACCAAAGAATTATTTGAAGAAGTAATGGTACATTTCTTGAAAATTCAACGTAAATATAAACTAGTCGACTTAATAACCAATTTGAGGACAACCTGATAATACCTAATAAAAAACCTAAAATAGTAGCTGCTATACAACCTGTAATAGATACTAAGAGAGTATTTAAAACTCCAACAAAATAAACTTTTAAATGTGTATCAGTTGATTTAAATTCTAAAAAAGGAGAGAAACTTATATCAAAGCCAGCAGGGTTTTGAAGAAAACTCCAACCAGTTGCAATATTTCTTTTTTCTAAATTATATGCTGTTGTGTTAACGATAAAAAATATACCTAATGCAAATAAACCAATTACTAATGTTTGGAAAAAAATAGATCTAAATTTTTCATCAGAAAAAAAGCCAAGGTTAGATCTCATCGCTAGTATATACAAAAAAAACGGGGGGTTTAAAACCCCCCGTTTTAAATTTAATTAAGATTTATCTGAATGGAGGTGCGTATAAAATACCACCTTGAGTCCATAGAGCATTTAAACCTCTTGCAATTTCTAGAGGTGTGTCTGGACCTACGTTTGCTTCGTATGATTCAGAGTAGTTACCAATTTGTTTAATAATTTGGTAAGCCCAATCATTACTTAGCTCAAGCATTTCTCCATAGTTACCTTCAACACCAAGAAGTCTTAGTACTTCAGGAACATTAGAGCTCATTTGAGCATCAACGTTTTCAGATGTAATTCCTAGTTCTTCTGCAATAATCATTGCATTTAAAGACCAACGAACTACGTCACCCCACTGGTGATCACCATGTCTTACAAGTGGACCAAGTGGTTCTTTTGAAATAATTTCTGGCAATACAACCCATTTATCTGGATCAGAAGCAGCAGCTCTTGTTGAAGAAAGACCTGAAGCGTCAGTAGTGTAAACATCACATCTTCCAGCAAATAAGTTTTCTTTACCTTCATCATTAGTTTCAATAGGAAGTGCTTCGTAGCTAATTCCATTTAATCTAAAGAAGTCAGCAAGGTTTAACTCTGTAGTAGTTCCAGTTTGGATACATACAGTAGCACCATCAAGCTCAGTTGCACTTGATACACCAAGAGCAGATGGAATCATGAAACCTTGTCCGTCATAGAAGTTTACACCTACGAACTCAAAACCAAGATTAACATCACGGCTAATTGTCCAAGTAGTATTTCTCGCTAACATATCAACTTCACCTGAAGCTAATGTTGGGAAGCGAGATTTACCAGTAGTTGTAATAAATTCTACTTTTGAACGGTCTCCAAAAACAGCTACAGCAACTGCACGACACATATCTGCATCTAGACCAGCCCATTCGCCGCTATCATCTGGAGCAGCAAAACCAGCAAGACCAGTTGTTACTCCACATTTTAGAAAACCTCTATTTTTAACATCATCAAGAGTTCCAGCATGTGCTGAGAATGCAAATGCTACAACTGCAAAGATAGATAATAGTTTTTTCATATTATTTTCTCCGTTTAAATAATTATTTAAATATCTTTTTTCAAAGATTGCTTCCCTATACCAAATTAATAAGTTAATCCAAATAATAGATTTGTTAAGCTCAAAATTGCCCACTATAATTTGTGTACAAAGATTTTGGCTTATACAACATTTAGTTGTTTATGAAAATAAAAACAAAATTAACCAAAATAGGTAGAAATCCTCTCAAACAAAAGGGGTTTATCAACCCTGGTACTTATAAAGGTTCTACAATGATCTTTAATACATTTAAAGACTACTTAAAAGATGTTGAAAATTTTAATGACAGAACAACATTTTATGGAATAAATAAAAATCCATTTCATAAGCAGTTGGAAGATAGTATTTCTATTTTATATAACTGCCATGATACAGTTCTATCACCATCAGGATTAGCCTCTATAGTCATTCCTTTTTTTACCTTTCTAAAATCTGGTGATGAAGTTTTAATAAATGATAGTGTTTATAGTCCTACTAGAACTTTTTGTGAAGACATCCTTAAACAATATAATGTTAAAATAAAATATTTTCATCCAACAAAAAATATTAATAATTTTCAGAAATTAATTAACAACAACACAAAGCTAATTTATTTGGAATCACCCGGAACAGCAACTTTCGATATAATTGATATACCTTTTATTACAAAAATTGCTAAAAAAAATAAAATACCAACTGTCATGGATAATACTTGGGCTTCACCATTATTTTGTAATCCAATTAAATTAGGCATTGATATTATTATTGATGCTGGAACTAAATATATAAATGGTCACTCGGATGTATTAATCGGTTTCGTTTCATCTAATAAAAAATATTCCAAAAAAATAAGAACAGCTTCAAAAACTTTAGGAATATGCCCTGGTTCAGAAGAAGTGTATTTAGCAATTAGAGGATTACCAACACTTGAAATTCGAATGAGAGAAATTGAAAAAAATGCATTGTTAATGGCAAAATTTTTATTAGAACATGATCTTGTATCTGATGTATTTCATCCAGCATTACCGCATACAAACAATCATAAAATATGGAAAAGAGATTTCTCTGGTAGCAGCGGTTTATTTTCATTTATGCTGAAAAAGAAATATTCAAACAATAAAATTGAAAAATTTTTTAATAAACTTAAAATATTTAAATTGGGATACAGCTGGGGCGGGTTTGATAGTCTCATTACCTTTCCTCCATTAGATAAAAGAGAGTTTAAAAATAGAAATAGTGGAACTTTAATTAGATTATATTGTGGGTTGGAAGATATTGATGATCAAATAAAAGATATAAAAGGTGCATTAAAAATTTTTAATTAAATGGATTTATATTTTTATTTCTTTGCATCTTTGGGCGTTTTTGTATTTGGATTATCTAAAGGTGGTGTTCCTGGACCTATAGCGATGTTAGCAGTACCAGTTATGTCATTTGCTATGAGTCCTTTACAAGCTGCAGGTATATTGTTGCCACTTTTAATAATAATGGATTTTTCGGCTATCTATTTGTATTGGAAAAAATGGATAAACAGTATTTTAAAAATTGTAATCCCAGCATCTATAATTGGTATTTTATTTGGAACTTTAACTTTTGAGTTTACCAACGAAGATCAGATAAGAATAATGGTTGGTGTTATATCAATAATTTTTGTTCTAGTTTCCTTTATTCAAAAGAACAATTATTTACTTAAACCAACTAAATTTAAAGGATACTTTTGGTCATCTATTGCAGGATATACAAGTTTTTTAATTCATGCAGGTAATCCGCCTATTAACTTTTATATGCTACCTCTAAAGTTAGATAAAATTTCATTTATTGGAACAATGACCTTAGCATTTATGGTTATAAATCTTGTTAAATTAATTCCATATTATTATGTGGGATTATTAGCAACCTCCAACCTTATGATTTCTCTATATTTACTACCACTAGCTTTTACCAGTGTTTTGTTTGGTTTTTTCCTTCAAAAAAAAATTCCTGTAAAATTATTTTTTAATATAGTTTATGTATTGCTTTTTTTGAGTGGATGTAAATTAATATATGACGGAATAATTTAAAATAAATAAATTATTAAATTTTTGTTTTATAATCAGCTCTTTTAGTTTTTCTAAGCCCAAAAGGACCAGGTATAAATAACGTCATAGTGTTTGTATTTGGTTTTAAATCAACTCTATGTAAATGATCTGCTGATCTAAAACCAATGTAGCCTGGTGATCTCCAAAATTTGCCTTTATTGGTTGTTTCCCAATAACCACCTTTTAAAATTATTGTTATATAAGGACAAAGATGATTATGAACTCCTTCACCATGGTCATCATCTAACATTTTATGGATTAAGATATTAAATGGAAACCATTTGGGTCTTTTTCTAAATAATAAATAATATCTTTCCATCCATGGTTTTGCCTTATGAAATTCTGGATGCGAAGGACCTCTATCTAATACAATTTTTTTCCTTCCTAATTTTTCAAGTATTTTTAAAATCATATTTTTAATTGAGGAAATATCTCAGAAAATAATTTAGCTCCTTTTGAGCAATTATCAATCCAATCATTATTCGAATTTTCATTTGCATAATCAGAAATATATTTAAAACATTTAAATCTAATATTGTGTAATTTGCATACTTTAGCGAAAGAGTAAGCTTCCATATCAACAATATCACAATCTATTTCTACTGATGATTGAACAAAACTATCTCCTGATGCACATATATACCCCTCATTAGAATAAGTAATTTTTGATATTGGATCAAAAGGAGTTTCACCTAATTTAAAGTTCATCAGACCTCTTGCATCCATATCTCTTTGAACAAACTTTGTGCATTCAACCAATCCTGATAAGTTTTGCTTTGTTGATCCAGCTGTTCCATAATTAATTATTTCATTAGGTTGAAATTTTGAAATTAATTCCATAATTTTTATTGTAGCATTTATCTTTCCCACACCTGAATAGTGGAAATCTTTAAGATTTGGAGTTTCTTCTTTAAGTGCTGCAATAAAAATTTGTCCCATTAATTTGGGCCAATTTGTTTTATAATTTTTTTTGTAACTTTTGTTAAATCTTTAATCGTAGGTTTTAGTAATTGTAATCTATCATATGTTTTTGGATTATTTTTAAGATTTTTTCTCAAAGCCTCCCCAAATGTCATTCTAATTTCAGTGCCAATATTTAGTTTTGCTACTTTTGTTTTTCTAGCTAGTTTTTTTCTTTGCTCTACAGGAATGCCACTACAACCATGAAGAACTAAAGGGATTTTTGTTTTTGCTTCAATTAAATTAATTTTGTTGAAATCAATACTCGCTTTTTTTGAAGTTTGTAAATGTGTATTACCAACTGAAATTGCCATTGCATCAATATTACTTTTGTTTGCAAAAGTTACTGCATCTTCAATATTAGTACCTTCTGAAATTTTACCATTATCATAACCTACAAAACCTATTTCCCCTTCAACAGAAATATTGTGTTTATGAGCTCTTAAAGCAATTTTTTTACTAATTTTTATATTTTCTTTTAAAGTTAATTTTGAACCATCAAACATTACAGAAGTAAAGCCACTATCAATCCCCTCATAACATTCATCTATAGTGTACCCATGATCAACGTGACAGCAAATGTTCGTTTTTGTTTGACTCGCTAAGTATCTAAACATTTTTCCTAATATAGGAATTGGTGTATGCGCTCTACATGAGGGTCCAGCTTGCAATATAATTGGAATGCCTGTTTCATCAGCGGCCTTTGTAAAAGCTAGAGCATCATCCCAACCTAGTACAACTAAACCTGCCACTGCATAATTATTTTTATTTGCATCATTTAAAATTTTTTTTAAATTTACAGCTGTCATTTATTATTTGTATTTAGCAATCATGTCTTTAATTCCTGGAATAGTTTCTACTTGATAAGCATGCTCAGGTTGAAAAAATTGGACAAGAGATCTTTGAGACAGTCCTCCAAGAATTGTAAAATAATACATCTCATACCCAGGTGCCACAACACAAGGATGATAGCCTGTTCTAATCATAATGGTTGATCCATCAATTATGTGTTCAGCTTTACCAATCTTTTCATTAACTTGTTGAAACATCTGAAAACCAAATCCATTATTAGGTTTAAATCTGTAATTATATGTTTCATCATGTCTAGTTTCATCAGGTAGACGATCTGTATCATGCTTATGGGGTGGAAACCCTGACCAACCTCCCTGCCCTACAGTATAAAGTTCATTACAAAGTAATCTTCCAACTTTATCATGATGCTTCGCACCTAATATATGTTTAATTTTTCTATGAGTTTTTGTATCATCAGAGCCGTACTGAACTAAATCAATTTCATTTGTTCTAACAGCAAATGGTTCAAGAGTTTTTTCATACTTTGCGCCAGCAATAAAAATTTCTGAATTATCTACTGAAGATGTAAATTGAGCTTTTGTATTAGACGGAACATAAACACCTTCTGGCTCTCCATCCCACACATCAACTGTTCTAGTGCCTAATGACTCAACTTTTATTCCCTCAATTTCTACATTAATTGTTCCAGTAGCAGGCACTATACATGTTTCATAACCAGGTGTTTGATATTCAAAAGATTGATCTTTATTTAATTTTACTATGTTAAAATAATTTAAAGGAACTCTACTGTCTTCAATATCTACAATGGGCTTGTTTTTATTATCAAATGGTGGAATGTGCATATTATTCTCCTTCATTAATTTTATTATATTTCATAAATTCTAAAATTTCATTTAAATTTGGCATTGCTGGCGCACAACCAACTTTTGTTACTACAATAGCTGCTGCGGCTGAACCAATCTCTATAGATTTTTCTAAATCATTATTCTTTAATATTGATCCAATTAATGATCCCATAAATGCATCACCGGCTCCAGTTGGTTTCAAGGGCTTAACGGGAAATATTCCCTTTTTAATTACTTTGTTCTTTGCAAAAGTAATAGAGCCATTTTCGCCTTTTTTATAAATAATTAAGCTTACATTTTTAGCTAATTGTGTAGCATGATCCAAACCATTGTTGTAATCACCAGCTAATACTCCAAACTCATCATCATTTCCAATTACACCACTACATTGACTTGCTGCTAAATTATAAACTTCTTTTGCTTTTTTTGATGACTCCCAAGTATATGGTCTATAATCAATGTCCATAATTACAGGAATATTATTTTTATTTGCTATATCTAAAGCATATAAAGTAGCACTTCTTGAAGGCTCAGCTGCTAAAGAAGTTCCAGTAATTAATAAACAATCAAATTTTTGTATATTAGCATTTTCAACATCATCTTTATTTAAAAATAAATCAGAAGCTTTATGTCTATAAATAATTGATTGATGATCTTTAACTGTGGTTTCGACAATAGCAAAAGAAATTCTTGATTCATTTTTTTCAAATTCTACTAAATTATTTTTAACACCATAATGATTTAGTTGATTAATAGCCAATCTACCTAAAGCATCATCAGATACTCTAGTCAGTAAATTACAATTACCTCCAAATAAAGTTAATTGAACACCCATATTTGCAGAAGATCCTCCAAGATGAGTAACAAAGGATTTGGCGTTTTCAGTTTTAGTTCCTGGTGGATCAGGATAAATATCAATCCCAGCTCTACCTATGAGTAAAAAATTATTTTTTTGAATTTTTGAAATTAAAAATTCAAACGACATAAAATTATTTATTTTTCATATCAATAAATTCAGCATCATATTTAAAAGGATCAATTGAATCTATACATCCAATATTTATTGCTGCCCCATTTGGATCACTTCTCCTATGATGATGTGTATAGATGCCACAAATCTTACAAAAAAAATGTTCAGCAATCATTGTATTAAATTTGTAAGAAGTTAAGTTTTCTTTTCCTTTAAGAATATTTATTGCTTCTTTAGGAACCATACACATTTTAGCGTTTTTTCTTATACAAATAGAGCAGTTACACTGTTTAATGATTTCTAAGTCAGTTAAAACTTCTAATTGAACCGCTCCACAATGACACTTTAAATTATATTTCATTTTATTTAACTATATTATAATATTTAATATAATTAAAGTTAATAAAATATGAACGAAAGTATGATTCAAGGTCAAATTATACGACCATTTTCACCAGCTATAGGCAAATATAAATTATCAGATGATACAATAACTACACTTAACAATCATATTGATGAAATATTGAAAGATGAAAATAAAATTGATGAATTATACCATGGCAAACAATTAGCAGGCGAAATTAAATATGAAATTAGATTAACAAAAGAATTTCTTGATCAAAATTTAAAAAATGCTCTTTATGAATTTGTATTTAATTTTGTTAAATCAACATTACAAAAAGAAATTAAGAAATTTGATTTAAAATCTAGTTGGGCTGTTTGTCAATTTGAGAGTGATTATAATCCAATTCATTGGCATGATGGCCATCTATCAGGAGTAATGTACACAAAAATGCCAAAGGACTTAGGCTCATCATACAAAGATCAAAATAAGAATGGAAAAATTGCATTTATTCATGGATCAACACAGCTTTTAGTTTCCTCCGTGTATGATGTTAAACCTGAAGTTGGAGATTTATTTATATTTCCTAGTTATATGATGCATACAGTCTATCCATTCTTTTCTGATGAGGAAAGAAGATCAGTTTCTTTCAATGCATTTATAGATGAGGAGGCAGCAAAATTTTAATATTTGGCGCGCCCGAAATGATTCGAACATTTGACCTACCGCTTAGAAGGCGGTTGCTCTATCCACTGAGCTACGGGCGCATAGTTTGCATTTATCATAGTCTAAAAAATAAAGAAAGAAATTATACTTAATGTGTCCAAGGCTCTTTTCTATTTGTATCAAAATTTGAAGCATAACTTTTTGGTTTAATTTTTCTTTGCTTTGGTTCTTCGACAAAATATTGATAATTATTTTTTTTTGCCCATTCAATAGCTTGTTCTTTGGTGTCAAAAAAAAGTTTAATCTGAGATTTTGTGTCTAATGAACTATTCCACCCCATTAAAGAATCTTTTACTTTTTCTATTTCAGAAATATATTCAGCCAACCATAATTTAGTTTTTTTAAAACCCGATTGCATGGAAGTTTTTGACGGTTTATAAATTTTTATAGTCATTAGATTGCTGTTTCAAAATATTTATCATTATAATCATTATAGTATTTTCCACCAGATCTTATATTTTGACAAAGAACTTGTGTTTCACCTAATAATTTAGTTAAAAAGAAGTTACCAGTTTCAATTTTAGATTTATAAAAACTTTCATCATGCTTTTCTAATTTTGCTAATGAAATTTCTATATAGTGCAACCAAATATAACCTAGAGAGATCAAAGATGATAAGTTTAAAAATTCTACAGCATGAGAATTAATCTCATTTTCATCATTTAACGATTTAATATATTCAAAAATACTTTTGTAAGAATCATATGAAGGCATAAATAAATCAATATATTTTTTCATATCTTGATTATTAGAAATTTTAACTTGATAATTATCAATCATAGTAAAAAATTCATTGAATAATGCACCATTGTCAGTTTGTAATTTTCTTCCTATCAAATCTAGAGCTTGAATTCCGTTCGTTCCTTCATAGATTGTTGTAATTCTAGCATCTCTTACTAATTGTTCCATTCCATGGTCAGTAATAAAACCATGACCACCATAGATTTGCATAGCTCTATTTGTATTTTCTACAGATTTATCTGAAGCATACGATTTAATAATTGGCGTCATGAGAGCTATAAAATTTTCAGATAATTTCTTTTCTTTATCATCTGAAGAATTTTCAATATTATCAAAGTGATTTCCAGCCAATAAAGTTAAACCTCTAACTGCTTCATTAATGGATTTTATATACAATAAGTTTTTTCTTATTTCAGGATGAACAATTATAGGATCGGCTACCTGATTACTGGAAGATAATTTTCCTTGTAAACGCTCTTTCGAATAATAAAGTGCTGATTGATAAGCAGTTTCTGATAAACCTAAGCCTTGTATGCCTACAAACAAACGAGCTCCATTCATCATTATAAACATCGCTCTCATTCCTTTATTAATATCGCCTACTAGCCAGCCCTTAGCTTCATTGTAATGCATTACACAGGTTGGACTAGCATGGATACCCATCTTCTTTTCTATTGATCCACATTCAACTTTATTTCTATCAACAAAATCACCACTTTCATTTGGTAAAAATTTAGGAACCAAGAATAAACTTATACCTTTTATACCAGGGGGCGCATTTGGTGTTCTTGCTAGTACTAAATGAATAATGTTATCACTTAGATCATGCTCTCCACAGGTAATAAAAATTTTGGTACCAGTAATGCTATAACTTCCATCATCTAATGGTGTTGCCATTGTTTTACTTAATCCAAGATCTGTTCCACATTGAGGTTCAGTTAAATTCATTGTTCCTGTCCACTTACCACTAGTTAAATTTGGCAAATAAGTATTTTTCAAATCTTCATTAGCACTCTTTTCAATTGCATCGATTGCATTTGCTGTAAGACCTGGGTAAAGACCAAATGACATATTAGTAGAGCTTATCATTTCATCTAAAATCATATTCATAATATAAGGTAGGTTTTGGCCACCAAATTCTTCTTTTACTTTCAGTCCCTGCCAGCCATTTTCAGAAAAAGTTTTATAAGCTTCTTTAAATCCTTTTGGTGCAGTCACAACTCCATTATTAAAAGAACATCCTTCACTATCCCCACTTTGATTAAGCGGGAGTAAGGTTTCTTCACATAGTTTTGCTGCTTCTTCAATAATAAGCATTAGATCGCTTGTTTCTAAATCTAATTTTTTTAATGTTTGGCTTTCCTTAAGATTTAAAAAGTCTTCAATTAGAAATTTAAACTCACGTAGCGGTGTTTTATAAATTTGCATGATATTTAATTAATATTTTCTAACACAGTTGCAATACCTTGACCTAAACCTATACATTGTGTCGCTAATCCATACTTTTTATTATTATTTTGTAATAAAGTTGCAACTTTACCAGTAATCCTTGCTCCAGTAGCACCTAAAGGATGTCCTAATGCAATTGCTCCACCATGGATATTTACTTTATTTATGTCCATATTTAATTCTTTAATACATGCTAAAGATTGAGAAGCAAATGCCTCATTTAGTTCCACAATATCAATATCGGAAATAGATAAATTAGCTCTTTTTAGAGCTTTTTTAGATGCATTAATTGGGCCAAGACCCATTAATTCTGGTGGACAACCAACTACAGCTGTAGATTTTATACGAGCTAAAATATTAAGATTATTATTTTTTGCGTATTCCTCTTCACAAACAACAACTGCTGATGCACCATCTGTTAATGGTGAAGCAGTACCAGCTGTAACTGTTCCATTTTCATCAAAAGCAAGTTTTAAACCGTCTAAAATTTCATGTGAGGTATTAGGTCTAATTCCTCCATCTTTTGTAATTGTCTCATTATTATTTGAAATAGAAACTATTTCATTATCAAATATGTTTGACTCTCTTGCTAAATTAGCTTTGAAGTGACTGCTAATAGCAAAATCTTGCTGCTCTTTTCGAGAAATATTGAATTTTTTTGCAACATTTTCAGCAGTAATACCCATAGACATATATACATTTGGATTATCCTTACTTAATTGTGGATGAGGATCGTAGGTTAAACCATTCATAGGTATAAATGTCATACTTTCTACACCACAACATAAAAAAACATCTCCAGAATTAATTGCAATTGCTCCTGTTGCATCATGAATTGCTTGCATAGAAGAACCGCACCATCTGTTAACTGTCATACCTGCTACATGTTCTGGCATATCTGTCATAAATGAAACAATTTTAGCAATATTATTACCTTGCGCTCCTTCAGGATACGCACAACCAGTAATAATATCTTCTATGTCATTTTTATTAATTTGTATTTCATTAAGTAATTGATTTATTGTTTGTGATAGCATGTCTTCCGGTCTTATGTTAGCCATTTCTCCTTTACGTGCAAAAGTGAATGGTGATCTTTTGTAACCAACTATAACTGCATTTCTCATTTAAAACTCCATTAATGAATGAATATTAATTCCTTTAGCTTGTAATTTCTTATCACCTTTTAAATCTGGAAGATTAATAATAAAGCCTGCACCAACAATGTTTTTATTTTTAAATTTTTCAATTAATTCTACTGCTGCTAGAGCAGTGCCTCCAGTGGCAAGTAGATCATCTATAATTAACAAATCTTTATGACCCTCTAAAGCATCAGTATGAATATGCATTTCAGTAGAGCCATATTCCAAATCATATGAAACTTTATATGTTTCAAAAGGAAGTTTGTGTGGTTTTCTTAAAGGAATAAAAGCAGCATTTAAAAAATAAGCAATAGCTCCAGCCATAATAAATCCTCTTGACTCTATACTTAAAACTGCATCTATTTTTTTGCCTTTCCATGGTACAGTCATGTCATCAATTACTTTTTTTAAATGTCCTGCATTTTGGAGAAGTGTAGTGATATCTCTAAATTGAATGCCTTTTACGGGATAATCAGCAATTGTTCTTACATATTCTTTCATTTTAATTTCTTTATCTCTTTAATATCAAATAAAGTAACTGGAGCAAAATTTGAAGAGCAATCGTATGTTTTAGTGTAAGGAAATTTTTCAAAAGCATATGAAATTTCATTTTTTAAATTAAGTTTGTTTTCAAATAATTTAATCATTAGTTTATTAGGGTTCGCATGAGGTGCAACTACTCGCATGTATTTAATATTTTCTTCAATTGTCGATGTATTATTTCTGCATAAAAGATATGTTGCGGTAGCCATAGATCTAGATACTCCACACCAACAATGAATTACTATATTTTCATCATCTTTATAATTTTTAGTGAATTCAACTATAGAATTTATATCATTTTCTGCAGGCAATTTTTGAGGAATATCATTTGTATTAAGTCTAAAAATTTTATTTTCAGGACTAATTTTAACAATATCATCAAAACCTAATTTTAAATGATGTTCTACACTTTTAGGTGTTTCAGGTGCATAACCAGGGTCTATTACAGATATAACAAATCTAGGTTTTACACTTTCACATACATTATTTAAATCATTTAAAGAGCAAACAATAATCATAAAAAAAAAGGGTGGTATAAACCACCCTATTTAAAATTTAAATATTATATTACTCTGCAGTTGCATCAGCTAAGATAGCATTAGCATCTTCATTTAACTGATTTAATGTTGACATAATATCATCACCATTAATTATTGCTGCATAAGCTTTTTCAACCTCACCTCTAACAGAATAATATCCAGGAACTGAAGGTTCACCTTTACCAAACTGAACCATTCCTAAAGATTTATCATATTGAGCTAACTCTGCTCTCTTTTCTGCAATTAGTGGGTGATCAGCTGAAGATGTTCTTACAAAACCATAACCACTTTCTGTAGACCAAACAGCTGAGTTTTCAGTATTAGAAATATACTTCATCCACTGATAAGCAGCTACCATTCTATTGGCATCGCCAGTATTACCCATAATTAATCCACCACCATATAAGTTTAAAACAGGTTCATTTGTGGTGTGAGATATTGGTGCAACATCCCAGTTTCCGTTGTAGCCTTCAGCTATTGATTTTTCAAAGTATGTAATTCCTGAAGTTGAACCAGCGGCAAATAATACTGATCCTTGTCCAAGATATTGTTGATCAGTATATTTACCTCTTGCAACAATAGCACATCCTTTGTTAGCCATTCCTTGAATAAACTCCATAGCTTCAACGGCTTTTGGTCCATTATAAATATATTGACCTGCATCATAATCAAAAACATCACCGCCATGAGCAAAAACCCATGCAGCAAAATTACTAGCATCTGTGTCAATTTCATATCCATAGCTTGGAACGTCATCACCCATCTTACCACTAAAATCTTGATTTGTAGCAGCACAAGCAGCTTTAGCAAAATCTGCAGGTGATTTTGGCTCATCTAATCCTAATTCCTTTAGCCAGTCAGCATTGTAATATAGTATTTCAATAGATTTACCAACTTCATGCAATAGCTTAGGATTTCCATCGAAATATGGTGAATATCCAACTGTCCAATTTGCACCCCAGTCATCGATATCATCTTGAGTTACACCCCATTTTTTACTATTCGCTAATATAGACTGATCAATTGATGCTCCAATAAGGTACATATCAGCAGCAGCATTACCATATCCTCTTGCTACATCAGCAATGTCTTTAGTTCCTGCAGCAGACATCATTGCAGATTGAACTTTACCATAGTGTCCTTTGTGAACCACATTTACCTTAATTCCTGTTTCAGCTTCAAATCTTTCAGCCCTTGCCATCATTGCATCTAATCTTTCATCAGAATATTGAACCCAGAATTCTACAGTTTGACCTGATGGATCGGCATTTTCAATATCTTGAGCAGTTATAGCAATTGATTGAGAAGAAATAAAAAAAATTGAAGCAAAAAGTAATTTTATAAAATATTTAAAAAAAATCATAATCACCTCATCTTAAATAAGCTTTAATATACTTATTAAATTACAATTTTGTTACAAAAAAAATACGATTTTATTCTTTTAATCCAAAATTTGATATACTTTCTATGAATAACTTTTGAGTAAAGAAGTAAAGCAGGAGAATTGGTGATATTGCTATTAGACAAGCTGCCATCAGTAGATTGAAATTTGGACCAACTTCTCTTACGAAACTATAAATTGATACAGTAACTGGATACCAATCATCTCTTGTTAAAATTAATAAAGGCCAAGCAAAACTATTCCAGGCAATGATAAAAGTGAATAAAGATACCGTAACTATTATTGGTTTACTCATAGGAATTACAACTTTTAATAAAAAATTAATGTGTGATGAGCCATCTAACCTTGCAGCATCCCAAAGTTCGTTAGGAATTTTTTTAAAATATTGTCTTAACAAGAAAATTACAAAAATATTACCCATAAATGGGACAGTTAATCCTTGTAGAGTATTCATCCAAGAAGGTCCAAAAGGTAGCGGAATGATTTCTCCTCTGATAATTAATAGATGAGGTAGCAAAGTAATAATTTCAGGTATCATCAATGATAATAATAAAAGATAAAAAATAATATTTTTTAAAGGAAAATTAATTTTTGCAAATGAGTAAGCTGCTGGTATTGAAGTAAGTAATACCCCAAAAACTGTTATAGAACTTATTATTAAACTATTTATAGTATAGCGTTGAAATCTGTTTGATGTCCAAACTTCATAGTAGTTTTCAAACATTAATTTTTTAGGGAGAAAATATTGATTTGAAGCTTCTCCTGCAGTCATTAAAGAAGTGCTAATCATATAAAAAAAAGGGTAAATTGAAACAGTGAATACTATTAGTAAAATTAAATAAGGTATTCTGGTCTCTGAATTAAATATTCTAGTCATAATTTAATTTTTTTCTAAAAATCACATACTGTGATATTGCTAAAACATTTAAAATAATGAATAAAATTACACCTTCAGCAGCAGCATATCCATATTTTACCCTACCCCAAAAATGATCAAATATTTCAATTGTTACTACATCCATAGTATCTCCAGCAGATGATGTTTGCATTACAAAAATACTATTAAATGCTTGGAAGGTATTTATAAATCCTGTTAACATTAAAAAAAATATTATTGGCATAAGCAGTGGTACAGTAATTTTTATAAACGTTTGCCATCGACTTGCACCCTCTGCTTTTGCAGCTTCATATAAGTCTGATGGAATAATAGAAAGTCCAGCTAAAAGTATTATTGCATAATAACCAGTATATGACCATATACCATATAGAATTGATGACATAAGTGCTAAACTTGGACCAGCAAATAACCCATCAATTTTTATTCCAAATAAAACTTCAGTAATTGGTCTTTTATCAAATAACCATAATTGAGGTTCTATTCCAAATATACCAATGAATTGATTTAAAAATGAGTTTTCTGCTTTACCAAAAATTAAAAAGAAAACCGCAGCACCCATTACAGCAGGAGTGATGTATGGAAATAATAAAATCATTTGAAAAAATTGTTTACCTGCTAATTTTTGGTAGAGAGCAAATGCTATTATTAAACCAAGACCAACTTCAAAAATAATAGTAAAGAAAGAATAATATAATGTATATATCAGAGAATATAAATAATCTTCATCACCATATAATAGCATTCGATCCCAATTTATATTAATTAAATATAATCCTAAAAAAAGTATTGCTAATGAAAGTAATGGGATAATTATTTTATTCTTGAACTTTGTTTTGAACTCACTCCATATCCAGTAGCTTAGTATCAGAAGAAGTAATCCAATAATAAAAAAACCAAAAGCAGGTATATTGCCTAAAATTTTTTCATAATTTTCCAATCCTAGAAATCTACCCTTGAAAACTTTCCATTTATGAACGCTCATGTACATACCAAAAAATACTGGAAATATTCCAAATAAACTTATTATTAATACTGCCGGAAGAATGAATAAATAACCTGTTATTTTTTCAGAATGTTTATTTATAAATTTAGACATCAATCAAAACATTATCATTTAGTCTTATATTTCCATCATTAAGAGGGAGTAAATATATACCTAAATTAATATGATTATAAATTTGTTTTAAACTCATTGGAATGGATAAATTAGAAGTAGATGAATTAGGCTTAATATTAGTTGCAGAACATCTTGGAATTTCTCTCAAAACTTTAAATTTAACATTATTAATAATTAAAGTTTTATTAACTAATTTTCTTTCCCCCCAAGCTTCCAGTTGATCAATATAAATATTTCCTCTAAATCTTTCATATTCTATTTGTTTTGAAAGTTTTTTTTCAAAATCCTTAATACTGTTAAGATTTATCATTGATATTGTTTTTGATGGCATGGTGTCAAAAAAAGGATTTATTTCGTCTTTTAAAAATTGGATATTTTTCACCTTTGGTATGATTGATTTTATTTTATCACATAATAGATTTAAATCTGATTTATTATTTATATTAACACTTAAGAGAATAATGTCTTTATTTTTAAGTTTTAAAATATCATTATGAAATTCAAAATTATATTCATTTAGCTCAGGAAAATGTTTTAATGACAAAAAATTAATAATTTTTCTTTCTGAAGGTTTTTTTAGTATAATTTTTATGCTTTCGTCATCTAAATCTCTCGTAAATGCAAAATTTCTATCAAATTTTATTCCAATTCTTTTTATAATTTTTAAATCATTTACAGATGAAAAAGATAGTGATTTAACTGGTGAATAAAATAATTTCCTAATCTTAAACAAAGGATTTTTATCTTTCTTTTAAAAGATATTGATCTAGAAAATTATCTAGCCAATTTGATATTGATTTATTATACTTAAATCTTAGGAAAAATTGAGTGAAGATATTTTGTGCTCCTTTTACAAATAATTTCTTAGGATTTTTAAGTAAAACCAAAAAAATCCACCTGATATGAACTTTTAAATTTACTTCTGGATGAAATTGTAAAGCATAACAATTTTTGTATCTAAATGCTTGATTATTAAAAACATCACCTCTAGCTAATAATTCACAACCTGTTGGAAGATCAAAACCTTCTGAATGAAATTGAAAAAAAGTATCTTGGAATTGGAATAAATTATTTCCAATTTCAGTTGGATTTATTTTATAAAATCCAATTTCAGACAAACCTTGCGAATTAACTTTAATTTCTGAACCAAGATATTTAGCCAATAGTTGTGCACCAAAACATATCCCAAGAAATGGAACATTAGACTTAATTACATTATTTATCCAATTTATTTCTTTTTTTATAAATTCATCATCATCATTAATACTTCCCGGAGCACCAAAAACTACAATAGCTGAATAATTAATTAAATTTATAGGAAGTTCATCACCTAATGGAGGTCTACAAATTTCGATATCATAACCTCTTTCCTGAAATTTATTTCCAATATCCCCAGGAACTGATGTTTTTTGATGTAATATAAATAAGACCTTATCCATTCTTAAAGATAATTTCTTATCATATTTAAAAAAAATGAAAAATATTAATTAAATTTAAATTATTCAAATAAAGGAATAAGTTTCATTGCATTAACATCAACTAAACCTTTATTGGTTATTCTAAAATTTGGAATTACAGATAAAGGCAATAAGTTAAATCCCATATATGGAAGTGTGCAACCTGCTTTTGCCCATTCTTCTTTAAGATTTTTATTTTCTTTGGCAACTATGTTTGCTCTTTTATCAGAAAGTAACCCAGCAATGGGTAATTCTACTTTAGCGATTAAATTGCCATCATTAACAATTACTATACCTCCTTGAGTTTCATTTATTATATCTAAAGCAAATTTCATATCCTTCTCATTCATACCAGCTACAATTACATTATGAGCATCATGTCCAACTGAACTTGCAATTGCTCCTGCTCTAAGTTTAAAGTTTTTTAAAAATCCATGAGCAAATTCTCCATTTCGACCATGTCTTTCAATAACACATAAATGGCAGAGATCATTCTCTTTGATAAAATTTTCCCAATTAGTAATAGTTTTTTTTACACTTATAGTTTCTCTAGTTGTCATAATTCCTGGAAGCTCAGTTTTAATGATATTTATTTTTAAATTTTCTTTTTTAGGAATATCTGGAATTAATTTAACCTCTTTAGGTAGTATAACTGTATTGTATGCCCTCTTAGGATATTCATATCGATTATTTTCAAGTTGTTTTTCGAGAATTGAAGTAATTTTTGAATTCTGAACAACTAACTCTCCTCCTAACCAAGTGTTATGAACATTTAAATTTTCATCTAACATAATTACATCAGCTCTTCTGCTGTGTCCTAAAGCTCCATAATCTCTATCAATATTATATCTTGTAGCTGGATGAAGTGATCCCATTGACCAAGATGTTGTTTTATCTATTCCAAGCTGATTAGCCTGTCTTACTACCCAGTCTAGACCAAAATTAAATAAATCATCTGCATCTCTGTCATCAGTACACACACATATCCTTTTTGAGCTAACATTATTTTCAGTTAAAACTTTAATTGCTTCTTTAATACTATTCCATGGTGTTTGAGGATTTCCACCTCTTAAAAAAATCCATAAACCAGCATCTAGCAAATCATTAGTAAATAATTTTTCTTCTGCTTCATGCGTATCAGTAACTCCACTTGCTGCATATGCAGCTACAAATTCTCTACCAAATACATGTCCACTAATTGGTATATTTCGTTTTAAAGTTTCAGAAATAATACTATGTGATCGTTCATCTCCTTGACAAACAGATACGAAATCCATTTTTTCTCCAAGACCTAATATTTCTGGCCATTTGTCATAAAGGTTAGCTGTTTTTTTAGCAGTTAAATTACCTCCGGCTGTTTCTAAATCATCGTTCGTTGCTGGAATAGTACTTGGTAGAGTCAAGAAAATAGATAATGGTGCTTTACGACAATCTTCAAGCATCCATTCGATACCATCAGTATCTAAAACATTTCCAATTTCATGAGAGTCACAAAAAATTGTAGTAGTGCCATTTAATAATGCTGCTTCTGCATAAGCACAACCAGTAATCATACTACTCTCAATATGCATATGTGGATCTATTAGACCTGGTGCTAAAATATTTTTTTCGACGTCAAATACTGAAATATCTTTTGTATTAAAAAAATTTTTATGGTCATTATTATTTCTAATACATGCTATTCTACCTTTAGAAATCCAGATTTCTTTATTTTCTAAAATAGTATCAGTGTAAGTCGATAATATTTTTGCATTAGTTAATATTTTATCAGGTACTATTTTTCCATTAACAACATTTGTTAGATGAATTGTAGTTTCATGAAGATTTGGTACTGAAAATCTCGTTATCATGAAATAAAATAATTAATATCTAAAATTTTTACGTAAAACATTAATGTAAAATAACCAAAATTCATCATTACAACAAAACTGATAAGCATGTTGATTGATTTTGGAAGTGAATT